>JAUSAI010000030.1 GCA_030652945.1 Caldisericota bacterium | reverse complement strand
TTCCGTCAGCAGGGCGCCGTGTTGGACAGGATTCTCGGGGCAGCCGAGGAAGCTCTTGTTTCGACCACCATCTGGAACTACACGCCGGACAACAGCAACGAGTATGGTGACCAATGGAATGCGGAAGACTTCTCCATCTGGAGTGCTGACCAGGGACGGGACCAGCGAGTCCTCGACGCGGGTGGCCGCGCACTGCAGGCGATTGTGCGGCCGTACCCTCTGGCAACTGCAGGTGAACCCCTCGCCCTCAGGTTCGACATGAGGAGACGCATCCTGCACTACACGTTCCGCCACGACCCCGCGGTCATCGAGCCGACAGTGATCTTCCTCCCCCCTTGTCAGTATCCGCAGGGCTATCGGGTGTGGATCAGTGACGGCACCTTTTTCGAGGACGCCGAAGGGCACACACTTCTCTATCGGCACACGCTGGGTCGCCCAAACCACACTATCATCGTGAAGCCGCGCGAGACAACGCGAGAGCATGGCAGCCACGCCGTACGCGAAGGGAAAGCTGTAAGAACTGTCAGCGGAAGGTGAGCGTTCCCCCGAGAACCTGACTGAGCAGATTCGCCTGCTCGCCAGCTGCCAGCGTTGGATTGATGGAGTATGCGAACTTTCCCTGTGTGGTGACGATCACCAGCTCATGGTCATTCTGGGTACGCACCTCGTTCCTGTGTGTCCAGCGCCCCTGTGTCAGCACGGCGCGGGAAACGCCGCGGGCGTCGACCCACCAGTTCTCCTGCCACTCCTGGAGAATGACTTCCGGGTCCATCTGAAAGTACCGCTGATGATACGTGAAGCCGCTGGTTGCCGCTGCCGCCATCTGTTTGAGCCAGTTGCCGCCTGCCTGCTGTGCCTGGTCGCGGGCCACGTTCCTCTGCATGTCCTGCGTGAATCGTGCGAAGATGAGCCGCGCGCTCGTCACGACAATGGTCCACGGCTGGAGATTCAGGAACCCCTTTTTCCACTGTACCGGAATTGCACCAAGAACCCTCTCTCCTTGCATAGTGACCTCCACAGAGTACTGATTAGCAGTCAACACCCCAAATGCACAACATCGGGGACAGGTACCATGCTACAGTGGCGTTGCCTCCTGGCGCGCGTGCCGCTGGATGAGGTCCACCAGTTCCTGAGTCTCGATACCGTCGTTCTTGATGGTCTCCAGCGTGGGAACGCCGTCTGCATCCCACCCGCGGCGTGCGTAGACGACGTCCTGAAGCTGTCGGTACTGGCCTTCGCGGTAGGTGCGGAGCGCTGCCATCTTCTGGGCGACGCTCATGCCTGCAATGTCGATCTTGGCTTGCTCGGTCAACTGCTTCTCGTACCGTTCCTGCCGGGACAGGTACTCCTCTTCGGTTACGGGGCCCATGCCGCGGTATGGCATCCAGTCGTCGCAGCGTGTGCCATGCCCCATGCGCAGGTTGAACAGCCGCTGGAAGTCATACACGCGCTTGCTCTGTGCCAGCAGTCCATCGATGTCCAGCGCATGTCCCGTCATGCCGGTATACAACAGCAGGTAGTTCTCGACGTGCTCGGGGATCTTGGCAGCCTCGATGCCGCTGTACCGGTCCCTGTTGTCACGCGGCTCCGAGTCGTTCCAGGGCAGCTTGCAGAGTCCCATGAGCGAGAACCAGGTGCGGAACAACGGGAAGAAGGACAGCGCCTCGGCCTTGTCGGCAAAGGTCGGCAGCTGGCCCTTGACCTGGTCCATGAAGATGAGCCACGCCTCGTCGTGCTGTGGCCCCTTGGAAGCCAGGGCGTATCCACCCTGCTGCGCCAGCGAGTCCTTGCACAAGTACTGTGAGACCTCCATGCCCTTGATCTCCATGGCAATGTCGTTCACGAACTGGGCGTCGGCGTGGTATTCCTCGATGAACAGCTTCTTGATACGGTGGACGCCAAGACCCGCAACCGTGCCGAAGCCGCGACCCTGTCCCATCTGATGGATGAGTTCCAGGGCGTCCATGTCACTGCCGAAATGCAAGTCCAGTCCGCCAGTCTGCTCCTTGGTGATGATGCCATGTTCGTAACACTCCATCAGGAAGGCGAGGATCGTGGCGACGGCGACGAGGTCGATGCCGTAGTAGTCACAGTAGAAGTTGGCTTCGAGAACGAAGTGCGGATCGAAGCTTCCGGTGTTGGAGCCAAGTCCTCCGATGGTCTCATATTCAGGACCGTCGACGAGGACCTTCTGGCCCTTGAGGGGACCGGACCACAGCTCGAAGTCGTCGACACCATGGGCGCACGACATCGAGCATCCAAGCCAGCAGCCATCCGGCATGCCCTGGCTGATGAGCGCCAGCCACACGTCGCTCTTGATCTTCTCGGTACGCGGGTCGGAGCCGAACTTGAAGTTCATGACCGGCAGGACGTCGCACTTGTCGAGAATCTCGACGCTGTTGCCGGTGCCAATTTCGCGCATGCGGTTGTGGGTGTGGTCCAGCGTCAGGATCTCCTTGTTCATCCGGCCGCCGGCCAGCTTGATGGGTTCGAGGTCGGCAGGCTTGTTGAGATTGGGCGTCGTCCCGCTGAAGTGCATGACGATGGCCTTGATTCCCTTGTCGCGGAAGACGGTGCCGGGACCGCCACGGGCAAGCTGTTTGATGCGTGTACACTTCCGCTTTGCGTCCCAGTAGCTCAGGTTGATAAGGCCCAGCAGGGTATTGTCCGCACCCTCGCCGGACGTGGCCACGCTGACGTTCCGCAGGTCTGCGTCGCTGTCTGCGTACATGTGGTGCAGGATGTCGGGCAAGTCGTAGCTGTTCATGGGTTCGTCCGGAGTCGTCTCGATGGTGACGGTCCCCTTGTTGCCGTCGACGATGATCATGACATCCTTGTCGGCCTTGCCCTGGATCTCGATGGCATCGAACCCCGAGAACTTCATGAAGGGGGCGAAGAACCCTCCTCCGTTGTTGTCGACCGGCAGACCTGTCTCGGGGGACAGGGTGACCGAATGCATCTTGCCGGAACCCGGATACTGGGTGAGCCCGGAAAGGGGGCCGGCGCAGAAGATGATCTCGTTTTCCGGATCGTTCCATCGAGTCGTCGGCTGAACTGCCTGCCACAGATAGTACAGGCCGTAGCCTCGCCCGCCGGTGAACTTCTCCCGGACGGCAAGATCGACAAGGCGCTCCTCGATGTTCAGTGTGCTCAGGTTCACATACAGTCTTCGATTGGTGTACCCGTGGCTCAGTCCACCGGGCGTGAAGGAGAACGATGCCAGCGTCGTGTGGGCGTTCCGCATTTCCTCGATAGTCTTCACGCAATTCCTCCTGCCGTATTGTGCGACCATGCACATGGTATGTGGAACAGTGGCTGGTTCAAGGACGGCGTCAGCGCCTTCGCGTGACGCTGGGAGAGTCAGGTCAGGGTGTTCGGCTCGATGGCGGCGTCAGCAGACGATCTTGGCGCCACCGAGGTATGCAGCGCGGACGCGTTCGTTGTTCTTCAGGTCACAGGCGTCGCCCTCGATGGCGACCTTGCCCAGCTCGAGGATGTATCCATACCGGGCGACACTCAGGGCTTTGCGGGCGTTCTGCTCGACGAGGAGGATGGAGACACCCTCTTCCTCATGGATCTGCCGGATGACACGGAAGATCTCCTGGACGATGATAGGGGCTAGTCCCAGCGACGGCTCATCCAGCAACAGCACGTGTGGCTTGGAGATGAGGCCGCGGCCGATTGCGAGCATCTGCTGTTCGCCGCCCGATAGCGTTCCCGCCAACTGCTTCCTGCGTTCACGGAGGATGGGAAAGAGGTCGAAGATCCAGTCCTTGGTCTTGACCAGTTCGCGCCCCGCGGGAAGATTGCGGACGCCGTAGGCTCCCAGATCGAGGTTCTCATCAACAGTCAAGGTCGAGAAGACGTGTCGCCCCTCGGGGACATGGGCGATGCCCATCCCGGCGAGCTGGAATGCCGGCGTAGTCTGCAGATCGCGTTCCCTGAACTGGATGCTCCCGGACTTGATGGCTAGAATGCGCGAAATCGACTTCAGCAGTGTCGTCTTGCCGGCGCCATTTGCTCCCAGGACAGCGACGATGTCGTGTTCGCCGAGTTCGATGGAGATTCCCTTGAGTGCCTGGACGGCACCATAGTTGACGACGAGGTCCCTGACTGCCAGCACTGTCGCCATATCAGTCATCCTCCTTGCCGAGGTACGCCTCGATGACGCGAGGGTTGTTGTAGACCTCTTTGGGCAACCCTTCAGCGATCTTCAGTCCCATATCCATGACGACGACCCAGTCGGAGATGCCCATGACGACCTGCATGTCATGCTCGATGAGGAGAAGGGTGAACCCCTCCTCGACCAGCGACTGAAGCAGGACCATGAGTTCCCCGGTCTCCTTGTCGTTCAGGCCGGATGACGGTTCGTCCAGGATGAGCAGATGGGGCGCAGTGGCAAGGGCGCGCGCGATCTCGAGGTAGCGCTGTTTGCCGTAGGGCAGGTTGCGAGCCAGCTCATTGCGGGCATCCCACAGGCCCACCTGGTGCAGGCGGTAGGCCGCCGTGGCGACGATGCTGCGCTCCTCCCGCACCTCGGCAATCGTGTGCATGACTGCCGCCCACGTGCCAGAGCGAGCGTGACAGTGCGGTCCCGACATGACGTTCTCGATACAAGTCAGTGAGGGAAACAGCCGGATGTTCTGGAAGGTGCGCGCAATCCCACTGCTGATGATCGAGTGCGGTTTGAGCGACGTGATGTCGCGGCCCAGGAAGTCGATGCGGCCCGAGGTCGGTTTGTAGATGCCGGTAATCATGTTGAACAGCGTTGTCTTGCCGGCGCCGTTTGGCCCGATGAGGGAGGTGATTGTGCCGGTCCGGACGTTCAGGTCGAAGTTGTTGACAGCCGTCAGACCGCCGAACTTGAGGGTCGCCCCGTGTGTCTGCAGCGTCATCCCTTTGTCCATGGTGACAGTCGCTGGGGCCAGCCGCACGCCGTGCACGATTCCTGTGGTCGACGGCTGCTCGGTGCCAGGCACCGGCTTGCCCATGGGCACGAGGTCGGCATCTTCTGCAGGCAGTCCCTTGATGCCCAGACCCGCAAGACCGGCTCCTTCACGCTTGCGTGGCCAGATGCCACCGGGACGGAAGATCATCATAAGCATGAGTGCAAGGCCGAAGAACAGGAGCCGATAGGTCGCGAACTGGCGGAAGACCTCGGGGAACACGACGACGACGGCAGCTCCCAGGATGACGCCCGGGATCGAGCCGAGACCGCCCAGGAGAACGATTGCAAACAGCAGGGCGGATTCCATGAACGAGAAGCTCTCGGGCGATACGGACATCTGCTTGCTGGCATAGATGTTCCCCGCCATGCCTGCAAGCGCTGCGCCCAGGACGAACGCCAGCAGTTTGTAGGAACGGACGTCGACGCCGCTTGCTTCGGCTGCGATCTCGTCTTCCCGGATGTAGTTCCAGGCCCGTCCGATGCGCGAGTGTTGTAAGCGCACAAGACTGAAGACGACGAGGCCGACGATGGCCCACATGTAGAAGTAGAACTGGGTTGAGGAACTGACTTCGAAACCGAAGAGGCTGGGGCCGCCAACGCCGTTGATGCCATTTGGCCCGCCGGTGACGCCGAAGAGGTTGTTGATGAGCGACATCCGCACGATCTCGCCGATGCCGATGGTGACGACGCACAGATAGTCGCCGCGCAGGTGGATGACCGGCGACATGACCAGGTAGGCAAATCCGGCTGCGACAAGTGCGCTGAGCGGCAGCAGGATAATGATAGGCACATGGAACTGGGTGCTCATGATGGCGGTGATGTACGCGCCGATGGCGTAGAACGCTGTATGTCCCAGGTCGAACAGCCCGACCTCGCCAAGGACGATGTTGAGGCTCAGGCCCAGCAGGGCATAGATGCCAATGAAGAACGCGATGTCGATCCAATAGTCAGAGATGAATGGGAGGAAGGGGTAGACAAGCAGGGCAGCTGCCGTCAGGCCCAGGCCGAGCCAACCCTTCTTCTTGTCCCAGACGGTGACGGGACCGTTGGCCGACGGCTTCGCCGCGCTGGCAGACGTACGCCTGAACAATCTATCGGTGAAGCCCATGACAGCTTCAGACCTTCTCGGCGGTCTTCTCGCCGAGCAAGCCGGTCGGACGCCAGACAAGCGTGGCGATGAGCACCACGAACACGAAGACGTCCTTCCATGCGCCATTGATGTAGCCGGCGAACAGCGACTCGAACAGCCCCAGCAGCAGTCCCCCGATCATGGCGCCAGGGATGTTGCCGATACCTCCTAGAATCGTGGCAGTAAATGCCTTGAGGCCGTACGTCCAGCCCATATTGAAACTGATGGCGCGATAGTACATGCCGTTCATGACGCCGGCGATGCCGCCGAGCGCGGGGCCCAGCGCGAAGATGAAGAAGATAACGACGCGCACATCGATACCCATGAGCGTCGCGGTACTCCGGTCCAGCGCAGTGGCTCGGACGGCGGCGCCGAAGGTAGTCTTCTCGACGATGTACCAGATGAACAGCATGAGAGCGAAGGACAGGGCAAGGATGACGATCTGCAGGCTCGTGACGGGAACGCCCAGCAACGAGAACCGCGTCGATGGTACGACGGTGGCGGGGTACGCCTGGGTGCGGGCACCCCAGACGGCCATGATGCCGTTCTGGAGGAAGATGGACATGCCCAGCGCCGAAACGACGAGAGACAATCGCCCCGCCGGATAGACGGGGCGATAGGCGACACGTTCCATGAGGATGCCTGCCAGGCCGATACCAATACATGCGCCGACCATGGCCACCGCCATGCCTCCCCAGAGGCCGACATGCGTCGTAATGAACGACGATCCCCAGACGAGCAGTGAGTACCCCAGGAAAGAACCCAGGGCAAAGAGGTCACCGTGGGCAAAGTTGATGAGTTTCATGACGCCGTACACCATTGAGTAGCCGAGCGCTACCAGCGCGTAGAAGGAGCCTATGGTGAGCCCGTTGATGACCTGCTCAATGAACGTGGCCACGGTGACCTCTGGTTATCAGACGGCTGTTGCGCTATGGCTTCTTGTAGACGACGTACTTTCCGTCTGCCGTCACCTCATACATCAAATAGGGGACATCCTTGCGGTCGCCGCGGTCAGTGAACAGCGTGGGACCGGTGACACCCTCGACGCCCGTCATGTTCGTGCGCAGGGCGTTCGCGATAGCTGTGCTGTCGGTCGAGCCGGCCTTGCCGATGGCGCCCACGATGGCATAGAGACCATCAGCAGCGTAGACGGGCCAAGGGGTGGAGGGCAGGTCGCCAAACTTCTCCTTGTACAGCGTGCGGAACTGCTCGGAAATGGCAGTCGTGATGTCGGTGATGAGAGGCTCCTGGGTCATGAGCGCACCGGCGGCCACGTCGAGGCCTGCGATCTTGATGAAGTCATCATTGATAGCCGCGTTGCCTCCGATGAACGGGCAGGTCAAGCCGGCGTCACGAGCCTGGCGAATGAGCAGGCCGCCTTCGGGATAGTAGCCCGTGAAATACCAGACATCGGGATTGGTGTTGCGAAGCTTGGTGACGGCTGCCGAGAAGTCCTTCTCCTTTGGGGTGATGGCATCGAAGTAGACGATGGTGCACTTACCGGCGTCGATGTAGGGCTGAAGGGCTTTCTGGGCCTCGTCGGCAACTCCCTTGGCGAACGTGCTGTTGTCGTGCATGATAGCGATGCGCTTGGCGCCCATCGTCTCGACGGCAAACTTACCGAAGAAGAGACCCTGTGCGTCATCGCGCCCGCACGTCCGGAAGAAGAACATGCGCTGTTTGTCCAGGGTCAGGCGCAGAGCCGTACAACCATAGCCGACAGCGACAAGGCTGTTCTTCTCGTAGATGTCGATGGCGGGTTCAGTGACAGACGAACCGTAACTGCCGATGACGGCGACAACGCCCAGGGAGACAGCTTTCTGTGCAGCAAGAGCGCTGTCTTTGGGGTTGGATCCGTCATCGACGACCGTGACCTCGATCTGGCGCCCGAGAACACCGCCTGCCTTGTTGATCAGTTCGGCGGCGACTTCAACGGACTGCTTGGCCATCTGGCCTTCATAGGCGTAGTCTCCGGTGATAGGCGCCTGCAAGGCAATCTTGATGGGTTGGACCGTCTCGTCGGGTTTCTGCTTGCAGCCGGTCAGGAACACTGCCATACACAGCACACAGACCAGTAGTACTGCTACACTCTTTCTCATTTCTCTTGCCTCCTGTTTCGTCGATGGATGGTGGAAGTGCGATGCATCTGCAACACGTTTCGGCGTTTCCTATAGCACAGACGGCTGAGAACCTCTTT
>JAUSAI010000028.1 GCA_030652945.1 Caldisericota bacterium | reverse complement strand
CTCCGTCGACTGTACCTCCATCCGCCAGCTGACCCCCGGATTCGGGATAGAAGTACGTCGTGTCCAGACGCACGGCCAGTCCATCCGCAACTGGTGTCACAGACGCGACGAGCGCTTCAAACTCCAGTACTGCAGGTTCCTGCCAGTATCCCTTTTCCATGGAGCCTCCTGCCATCACTCCTTCTTGTGGTTTCGCAATCCTTTGAGGTAGCTTTGGATGACACGCTCGTATCCGGTACCGTTCGGCAGGTAGACTACGCGGTCTCGGACCCCTGTCGGAAAGTACTCCTGTGGTATCCATGCACCCGGAAATGCGTGGGGATACTTGTACAGAGCCTGTCCCGTTCGCGTGTTCTTCAGGTGAGTCGGGGTATCCTCGTTGCGAGTCTGTATAGCGATTTCCCTGGCGCGTCTCAAGGCGCCGAGAACACTGTTGTTCTTTGGGCTTCCAGCAAGGTAGATAGCGGCCTCCGCCAGATTGAGCATGGCCTCTGGAAGACCGACTGCCTGCACCGCGTCGTAGGCTGCTACGGCAACGACCATCGCAAGCGGGTTCGCAAGGCCCACATCCTCAGCAGCGAAGATGATCATGCGTCGTGCAACAAAGACGGGGTCGTCACCTGCATCAATCATCCGGGCCAGGTAGTACATCGCAGCGTCCGGGTCTGATCCTCTGATGGACTTTATGAACGCCGACGCAAGGTCATAGTGCTCCTGTTCGAAGTTCTTGGCGACCGGGACCTCCTTGAGAAGCTCGGTGAGGTTCGCCCCCTCTGTGAGGCTGCCTGCCTGATACAGCCACACAAGAGCATGAATGGCGATGCGGGCATCGCCCGAACTGAATGCTGCTACCTTGCTGATCACTGCATCTTCGACACCCAGTCCCGCCTTGTCACAACCTAGCCGCATGATGCGCACAATTTCGGCGGTCTGCAGTGCAACGAACTTGAAGAGGAAGATGCGTGACCGCAGGGCTGGCGACAGTGCGGCATAGGGATTCTCCGTGGTCAGGCCGATGAACGTCATGAGGTGGTTCTCCAGCATCGGCAGAAGGAAGTCCTGCTGAACTCGGTTGAAACGATGGACCTCATCGACGACGAGGACAAACGGGCGACCGCCGTGCCTGGCAACGATCTGCCGCAGTTCGGGCACTCCGGCCGACACAGCTGTGACGTATTCCATCTCCTGCTCCATTTGAGCAGATGTAAGCCGTGCGAACGTCGTCTTGCCGCATCCGGGCGGACCCCAGATGATTGCGCTAAAGGGCACTCGACCGGAGATGAACGTTCGCAACGGCCGACCGGCACCTGCGACACCTGCTTGCCCGACAAATTCATCCAGGTTCGCCGGTTCAAAAGCCTGGAGTATCCTTTGCATGTCTTCCATGTGATAGGTTATACCACTGCACGCCGTTCAACGCAACGCGCGGTTGCAGCCTCCGGCCCCATGCATATAATGATGTTGCCGGATACGCCGGTTTGCTGTCCCCGAGGAGACGACCATGCATCCCACAGCCTTTACCATCGGTTCACTGACTATTCGCTGGTACGGCGCACTGATGGCGCTTGCCATAGCCATCAGCGTCGTCGTCGCCTATGTCGAGTCTCGACGGAAGGGCATCAATGGCGACGATGTCCTGGATATGGGTATCGTCGCCATCATCTGCGGCATCCTGGGCTCACGGCTTGGGTGGATCCTGACCTCGCCTGACGTGCTGTGGTACCTGGCACATCCCTTGCGTATCCTCGCAATCTGGGAGGGCGGTCTTTCCTACTTCGCAGCCATTGTTGGCGGTGTACTCGGTGCCACCTGGATGATTCGCCGTCGAAAACTGGACTGGTGGCAGATGGCAGACATTGCGGCCCCCCTGCTGGCTCTCTCGTTTGGCATCGGAAAGATCGGATGCTGGCTCAATGGCTGCTGCCACGGCACCGTCACGACCTCCCCACTGGGTGTCATATTCACGGATCCCCTCTCCGAATGCGAACTGCTTGGCCAGAGCGTCTGGCCAGCTCAGCTGTTCAACTCGCTCAGCGGCTTCGCCGCGTTTGCCATCCTGTACTGGATCGTTGCCCGACACAAGCGCTTCACTGGCCAAGTGTTCATCTGGTATCTCTATCTGTACGGGACGACCAGTTTCGCGATAGAGTTCTTCCGGTACATACCTGTCCACGTGCTGGGACTCACCCCCAATCAATGGACCGGTGTCATCATCGTCGTCCTCGGGCTCATCGCTTCTGCGAGGCTCTCGCGCCACAAGACGCCGCCTCCCCCCACCACTCCCCAGGCAGGCGGAGTGGCTGACGACCAGGGAGACACGGCCGTCTGATTCATCGTCCACAATGCGTTGCTTTCCAACACTAATAATCTGCGTACACTGTTCTCATGACAAAAACACAGCATTCTGAAGCATCCAGACCACGGCACGACAGCATCAGGATCACCCCTCTGGGAGGCCTGGGGGAGATCGGCAAGAACATGACCGTCTACGAAATCAACGATGATGCGCTCATCGTCGATGCCGGATTCAAGTTTCCCGAATACGACATGCAAGGCATCGATTATGTCATTCCCAACATGGACTACCTGGACCAGATCGCAGGCAGGGTCCGCGGCATCCTCATAACGCACGCGCACATGGACCACATCGGTGCCTTGGGGTACGTCCTCGAACATGTCCGGGCACCCATCTATGCCAGCAAGTTCACCCTGGGTCTCATCGACGATGTCGTCCCGGGCAGACTGAAGCCCTATGAAACGAAGGTGGTCCAGGCGGGAGATCGTCTGCGCATCGGTTCTGCCGACGTAGAGTTCGTTCGCGTAACACACTCGGTTCCTGAGAGTGCAGCAATCGCCTTCCATACAAGCGAGGGCATCATCCTGCACACTGGTGACTTCAAGGTGGACCAGACACCGGTGGACAACAAGCCCATCGACTTGCAGCGCCTGAGCGCTCTCGGGAAGGAAGGGGTCCTCCTCCTGCTGTCAGACTCCACGAACGCTGAGGAGAGTGGCTTTGCAGGGTCCGAGCGGGACCTGCGGTCCACCTTTGATGGCATCGTCCGTGAGTCGAAGGGACGCATTGTCTTCACCACGTTTTCGAGCAACATCCACCGCGTACAGCAGATCATCGACGCCGTAGCCGTGCAGGGACGCAGAATCTTTGTCGACGGGCGCAGTATCATCAGCTCGGTCAAGGTAGCCCGCAAGGTGAAGATCGTCGACTTCCCCGAGTCGCTCTTTGTCCTTCAGGAGGAGATGCCGGGCATCCCCAAGGACAAGCTGCTTATCGTGACTACGGGCACGCAGGGAGAGCCAATGAGCGGGCTGTCGCGCCTCGCGCGCGGCGAACACGAGACTGTCAAGATCACGCGCGGTGACACGGTCGTTGTCTCGGCAGACCCCATCCCCGGCAACGAGGAGATGGTGGCTCGCACGGTCGACAACCTGTTTCGCCGAGGCGCCAACGTATTCTATCGCCGCGAGGACAAGGTCCACGTGTCCGGCCATGGCGCTCAGGGAGATCTCAAGCTGATGCTCTCGCTGACGCGTCCCAGGTTCTTCGTGCCGATCCATGGGGAGTACCGTCATCTTCTTTGGAACAAGCGCCTGGCAGAGAGCGTTGGTGTCCCGGGTTCCCACGTGTTTATCATGGAGAATGGAACACAGTTCTCCGTCGACCGTGACCACTTGGGCGTCCTGAAGAAGGTCCCTGCTGACGGGCTGCTGATCGACGGTCTGGCCCTTGGCCAAGCCGATAGTCCCATTCTGACAGACCGCTCGAAGCTCGCCAAAGACGGCATCCTGGTCTCCGTCATGAGCATAGACAGTGCCACTGGCAAACTGCTCTCCGGCCCGGAGATTGTGACCAAAGGAGTCGTGGCAGACAACGATGCTATCCTTGCTGACTTGACCCATGCCCTGAAGTCCTACCTGGCAGCCCACAAGACCAAGGATTCACGCAACACGCCGGATCTTCAGCTTGACTTGCGGAAGTTCCTGGCTAAATATATATACGACAAAACGCACCGGAGGCCTATTGTCATCCCGGTCATCCTCGAGCGGTAGTCAAGTCCCCTTGTGCGGGGGTGGCGAAATGGCAGACGCGCTAGGTTCAGGTCCTAGTGATCGCAAGGTCGTGAGGGTTCAACTCCCTCTCCCCGCACCAGCATGAAGTCCTCTCCGACACTCGGGAAACCTGCCCGCCTGTTGTCATGTCTGCAGGTCGCCGTATACTGACCATATGAAAAGAGGGCGTCTCCTTTCGTCGATTGCGGTCGCATTCTGTGTCGCAGCAATCATCCTGTCTTTTGCAGCGAACAGTACCGTGGCGGTCACGACGACTACCGTCGTCGTCGACAAGTCGTTTCACATGACACTCATCAGCAACGGCACCTCAACCACGGCCTATCCCAACGCGACGGGCACGACTGGCGACAACGCCACTCCCGTTGGCACGTACAAGGTCATCAACAAGCAGGCTGACCCGCACTGGCACTGGGAAGGCCGAACGTACGATCCCTATCTGCGTGATCAGCAGAACGGCTTGGGCCTTCGGTGGATCGGGATCTCTCTGCCGTCCTACGGCATGCACGGGACAAATGAGCCCTTCAGCATAGGAAAAGACATCTCGCACGGCTGCGTACGCCACCAGAACCGCGATGTTGTGGCTGCATTTCCATCAATCAGTGCAGGCGCCTCATTCGTCGTCATCGAGACACCTGTTCCTCCCGCTATGGAGGCAATGATCACGGATTTCCTCGAGTTGTACGATTTGTACGCAGTTCTCAGCGCATCCCGCGGCACGTAGTACCGCACGACCGAAACGCTTCAACCGGAGGAGGGAAGGGGACAGTTGTTCAGCGCTGGCCCCGCATGCAATGGGCAACCTGAGTAGAGTACAGCAAATTGCCATCGCCGTCGCTTGTGCCGTCCTGTGCGTCTCTATTGGCCTGTTCGCGGGAGTAAAATTCGCTGCGCGGCAGGCTCTCAAGGCTCTTCCACAGATTGTTCCCGTTGATGACTCCTCCTCGCAGACCGATGTCGACATTCCTGCAGCAATCCGGGTGTATGTTGCCGGGGCTGTTCTGCGTCCTGACGTGTACTCGCTGCCACAAGGGTGCATCGTGAAAGACGCCCTTGCTGCAGCAGGAGGTGCCGCGAAGAATGCCGACCTTATTTCGGTGAACCTGGCGGCACCCCTCAGCGATGGAGAACAGATAACCGTTCCCCTGCTTCTCGAGGGCGTCGACGGCACTGCAGCTCCGGGCATCAATCCCCCTGCGTCCACCGGCGTGCGCGCCAAGATCAGCATCAACCGTGCGACCCTTGCCGAGCTGGACCAGCTTCCCGGCATCGGTCCTGCCAAAGCGCAGGCAATCGTGGATTACCGCAAGGAACACGGATCGTTCAAACGTCTCGAAGACCTCCAGAACGTCAGCGGAATAGGCACCAAGACCTACGAAGACCTGAAGTCCCTCATCTCTCTCTAGACCGACAGCGTGTTCAGAATCCGTCTCGTCTCGCTGGCCGCTATCGCGATCGTGTCCGGCACGCTCACGGCAATGTCTCCCGCGACGGCGCGCGTCCTGTTCCTGGTCCTCTGCATCAGTTCAGCTGCATACGCAACGCAGACACGCCTGCGCGGCCGTGCTGCCATTCGCGTCGTGCTCGCTCTGTGCCTGTTCTGGGTAGCCGCGTCTCGCGCGTCGAGCCTTGTCAGCAACAACGCCGACGGTATTCCACAGGATGCGCGGACGTTCGACGGACGAGCTGTCAGTCCTGCTGTGTTGACGAGTGCAGGAGGCATGTCGTTTGACCTGAGGGTCGACACGTGCGACGGAGTTGCACTGCCACGGGCGGTCGATATCGAAGTCTACATGCCGGATCGCCGCACTGGTCCGGTTATGGGGCAGCGTGTGTATCTCACGGGAACAGTGTCCCCCGAACGCCTCGCTCAGAACCCCGGGGAACGGCGATACGGTGTCACGATTCCAACGGCGGTCCTCGGGCGTGAACTTCGGCTGGCACCTCCCGATTCGCTCGCCGCACGGTGGGGAGCGAAGACGAGAGACGTGCGCGACAGGATCGAACGCAGCGCCCGCAGTCTGTTCAGCTACCAGGCGTACGGTCTGCTGGACGAGCTGCTGCTGAACCGTCGTCTCTTTGCCTCCGGCGAACGCCAGCTCTTTGCGGCAACCGGAACGAGTCACCTCCTGTCCATCTCGGGCCTGCACCTCACGCTCTTCTACGCCATCGTCCTGTTCTGCATCGGTCTCACGCGGCGCAACGATGCGGCTCGCCTTCCTGTGCCTGCCCTGGCTGCGACCTTCCTGTATCTGGCGTTCATCGACTTTCCGCCAAGCGCCAACAGATCGTTCGTCATGCTGTGCGTGGTCGCGGCGAGCCGAGCTCTCGGTCGCCATACGGGGAACCTCGAACGCCTTGCGT
>JAUSAI010000024.1 GCA_030652945.1 Caldisericota bacterium | reverse complement strand
TGGGTAGAGGGTCGCCAGTCCGAGTCCTCCGCCCCACAGGAAAGACGTTCGCCGGGACCAGCGGGTTGGCTTCAGCACGTAATAGCTCAGCACCGGGACGATGGTCAGCGCCAGCACCACCGACGCCCCGATGGCAAACGTCTTCGTATACGCCAGCGGCTTGAAGAGTTTGCCTTCCTGATCGGTCAGGGCAAACACGGGAATGAACGAAATGATCGTGTTCGTCACGGCGGTGAGAATCGGACCGCCGACTTCGGTGGCGGCTTCGTGGATCACATCGTTATAGGGACGCTCCGGCTCCGCAGCCAGACGCCGATAGATGTTCTCCGTCATGATGATGCCCATGTCGGCCACGTCGCCGATGGCGATCGCAATCCCGGCCAGGGACATGATGTTGCTGTCGATCCCCAGCAGGTACATCGCAATGAACGCCATGCCCAGCGACAGCGGAAGCGTCGGTAGAATGGCCAGCGAGCTCCGCAGGTGCAGCAGAAAGATGATCACAATCGCGCCGGCGACCAGCGATTCTTCGGTGAGCGCTTCGCGGAGCGTATCGATCGTTTCATTCACGATATCGGTGCGGTCATAGAACGATGTGATCTTCACCGGGACCGGCGCGCCATCCGCTCGCTGAATTCGCAGCCCCGGTTCGATCTCGGCAATCTTCTGCTTTACGCGTTCGAGAACCCGGAGCGGGTTCTCGCCGTACCGCATCACGACCACGCCGCCGACGGCTTCCTCTCCCGCGTTGTCCAGCAGGCCGCGGCGGAAATCCGGGCCGAGCTGCACGGTCGCCACGTTTTTCACGAGCAACGGCGTGCCGTCGACCTCGCGGATCACGATGTTTTCGACATCGTGCACCGTTTTTACGAAACCCACGCCCCGCACGAAGAACTCAAAACCGTTGTTCTCGACGACCTTGGCTCCGACGTCGATATTGCTCTTACGCACCCCTTCGTAGACTTCCGGCAGTGTGACGCGATGCGCCCGCAGCTTCTCCGGATCGACGTCGATCTGATATTGCTTGACGTATCCGCCGATGCTGGCGACTTCCGACACCCCTTCGACCGCCTGCAACTGGTAGCGGACGTACCAGTCCTGCAGCGTGCGCAGCTGCGCGAGATCGCGTTCGTCGGAATCGAGCGTGTACCAGAAGATCTGCCCGAGCGCCGTCGCATCCGGCCCGAGGACCGGCACCACACCCGGGGGAAGTTTCGTCATTGCGACGTTCAGCCGCTCCAGCACTCGCGTTCGCGCCCAGTAATAGTCCACCTCGTCGCGGAAAATCACAAACACCATCGAGAATCCGAAGCCGGACGCCGAGCGGATCGTCTTGACTTGCGGAGTTCCCTGCAGGCTGATTGTCAGCGGATACGTCACCTGATCCTCGACGTCCTGCGGAGAGCGGCCTGGCCAGTCGACGAAGACGATGACCTGTTTCTCACCGATGTCGGGGATGGCGTCAACCGGGGTGTTGATCAGACAGTAGTACCCGGCGACTGCCGTGACCAACGTCAACAGCATCACCATGAAGCGGTTGTTGAGACACCAGTGGATCAGGAGGCTCACCATGATTGTGTCCCGCGTTCACCTCGTGGACGAAGAAAGCCACCACCGATTGTGCGCGTCGCTCAATGCTTATGTTCGCCCGCCGCCGGCGCGGGCATCGGCATAGATCCGCGCCCGCTGTGCAGACTGGATCCCGTCTGCCCCTTCGCGAAGAGCAGACTCGGGCGGCCTTCGATCTGCGTCTGGCTGTCGAGAAGGAAACCGCCGCGCACAACCACGCGATCGCCTTCCCTCAACCCGCTGAGCACCGGGTAATAGAGCGTCGCGCGGCCGGTTTCGTCGGTCGAGGTCGCGAGCCGGCCGACCTGCAGTTCGACCAGTTCATAGTTGTCGTCCTTTGTCGCCCGGTAAGCAATCTGCCTGCGTCCCGTATCCAGCACGGCCGACGCGGGAATCGCGAGCGGATTGGCCGGCGGCGCGGGTGTCGCTTCCGGAAGAGCCGCCGGGTCTGG
>JAUSAI010000114.1 GCA_030652945.1 Caldisericota bacterium | reverse complement strand
TTCTTCAATGCGTATTTCCCATGGTCCACGGCACGCCGCACGGTTTGCACGCGCTGGTTGAAGAAGGCGTGATGCTGGCCCTGCGCTGGAGGAACGAGCGATTCAGCACCGATCATCCTGAAAACGTCCATGCATCCGCGCCAATGGACATTAACGCCAGCCAACTGGCTTGACACCATGCCAACCACAAACATTGGCCAATGGCGCCCGGCACAGCCCCTTCCGTACACGGTAGACAGCGCCATGCTGGCGTCATCGGTCGGGCAAACCACCCGCCCGGCTTCGATCGTGCGTGGAGAGGCTTCGGACTATCTCGCGCCGGCGTTGCCTGGTGGACGTGTTCGCGCCTTGCTGCCGCTTATGGCACTGCTCGGATCGATCGCGCTTCCAGGGGCGCATGCAAGTCGCATGACCGGCACACCCAACCCCCTCACCGCTACCGGCCACGCGCTGGGCACCATGCTGGAACACGCGAGGACGGCACTGATCGGCACAGTCGGGAGCATTCCATGTGATGACCTGAACGCACTCCTGATTGGCGCCTCCAGTCAAGACGGTGTAGAGGACCAGCGCGTTGTCACGATGCCTTTTCTGGTGTCCTTGAAGGGAGATCATCTGCTGGCCCTCCAGAGGCGCGCCGCCGATCCTCGCATTACGACAGACACCGCGGCGGATTTCACCGCCTCAATGTGCGGGGTCTCACAGATCGAAAGTCACAGTCATCCATTGACTCGAACGATGACCAATCATCGTGCGTTCAGGATGGCATTTCTTTCCAGGTATTCGCCCGAGGCATCGTCTATCGCCCAATGTCTCGACGAGCATCGCGGGCACGTCCTGACGTCGGCGAAGGTGGACCAACTTTTCGGGAGGGCCATGTACACGGCGGATGGTTCGGTGGTGGTCTCCTATCCCTGGGATGACGAGAGGGGCTTCAAGCGGAAGGCAGGGCCCGGGATTTCCGGGCAGGACGATCTGACTGGCCAATTCAGGCTGCTTTTACAGACACAAAAGATCGCGCCAACCCTGGCCGTGGTGCCCAGGGATACCTGGCCGCGATGGGCACATCTGGACAACCGGGCCCAGATGGAAAATTTTTTTGCCGCTCAGGGTTATTTGGTCCTTGACGTCGAAGGAACCCTGATCGTGGCGCCGCCGCTTCCGCAAATGCTTGCGGCAGCCCGCAAACTCGAAGACGCCCTGGGCGACGCAATCTCTGTGCGGCATCCGACCGTC
>JAUSAI010000015.1 GCA_030652945.1 Caldisericota bacterium | reverse complement strand
TAGTAGAGCCGCCCCACGATGCCAAGCAGGATGACCATGAAGATCACCGTGGTCGCACGGAAGCGCTGTGCCTGCACTGTATGCTGTTCTCTAGACATGTCCGGCGGCAGGTTTCCTGATGAGTCCGACGGAGCAGGCCAGTCCCGCGAGAAGGGAACAGAGGACGAACGCGGCGAGGTCGCCGACTCCGGTCATGGCACTGCCCCACGACCCAAGAGACAGGAGCAGGCAGCCTCCCGCATAGGTGGCGGCCAACGCCAGTCTCGAGAGCCCGTGCGAAAGCTGAGTGATGTAGGGGATGACACCGGTGACAAGCAAGAGAACGAGGGCTGTGGGGAGCACCATGGATTGAGCATAGAATGTGAGCATGAGAGCATTCATCAGTGCAAGGATGATCGCAGTCGCCAAGGGGTGGCGTATGCTGGCATAGCAGACAACGGCCATCGCCATCATGAAGCTCGCGGCTCCCATGCCTGGGAAACGCAGTGCAACGGAGGTGAGAGCAGAGAACGCCAGCACCTGCACGAGCACGATGACTGCCACGGCAATCCAGGAACGTCTGTTCATTGGGTGATGGTGACGTACAGCCAGCGTGTAGCCCAGACAGGGGCAAAGGGTCGAAGAACCAGACGAGCATTGTCTCCCTTGACCGCTTCGACGATGCCGACGGCGATGTTCGGAGGGAAGGACGTTGAACTGCTGGATGTGACGACGATGTCTCCTGCTTTGAACTGTGGCAGAGGTGAGATGAACGAGAGATTGCAGGTGGACCCGTCCGTTCCCCTCACAAGAACGTCCTCACCCGTCCTGCTGTTGATGCCGGAAATGACGCATCGGCTGTCCAGCAGGGGAATAACGGTTGCGGACCCTGGATACGCCTCCAGGACTTTTCCGAAGACATACGTGTGACCGTTGATGTCCACGACGAATGCTCCCGCGCCCGCACGAATGCCCGAGCTGGAACCGTAATCGATGAACACGTCAAGGGATACAGCGGCTGCGGCACGCCCCGTGACTTGGACGAGCACCGTCGGTACCGGCAGGTCCTGCTGTACATCGACCAACTGCTGCCGTTTCAGGAGTTCGTCTCGCTCTCCTTCCAGCACATGCACTCGTGCTGTCAGGAGCTGGTTCTGCTCGCGCAACAACTGGTTGTCGTCATGGACAGAGCGTGCAAAGACGACAGCGCGACCGTACGCGACCACAGCGTCTACGGCTCCCGCAACGCCGCTGCTGATACCGCGGAGCGCTGATCGGGCGGAACCGAAGATGACTCCACCGACGGTCACGCCGCGGGAAGCCAGGCCGACGATTGTCGCCAGGACAAGGAAGAGCGCTACGAACAGCAGACTGAGTGATTTGCGCGAAAGCTTCGGTACGGGGCGGGGCATTCTCTAGACAAGGACTTCATGCAGCAAGTCGAAGTTTTCAAGAACCTTGCCAGCTCCCTTGGCGACGCATTGGAGAGGATCCTCGGCGATCGTGACCAGTATGCCGGTGCGCGTCGAGATGAATTTGTCGAGTCCCTTGATGAGAGCTCCACCGCCCGAAAGCATGATGCCGCTGTCGATGATGTCGGCTGAGAGCTCGGGAGGTGTCAGTTCGAGGGCGGACTTGATCGTGGCAAGGATCTGCTCAAGAGGATCCTTGAGAGCATCCCGGATCTCCTCGCTGGTGACCTCCACGGACTTTGGGAGCCCGTTGATGAGGTCGCGGCCGCGTACTTCATACGTGGTCTCGGTCTCAAGCGGATATGCGGAGCCAATGGCCAGTTTGACCTCTTCGGCGGTGACATCGCCGATGAGCAGGTTGTAGCGGCGGCGAATGTGCGTCGCGATGGCCTCCGTCATTTCGTCTCCGGCCACGCGAAGAGATCGGGCAGTGACGACGCCCTTCATCGAGATGACTGCCACCTCGGCAGTCCCTCCGCCGATATCCACAATCATCACGCCGCGCGCTTCCGACACAGGAAGGTCTGCCCCGATGGCCGCGGCCATGGGTTCGTGAATGAGCTTGGCCTCACGGGCGCCTGCGTTGAGTGCAGCATCGACGACCGCTTTCATCTCAACCTGTGTGATACCTGATGGAATGCCGACGAGGACGCGTGGACGGGCAAACAGACCTGAACCTGCCGCCTTGCGAATGAAGTACTCAAGGAGTTTCTCGGTGATGGTGAAGTCAGCGATAACGCCATCCCTCAGCGGTCGCGTGACGATGATCGACTGAGGCGTGCGGCCGGCCATCTTCTTTGCCTCGTTGCCGACAGCAAGGACCGTCCCGGTCTTCGCGTCGGTAGCAACGATGGTGGGCTCCCGAAGGACAACACCCTTGTTCTTGACGTATACGACTGTATTGGCAGTACCCAGATCTATTGCAAGGTCTCTCGAAAAGAACGCCACAATTACCTCCTCACGTCAACGTGCAACTCATCACAGAGTGCATAGAAATCCTTCATGGTGAATCCGACAATGGTGTCCACAGGCCCTTCTACGTGTTCGATGAAGCTTGCGGCCAACCCCTGGATCGCATACGCGCCAGCCTTGTCCCGATACTCGAGGTTTCGCAGATACGCACTGCGCTCATCATCGGACAGCCGCCGCATAGTGACCGACGCTGTGGTCGATCTCGTTGCGGTCCTGCCCCCGGGGACAACGACACCGGCCATTGCCGTGATGACGCCGTGCTGCCTGCCCTCCAGCATGTCCAGCATCTCTCGTGCTTGCGCTTCGTCGCCGGGCTTGCCAAGGATACGTCCCTCACAAACCACAACAGTGTCCGCTCCTATGACCAGACCTTCGCTGACTGCCCGGCTTCCTGCCAGGGCCTTGTTCAGCGCATTGCCCCTTGCGCTGGCTTCCGGAGCATCGTCCAGCATGACCTCGCTGGTTTCCGCCGGGACCACTGCGAACGGTATGCCCCACTCCCTCAGAATGTGGGATCGCCGCGGAGACGCAGATGCCAAGTACAGATTCATATCAGCGTCGAGAAGAAGAGGAACAGCAGGGCGAAACCGACCGTGCCAAGGTTGATGCTGAACGTCGCTCCGAGGTGAAATTCCACGAATCCCAACTGCACGGCGATGTCGGAGATGCCGAAGTGGATCCCTGCCCGCATGAAGGGATAATATGCGCCCAAAACCTCGCCGACGACCGTTCCCAGGACGGCGCCGAGGACGACAAACGCTATGGAGATCGTGCGTTCTTTTCTTCTCAACGTCGCCTCGCATTCATGTCGTCGCGCGAATCCAGGCCCAATCTGCCAAGGACGGCGATGGAGACGCCGCCAATGAGGAAACCGGCTGCCCCGCCGGCAACCACAAGTATCGGCAGGTAATACCATAGTGTACCAGCGGTATTGGTAATGAGCAAGAGCAGATATTGAGAGACATTGTTGCAGGTTCCGCCGACGGCACTGATCGTCGGCAGACCGAGACGCCGGCCGGCGATGCGGCGAAGCACTGCCATCGCGAGAACCGCGCCGACACTGCCCGCGAGCGATAAGAGCGACGTGATGGACATGAGGTTGCCCTTGAGAATGCCGGTCGAGAAGACGCGCAGCAGCACCAGCGCGATGGCCGTGGCAGGGCCAAACAGCTCCAGGCAGATCATCGTGCTGACTTGAGACAGCCCCAGCTTCGCACCGGGAAGGAACGGGAGGGGCGGATCGAAGTAGTTGATGACGATTGCCACTGCGCCAAGAATGGCGAACCGCAGCATATCCTGCGTCGTAGGCTGGCGTCTATTGCGCAACAGCATCGGGCACCTCACCGCGGCCAATGACGGCAATGACGACGCGGTTCGGGACACAGATGATGGTGTCACCGGCGGTACGTGCCGCCTTCGTATGAACGCAGATCTGATCGGGGCAGGGAGCCTGGATGACACGGACCGAACCGTCGCCGGGTACTTCGAGCAGCAGGACGCCACTTGTCCCGTGGACCTCGAGAGTCCGGGGAGTCCGCTCCAGCAGGTCTATGCGTGCGGTCTCGACGCCATCGACGCTGACGACGGCCGTGTTGCCTGCCGGGCGCCTGAAGAGGGCATAGGAAGACACAAGGAGAATGATGGCAACGGCGATGATGATGGCCGTAACGCGGTCGGAGCGTTTCACGTCCCGGCAGTCCGTGTCAGGGAAATCGGCCCCAGCGTACGTTCAGTACCGTCAGCGGCGATCACGACGATACCGAGGACGCGGTCGTCGACCAGGTCAAACAGGCTCTGCTGTTCATCGGCGGTGGAGCAGAAGAAGGCTTTCCCCAGGGCGTCACCGACGGACCCCGCGAGGTCGCCTGTCTGCGTAATGACCGTGACACTGCGGTTCGCCGTCGACGGGAAGCCGGTGGCCGGATCGATGATGTGGCAGTAGCGCTTTCCGCCCTGCTCGAAGTACCGCTCGTAGTCACCGGACGTGGCGACGAAGGCGTCGCCGGAGCGTACGTACCCGATGATGCCGCTTCCGCGCGGATCCCTGATCCCCACCTTCCAGTCCGTCTTCCTCCCGGCACTGTACAGCAACAGGTTTCCTCCGAAGTCCACGATGACCTGACGCGGCTGCGGTGAGACCGTTCGCAGGTACTTCTGCATGACATCCAGCGAGTATCCTTTGGCGATGCCGCTGAGGTCGATGCGCGCACGCCTGTCCTGCAGCGACACGGCTTGTCCCGAGAGCCTGACCTGCGTATGCTGGGAATAGGAAAGTGCCAACTGGATTTCGTCGGCCGATGGGACGCGGAACTGCTTCGTCGTGAACCCCCAGAGAGAGGAGACCGGGGAGATTGCGATGTCCACCTTCCCACTCGAAAGCTGGGATACGTCGAGCACGGTGCGCAGAAGTGCGGCGTAGTCCGCCGAGACCTGAACCGGACCGCTTCCAGCGCCGTTGTTGACGCGCATGGTGTCGGAGTCCTCCTGGTAGTAGCTCGTCAGCGATTCGACCTCCTGCGCGAGCTCATGAAGACGGCTGTTGATGGCGCCTGCGTCCCCCCCCGAGGTCTTCACCGTCAGTACGGTGTCCATGAGGAAATACGTGTCCGTAACGGGGGGCGCCGCACCAACAAGACGGGCAGTGACTATCAATGCCACGACGACTACGACTATTGAACTGACGGCGATCAGGATTCTCCGGGACCTTCCCATTTCTTCTCCTTGGAGATATTCATCGCGAGGTCCGTACCGCAGTTGCCGCACCTGCCGTCGGTGACGAGTGAAAGGTCAAGCGGTCTCGTCGTTCTGTCGACGACTACCGTAAAGCAGTTGGGGCACATCGTGCTGTTGAAGAAGTGTCCGTGGCAGTTGCTCAGGTAGACGAACCCTACATGTTGTTTCCTTGCCGATTCTACAAGATTCTCGAGAAAAGGCATGACGGGTCCCTGACGAATCTTGAAGCCATGCTCGGGGGCGATTGCCCGAAGGTGCAGGGGAATACTGCGTCGGAGCCGCTGTGCCATCCATGTTGTCATGGCGTCGAAGTCGTCTTGCGCCTCCCCGTCCGACCGCACAATGTCCAGTGAGAGTTCGACATGGAGGTCATTGCCGGCAGCGTATTCGACGAGGGACGTGCTCTGTTCCCAGAGGAGTGGAGCGCCACAGCGTCGGTACGCCTCTTCCGAGAATCCCCTGAACCGTACCAGCAGAGCGTCGACAGACGAGGGTGACTGGCTGAGCAGGCCTGCGCTGACACCGCCGTTGGTGACGACGATGACACCCCGGTCATGCCGGTGGGCGACCTCCGCACATTCCAGGACGTTGTCCCACCGAAGCGCCGGTTCGCCGCCGTCCCACGCGATGGCACTGAGGGGTGGGTTGCGGCCCGTCGTGGCCTGGAGGATGGATTCCACCTTGAGCGGATCATAGGGCGCCCATTCGGTCGAACGCGCCAAGGCCGGTCGGTCACAATACGTACACCGGCATGAACAGCCCGTCGCCTCCAGCAGGAGTGCCGTTGTACCCGGCCGGTAGTGGTAGAGGGGAAGGTCCTCCATCTCCGCGATGGAGGGCTGACCGATCGGGGATGCTGGAATCATCTGTCGAGAAGGCGCTGCATACGTTTCACCGCACTCTCAGGCCCCCGGATGAGGGCGGGTGCCATGCACAGGGGCATACTTTCGCTACGCCAAGCCGCTTCACGTCTCTCGGTGTCCGCCCAAATCGCGGCGTGACTCATGGCATCCTCAGATGCGGATACCCGTTGTGGCACTTTCTCGCACCATCTCAATACCCAGATCGAGTGCGCGCATGTTCAGGTCAACGTACTGCTTCTTGACGTGCAGGGACACCGCAGTACGCAGTGCTTCGACGCTGACGACCTCGGTCAGTCCCTGGATGATGCCGAGCAAGACGACGTTGAGACCCAGTTCCGAACCAAGTTTCTCAACCGTTGCGTTACGTATCGGCAGTGCAAGCAGGGTCTTGCAGGCTTCTTCGTTCAGCGACTCCGGCAACGCCATGGTCGACGAGTCGATGACGACCACCGTCTTTCTGCTGATGCCCCCACCGTACTGCTTGAGCCCTTCGTTGGTCAGAGCCGCCACGAGGTCGGGATCCGTTACCTTGGGATACGCGATATGCCGGTCCGAGATGATGAGCTCGGCCTTCGTCGTTCCACCACGAGCCTCGGCACCATAGACCTGGCTCTGCGTAACGACCTTCCCCTCCGCGATGGCAGCTTCTGCGACGATGATGGAGGCCAGGATGAGACCTTGTCCTCCGCTCCCGGTCAAGCGTAGCTCGAATCGTCCGTTGTCCATGTCACACCTGCCCTTCGGGCACGACAGCCGGCCCCGGCGGCGGGATGTTCACGAACTCGCCGATCACGATCTTCCCTGCGAGCTCCTGCGGGGACTTCTTGTCGGCGACGCTCTTGAGGACAAGCCAGTCTTTCTGGGAAACGATCATCTGCCCGGCATCGCCCTTCCTGTTGAAGCGGCCAAAGTACGTCGGACACTGAGCGATGACGTCCACGAGCGAGAAACCCCTGTGCGCAATGGCTTTCTTCAAGTGGTCGAGCATGTGTTTCGTGAAGTAGATGCCGGTTCGGGCGACATACGTTGCCCCGGCGCCCGCGGTGAGATTGACGAGGTCGAAGGGACGGTCCGTGTTGCCGCCTGGCGTCGTTGTTGTCACCGAGGCGACCGGAGTCAGGGGAGAGGCTTGTCCACCGGTCATCCCGTAGTTGAAGTTGTTGAAGACGATGACCGTGATGTCGACGTCACGCCGTGCAGCATGAATCAAGTGATTGCCGCCGATGGCCGAACTGTCTCCGTCGCCCGTGAGGACGATGACGGTAAGGTCGGGGTTTGCGAGCTTGATACCGGTCGCCACCGGGATCGCCCGGCCATGAAGGGTGTGCACGTTGTCGAAATTGGTGTAGGCAGGTGCGCGAGAGGAACAGCCTATGCCCGAAACGACGACGATCTTGTCGGTGTCGAGCCCCAGCTGTTCCACCGATTCGAGCAGCGACCGCAGGACGATGCCGTTGCCGCAGCCGGGGCACCAGATATTGGGAAGGCGCTCGGAGCGCAGATTGCTCATCTTCATAGCTTCTCCTCCGCCACGAAATTGAGGATGTCCGCCGGGCTGATGAGGTCACCATTGACCTTGTTCAACGGAACGATCCTCCGCGAATCGCCGAAGACACGTTTGATGAGCAGGACGAGCTGGCCGGAGTTCAGCTCCGGGACGACGATCGTCGGGGCATTCCCCGCGGCCTTCCGGATGCGATCATCGGAGAACGGGAACAGGGTGACAAGACGAAGGCTCCCCGCCTTCTTTCCTCGTGTGCGCAGGACATCCACTGCCTCCGCGACCCCGCGAGCCGTGATGCCAAAGCTGATGAACGTGATGTCGGCGTCTTCGACTCTGTCCGCCTCCAGCTCGATGATGTCATCCAGTTTTGAGAGCAGCTTGTCGCGCAGACGGGTTATCAGTGCTTCTGCGACATGGCCATTGGCGGTCTGGAAGCCGGTGTCACTGTGCACAAGCCCCGTGAAACTCGTCCTGAAGCCAGTGCCGACATTGGCGATGGCAGGGACGAGCGTAGCGTCGGTCTTGTAGGGCAGATAACCCGCCCTCTCGGCAGGAAGTCTCCTGTCGACGGTCGGAGAGACGTCTGCGATAGTGATCGGCTCGCGCAGATGCGAGATGGTCTCGTCCGAAAGGATGACGACGGGAGTGCGGTACTTCTCTGCCATATTGACGGCGCGGATCGTCAGGTCGTAGGATTCCTGCACGCTGGAAGGCGAATAGACGATGAGCCAGTGGTCGCCATGAGTCCCCCACCGCGACTGCATGAGGTCCATCTGGGAAACCTTGGTCGGCATGCCGGTGGAGGGTCCATAGCGCATGGAATCGAGGATGACGATGGGTGCCTCTATCATGCAGGCATAGCCAAGCCCTTCCTGCATGAGCGAGAATCCCGGACCCGATGTTGCTGTGAGGACCTTCTTGCCGGCGAGCGAAGCGCCCACGATCGCCATGATGCTGGCGATCTCATCCTCCATCTGAATGAAGACACCCTGGACCTGCGGCATGCGCCTCGCCATGACCTCGGCAACTTCAGAGGAAGGAGTGATGGGATACCCAGCGTAGAACCGCACGCCGGCTGCAAGCGCTCCTTCGGCGACGGCCTCATTTCCCTGCATCAAGGCGATTCTAGGCATCACTCTTGTCCTCCGTTACGTTGAGCGCAAAGTCGGGACAATGCTCGACACACATCTGGCAGCCGATGCAGTCCTGCGGATTGACGATGGCTTGGCGGTCGTTCCGGTCGATTTCGAAGACCTTCCTGGGGCAAACCGCAACGCAGATCCCGCAGTCCTTACACCACTTCCGTACGTGGGCAATCTTGTACGTTTTCCTGTCTGGCATGTGTCTCCCTCCCCGTTTCTGTGAACAGCGCCGCTGCGTTGTGCTGCAGCTGCCGGCAAAGCACTTCTTCCTGCACACCCTTCAGCAGACTGGCCGCGTGGTAGACGTGGGCTATGAATGCAGGTTCGTTTCGCCTGCCTCGCAGAGGTATGGGAGCCAGATACGGCGCATCCGTTTCCAGAAGGAGGTGCTCGACCGGACATGCCTGCAAGGCCGCGCGCGCGTTGTTCGCGGCGGGAAACGTGACGCTGCCGGTAAAGGAGACGTAGAGACCCATGTCGACCGCGCGGGCAAGCTCGTCCACGGAACCGCCAAAACAGTGCATGACGCCGCGTATGCCCGGGTACGCGCACAGTGCGTCGAGGCATGCGCCGGTTGCGAAGCGCGAATGAACGATGACGGGCAGACCGAGCGCCAGTGCCAGCTCCAGTTGGCGGCGGAAGACAGTCTCCTGCTGTCGGTGATCTGGCATGCCATCCTTGAAGTCGAGCCCGATTTCCCCGATGGCGACGATCGTTTCACCGCAATCTTCAGCAAGCTTCGACAGGTGATCCACGAAATCCGGGACGGCATCAGTGCAGTCATCCGGATGCACGCCGATGGCGGCACGAATGCCCGGTGTCGTGCGTGCCAGGTGAACGGCAAGGGCGGACGTCGGGATGTCGACACCCGGCACGATGACGAGGCATACACCGGCCGACTGCCAGCGAGCGATGACCTCAGACCGGTCAAGGTCGAAGTCCGCCAGCTGGACATGGGCATGGGTGTCAATGTAGCACGGTGCGCTCAATGGATCTCTGCTCCGTCGACGATGGTTGCCATGGGAGTGAGGAGTGTCAAGTCATCGCCGGCCGATGCCGCAAGAAGCATGCCCTGGGAGGCAATGCCCCTGAGTTTGCGCGGTTGAAGGTTCGCAACGATGATGATCTGCTTGCCAATCAGGTCGGCGGGGTCGTAGTGCTTGCCGATTCCGGCGACGATGGTCCGCTGATCGTCCCCTGTGCGTACGAACAGACGAACGAGCTTGTCGGTCTCGGGAACGCGTTCCGCCTCGAGAACTGTGGCTACTCTGAGGTGAAGCTTCGCCACGTCTTCGATGGAAATGAACGCAGAGGGCGAGGGTTCACCAGCCGGAGCCTCCGGCACAGGCTCCACTGCCCGGTGCCCAGCGAGTTCGGCCAGGAAGGTGTCCAGCTGGTCGGGCTGGATGCGCGGGAACAGGACTGTAGATGCATCTGTGGGCAGGTGCTCCGGGGCGGTCCATGACAACTCGCTCCATGTGACGGGTGCCCGGCCGATGGCGGCGAGGATACGCTCAGCAACAGTGGGCATGCATGGCTCGATCATGTTCGCCAGGTACCACAGTCCGACGAGCAGCGTCGCCAGATGAGCGCCGAGCTCTTCCAGGTTGCCATTCTTGGACAGCGCCCATGGCTTGTCGTCCTCGACCATCTTGTTGAGAACGTTGACCAGTGCCCAGGTCTTCTCGAGGCCTGCGGAGAACTGCAGACCGTCATAGTCGGCGTGCAACCGCGCAAGTGTTTCGGCAAACAGCTGCCCCACCACCGGTTTCGGCTGAAGCAAAGGATGCGGCACGGTCGGCGAGAACTTCGCCACCATGTTGAGCGTCCTGTTCAGCAGGTTGCCGAGGTCATTCGCCAAGTCCGTGTTGAACCTGAGCAGCATGCGCTGGGTCGAGAAGTCGACGTCCATCCCGTACGTTCCCTCTCGGGACAGGTAGTAGCGCAGTGCATCGACCGCCAGCGGTTCGTCGATGCCGATAAGTGCCGAGAGATTGGCGATGAGCGTTGACGGATCGACGACGTTGCCCAGGGTTTTGGACATCTTCTCGCCCTCGAAGTTCCAGAACCCGTGGGCGAAAACGTGGCGCGGCAGTTCGACGCTGAGCGCCAGCAGCATGGCCGGCCAGATGATGCCATGGAATCGGGTGATGTCTTTGCCGATGAGATGCAGGTCCGCCGGCCATCGTTCGGGAAACTCGGGGCGTCCGTACCCTGCGACCGTCGCGTAGTTGATGAGGGCATCGAACCAGACGTAGACTGTCTGTTCGGGGTCAAAGGGGACAGGTATCCCCCACTTGACCGTCGAACGTGATACGGAGATGTCGCGGAGGCCGCCGCGGAGAACGTTCATGAGTTCGTTGTATCGCATTTCCGGCTGGACGAAGTCGCGATGTTCGGTGTACCATGAAAGCAGGGCATCCTGGTACTTCGAGAGACGGAAGAAGTAGTTGGCTTCCGACACGTGCTGGACTTCGCGGCCGCATTGTGGACACTTGCTCTCTACGAGGTCCGTTTCCAGCAGAAACGTCTCGTCCTTGACACAGTACCATCCCTCATACGAGCCTTTGTAGATATCTCCCTGATCGAACAGCTGCTGGAACATCTGCTGAACGACACGCACGTGATCCGTGTCGGTCGTGCGTATGAACCGGGAGTAGCTGATACGCAGGCGGTCGAACAGGCTCTTCCACGACGCGGCGGCCTGGGCAGCGTATTCCTCCACCGGCAGGTTCTTCTGGAGGGCCGACTTCTCGACCTTCTGAGAGTGTTCGTCCGTTCCCGTGGAAAACAGAACATCTCTGCCAAGCTTGCGCTGGTAGCGGGCGACGAAATCAGCCGCGATGGTTTCCGAGATGGAACCCAGATGTGGCTTGTCGTTGATATAGTAGATTGCTGTCGTCAGAAAGAAGCGATCCATCGAGGAGTCCTCCAGAAGGTGACGTGCGATACGCTCAGGCGTCTTCAGATAGTCCCCGGACTGCACGGGCAAGTGCCATGCGAAGGGTGCCCAGGTTGCTCTGTCGCGTGGCGAGGACGATGAGGACGACAGCTCCGGCATGCACGACAAACATGTGTCCCATGGACGTCTCGGCGTCAAACTCAGTGATCTTGCCCATGCCAAGCTGTGTGACGATCTGCTGAAGGTACCCGGTAAGCGAGAGGACCATCCCGCGAATGATCGGGGGAGCGATGTCCAGATCGGAAGCTGCGTAGAGAATCGCACCATCCAGGTCCGTAAGGACCACAGCCAGCACGCCCGGCGAGGTTCTGAGCCTATCCATCGTCTCCTGCATCACCATCACCAACCTTTGAAATGCGGAATGCGTCCCTTCGTGCCCCTCTGTGCGCTTTCATGATAGCTGAATCGACTGCTTGTGCAACGCGATAGGCCTGACGTTGCCTTTCGCAGGAGCGTGCCGTACAATGGATGAAACTCACGACGATGTCCGGTGAGGTGTGCAGGAACGGGAAGCGACTGGCAAACGGGATCCTCATCCAATGTGAACGCATGGGGGCCGAGAACGTGGAGCTGCTCGACGTGCGGAAACGAACGTCGAGCAGCTGACCGCGATAGAAGAATGGCCCGCCGGACCGCACTGGTGCGCCGGCTGTGAAGGGACACGTGGCCGCGAGGGCAGCGTCGGTTTCAATAGGGTCAAGGATACCCCATGGGGTATATGGAGGTGGCGCGTGAAGGAACGGATGGTTGATCTTCTGATCGTCGGAGCGGGTCCTGCAGGCATGGCGGCGGCGCTGTATGCCGGAAGGTCACTGCTGAAGCCCGTTGTCCTTGAACGAATGAGCATCGGCGGCCTGGCCGGGACGGCCGACTGGATCGACAACTACCCCGGATTTGCGGAGGGTGTCGCAGCATACGACCTGATGGAGAGTATGCATCGTCAGGCAGAACGCTTTGGCGCAGAGTTTGTACTGGATGAAGCGCTGACACTCACGCGAACCGATGCCGGATTCGACGTGGCGACCGCTGAGCAGACAGTGTTCCATGCGCGGGCCGTTATCGTCGCAAGTGGCGCCGTACCTCGCGCGCTTCCCCTGAAGGAGGAGGCGAAGTACCGTGGACACGGTGTCTCCTACTGTGCGACGTGCGACGCCGCGTTCTTCCTCGGCAAGCAGGTTGCCGTCGTCGGCGGCGGAGATGCCGCGGTCAACGAGACGCTGGTGTTGGCGAAGGGTTCAAGCAGGGTCTTCCTCGTGCACCCACTGGAGACGCTGCAGGCGACTCAAGTCCTTGTAGAGCAGGTAAGCGGGCAGACAAATGTCGAGCTGGTCGCAGCTGCCACGCCAACAGGTCTTCGCGGCGAGGGGAAGCTGGAAGCCCTGATCGTGCGCCAGGCCTCAGGGGGCGACCGAACGCTTGCCGTGGAGGGCGTCTTCGTCGCCATGGAGTACACGCCGGTCAGCAACCTCCTGCAGGGACTTGTCGAGGTGGACGCTCAGGGGTACGTCGTTCTCCCTGAGACGACCGAAAGCGGCGTCCCGGGCCTGTACGTGGCGGGCGACGTCCGCAGGAAGGTCCTGAAGCAGATTGTGACGGCGGTAGCGGATGGCGCCGTGGCCGCACAGCGGGCGGCAGGGTTCCTGCGCAGGGCGGCTGGCAAGCCTGAAGGTTCCGCACCGGCCTGAGGGGAGCGGAAGTACCGGCAGCAGCGTTGCCGGTCTTGGCTCGTCAAGCGTGAAATGCAGAAGGCCGGGGAAACCCCGGCCTTCGTTTCTTTCAGTACGTCTGTGCGTCAGCAGAGCAGGAGGGCCATGACGGCCTTCTGGATGTGCAGGCGGTTCTCGGCCTGATCAAAGACGACACTGTGAGGTCCGTCCATCACTTCGTCAGTGATCTCCTCGCCACGGTGCGCTGGCAGGCAGTGCAGGACAATGGCATCCTTCTTGGCATAAGCCAGCAGGTCCGCATTGATGGCAAAGGGACGCATGATCTTGACACGCTCCTCGTGTTCCGCCTCCTGTCCCATGGAAGCCCAGACATCGGTATAGATGACGTCGACGTCTTGCACGGAAACGATCGGGTCATTGGTGACGAGGACTGAGCTTCCGTTCTGCGTCGCGATGTCCGTGGCCATGCTGATGATCTCGTCCTTGGGCTCGAACCCTTTCGGACAGGCGATGGCGATGCTCATGCCAACCCTGGCACAGCCGAGCAGGAGGGAGTTGGCGACGTTGTTGCCGTCACCGACGTAGGCAAGCCGCAATCCACTGAGGACCGCTTTCTTCTCACGGATCGTCATGAGGTCGCCAAGGATCTGGCACGGATGGCTCAGATCCGACAGGGCATTGATAACTGGCGAAGCGCTGTTGGCAGCCAGGTCGACCAGGTCCTGGTGCGCAAAGACGCGAGCGACGATACCAGCGACGTACCGCGACAGCACATGCGCAGTATCGGCGATTGTCTCGCCTCGGCGCAGCTGCATGTCGTTGGCGTTGAGGTACAGGGCGTGTGCCCCCAGTTCGAATGCCGCGACCTCGAACGAGACTCTGGTGCGCGTGGATGCCTTCTGGAAGATCATCGCCACCGACTTCCCTTCGAGGTAGCGCTCCTTCTTCCCGGCCATCGCGTCAAGCTTCAGCTTGTCGCCGAAGGAGATGATCTGCAGGATCTCCTCCTGCGAGAAGTCCTTGAGGCAAAGCAGGTCTCTTCCTTGCAGTCGTGTCGACATAGTCCCTCCGCGGCTAGATGAGTCGGGCTTTCTTGAGGACGTCGCTGATAGTGGGCGTACCGATCTCCTGCAGTTCATAGGTCACACGGACACAGGGTTTCGAGAGCTTCATGACGCGCAGAAGATCGATGGGCGTTCCCATGACGACGAGGTCACACGGCGTAGCCTCAATGGTCTGCCGCAGGTCTTCTATCTGTTCGTCGCTGTACCCCATGGCCGGCAGAATGCTCATCTTCTGTGTGTACTTCTCGAAGGTCGCCTTGATCGAGCCGACTGCGTAGGGGTGCGGGTCGACGATTTCCGCGGCGCCGTACTTGATTGCCGCGACATACCCGGCTCCGTACGTCATGTCGCCATGCGTAAGCGTTGGACCATCTTCGATGACCAGGACGCGTTTCCCGCGCATGACGTCAGCATCCATCACAAACACGGGCGAAGCAGCTTCGATGAGCGTTGCCCCGGGATTGACACGGTACATGTTCTGACGAACCTGCATCAGCTGTGCCGGCGTAGCCGAATCGACCTTGTTGATGACGATGACGTCCGCGTTGCGGAAGTTGGTTTCGCCCGGGTGGTAGCTCAGCTCATGACCGGCTCGCAGTGGGTCGGCGACCGTGATCTTGAGGTCCGGCACATAGAACGAGAAGTCATTGTTACCGCCATCCCAGACGATGATGTCGGCCTCCTTCTCGGCTTCCCGGAGGATCATCTCATAGTCGACGCCTGCATAGATGACGGCGCCCATGTCGATGTGCGGCTCGTACTCCTCGCGCTCTTCGATTGTGCACTTGTACCGATCGAGGTCGCCATACGTGGCGAATCTCTGACACGCCTGCGCGGCAAGATCGCCGTACGGCATCGGGTGCCGGATGGAGACAACCTTCTTGCCGGCAGCACGAAGTGCGCGTACAACCGCCCGGCTCGTCTGGCTCTTGCCCGATCCAGTACGCACGGCGCAGATGGAGACAACGGGCTTGCTCGACTTGATCTGGGTGCTCTTTGGTCCAAGAAGTGTGAAGTCGGCACCGTCCGCAAGCACCTGCGAGCCCTTGTTCATCACTGTGATGTGGGGCTGGTCGGAATAGGAAAAAACGACTTCATCGACATTGAGCTCAGCGATGAGCTTGTCGAGATCAGACTCGGGATAGATTGGAATGCCGTTCGGATAGAGCTTGCCGGCAAGGGCGGCTGGGTACTTCTTGTCGTCGATACCGGGGATCTGCGTTGCGGTGAACGCCACGACTTCGTAGTCGGGATTGTCCCTGTACACCACGTTGAAGTTGTGGAAGTCCCGGCCTGCAGCTCCCATGATCAAGACTCTCTTCTTCATGAAACCTCCTCTGCACAACGTAACATCCAATGCCGTCTTAGGGCCCTTTGATTGTACTGTCCTGGGTCCCGTTGTCAAACAAACCGTGGTGCAAAGCGGTTGACTATTCCCTTGCCGACCTATAATTGCAGAGAGCCGTTGTGGACTGTCTGCATGAGGAAGGGTCCGAGGCGTTGAAGTGAATCCGGGGGCGGCGCACGTGTCGCTCTCCCCCATCAGGGCGTGGAGCGATATGACACGAGGGTGCGAACGAAACAGATACCTGGCTGCTTTTGTCGTGGTCGCCGTTCTCATCGTGCTGGCGACCGGCTGTGCGTCGACGGGTGGCGCCTCCGATACCATGATCCAGACACCTGCGCTTGTCGGCATGAGCATCCGCGAAGCCGAGGCAGAGGGCGCCAAACTGGGCATCCAGATCGCAGTCGTCTCGTCCGAGGAGTCGGCTACCCTGCCCATCGACTTCATTCTCCGCCAGGATCCCGATCCGCAGACCATGATCCGCAAGGGTCGCATAGTGGAGGTCGTTACCAGTTCCGGGCCGGTCTCCGTCGTCCTGCGGGACCTTGTCGGTGGGACGTTCGAAGATGCGCAGACCTTCATCACAAGGAACGGGCTGGTTCTGGGCGACATCATCGAGAAGGTCGACGCTGCCGCGGTCGGAACGGTTCTGGCGCAGGATCCTCCGCCGGGCAATGACCTCAACGAAGGCGCGAAGGTGACGCTGACCATCAGCCTTGGGACCATGACAGCCATGCCGGACTTGGTCGGTGGCTCGCTCACCGAGGCACGCAGACAGCTGGCTGCGCTCGGGCTCGAAGTCAGCAAAGTCATCGTCTCACCTCAGCTGACCCAGCCGGCTCAGCTTGTTCTGACGCAGGAGCCTGCCGCCGGCGACATGATCGAGAAGGGCGGCTGGATCGAGTTGACGGTATCCAAGGTTCCATGACGATGCCGGATTCGCCCGCTGTCGCGGTTTCGGTTCTCTCGGCCGACTTCGCGCATCTGGACGTTGCCCTGGAGGCCGTGCGTTCGTCCGGTGCCGACGCCATCCATCTGGATGTGATGGACGGCCACTTTGTGCCGAACATTTCGTACGGCCCCGCGATTGCCCGGGACATTGTCCGGGCAAGCGGCCTTCCGTGCCACGCTCATCTCATGGTAGATGACCCTGAACGGATGTTTCCCGCATTTGTCGCCGCTGGGGCCACGGAAGTTGTCATCCACGTCGAGGCCTCCGGAGACCTTCTCCGAGTTCTGGACGCACTCCACCGGGCGGGTGTCGCACGGGGGTTGGCGCTGAACCCTGGTACCGCTATCGAGACGCTGTTTCCCCTGCTGGACTATGTGGATTCGGTGCTGGTCATGTCCGTGGAACCGGGTTGGGGCGGCCAGTCGTTCCTTCCCGAAGCCGTCGGCCGCGTTCGCCGGCTGCGTGACGAGGCGCTTCGCCGCGGTCTGTCACTGCGCATCGCAGTCGACGGCGGTGTGACTCTGGAGAATGCTGCTGCTCTAGGCCATGCCGGCGCCGATGCGGTGGTCGTCGGCAGTGCCTTCTTTGCATCGCCGGACAGGGCCGCCTTCGTCGCGTCCCTGCGCGGCGTCGGATAGACCGATGCCCGAGCTCAGCCGGACGGTCATATGCGCGGGGGGCGAAACCAGTTCGCTTGCGTTCTATCAAGGACTGGCCCTGCAGGACTCGTACCTCGTTGCGGTGGATCGTGGGCTCGATCTGGTGTTTCGGCTGGGACTGACACCGGACCTGTATGTCGGCGACGGAGACTCGGTCGCCGAGGGAGGCGTGGAACGCCTGGACCCGTCGCATACGCGCATCGTTCGTCTGCCCGAGCACAAGGACGTCTCTGACCTTGAAGCCGCTCTGGTTCTTCTGGTGAAGATGGGTCGCTCGGGCGATCTGATTCTCCTTGCTGCCCTTGGCGGGCGGGTCGACCACCTGCTGTTCAATATCTGTCTGGCCGCACGGCATGTCGCAGACTTCGAGTCGATTGCCATGCTTGATGAACACACTCTCGTGCGCCCCATCGCCGGAGCGTCTGAACTGCATCTTGCTCCCGGCACGGTTGTCTCGTTTCTGCCGGTAGCGGGTGAGATCCGGCTCACACTGCGGGGCTTCGCCTATCCTCTCGAGGCCGCACGCGTACGGCGGGGCTCGACGCTCACGCTCAGCAACGTCGCCAGCGAAGCAGTCCAGCACGTTGACGTGGAGAATGGCACAGTCGTCATGATGGCATCGGCACAACCGGCGCCAGTCGTATCCTGAGGTGACCATGGAAAACACTGCGCTGGAACAGGAAGTCAACCGGCAGTTGGCGGTACTTCGGCGGGGAACGGCCGAGATCATCAGCGAACGGGAGCTCGGGGAGAAGATCCGGGTCTCGCTCCGGACCGGCAAGCCCATGCGCGTGAAGCTCGGAGCGGATCCCAGCGCTCCCGATCTGCACCTCGGGCACACGGTCGTCCTAGGCAAACTGCGCCAGTTCCAGGACCTCGGACATCAGGTCGTGTTCATCATCGGCGACTACACGGCGCGCATCGGAGACCCTTCGGGCCGCTCCAAGACGCGGCCGCCGCTGTCAGGGGAGCAGATCGATTGCAACGCCCGCACGTACTTCGAACAGGTGTACCGCATCCTCGACCCGCAGCGGACCGAGGTCCGGTACAACGGCGAGTGGCTCTCAGTGCTCAGTTTCGAAGAGATCATACGACTTGCGTCCCGGTTCACCATCCAGCAGATTCTGGAGCGGGACGACTTCTCCAAGAGGTACCACGCACAGGTACCGATCTTCGTCCACGAGTTCTTCTATCCCCTGATGCAGTCATACGATTCGGTGGCAGTCGAAGCTGACGTCGAGCTTGGGGGCACCGATCAGAAGTTCAACTTCCTCCTGGCGAGGGAACTGCAGGTCCAGCATGGGCAGGCAGCCCAAGTGGCGCTGATGATGCCGATACTCGCCGGGCTCGACGGCGTGCAGAAGATGAGCAAGAGTCTGGACAACTACATCGGCATTGCCGAGAGTCCGGTCGACATGTACGGCAAGTGCATGTCCATTCCCGATGGCATCATGGGTCAGTACTACACACTGCTGACGGATGTCCCGGAGACAGAGATCGCCGACATCCAGCGGCGCATTGTGGAAGGAACTCTGCATCCCATGGCGGCCAAGAAGAGGCTCGCTCTGCTGGTGACCGAGCGCTTTCACGGATCCACCGAGGCTGCCGCTGCCCAGGCGAACTTCGAGGCAGTATTCAGCCGCCGCGTGTCTACGGCTTCGGCCGACATCGCCTACGAGGATGTCCCGTTGCCCGGCGACCTGAGTGGACAACCCGACGTAGGCGTCGTCGACCTGCTGTTCATGGTGGGCGCGGCCGCGAGCAAGTCCGAACTGCGTCGCCTGGTTCAACAGGGCGGCATCGAAGTCAATGGCGAGCGGATCGCCGACATCGGCTTCAGGGTAAGCCTTCGCGACCTGCCGCTCCGCATGCGCGTGGGGAAGAAGCGCTTTCTCTCCGTCAACCGGGAGTAGGGGCAGGTCGTGCAGGGAGTGAAGAGCGCACCCGGCAGTCGGGAGGGAGCATGAGCGACGCCACGAAAGCCGCGGGGGAACAGACGCCCCGGGATATGCTGAGGAGCTTGGCACTCGATGGATTGATGATCGCGCTGAGCATCGCACTGACCAGGTTTGCGTCGTACTATGTGCCGATCGGGGGGACGCCGGGTGCCCGGCTGGGGCTGGGGCCCCTGCCCATCATCTTCACGGGTATCGCTCTTGGCCCGGTCCACGGGTTGCTGGTCGGGATGCTGTCCGACGTCACGGGGCACATCCTGGTGCCGGCGGGCGCCTATCTCTGGCAGCTCACGGTCATCTCAGCCGTCTATGGCGTGCTACCCTGGGTCATCGTGCGGCTCCGGCGGCCGAAGTCGACAGCCGGCCGTATCTGGCTGGGAGTGGCCATTTCCCGCCTTGTCCTGAATGTTGGCTGGCTGCCGCTTGTCCTGCACGATGTCAGCGGTATGCCGTACGTCCCCGGCGTGGTGGCGCAGGCAGCGCTCAGCGTGGTGCTTGTGCCCGCTCTCGCAGTGTTGACAATGGCGTTGATGCGTGTCTATGAACGCACGAGGTACGGGCGTGGAGGCGTGGCATGATAAAGAGAATACCGGAAGTACCGGATGAGGCGGCGACGCGCGCGCGTGTGCCACCGGGACAGGCCGTCACAACAAGGTTCTACGCCCTGACGGCCGAAGAGGTGCCGGTCGTGGACACCACGTCGCTGGTCATCACGGTGCATGGCGAGGTGGAGCGGCCGGTTTCCCTGCAGTATGCCCAGCTGATGACGCTCCCGCATCTCGTCCGGTCCGCAGATTTCCATTGTGTGGAAGGTTGGTCCGTGCTGGGGACGACGTGGGGCGGGGTGGCGGTGGCAGATGTGCTGAAGGCTACTGGAGTCGTGGTGAAGCCGACTGCCCGGTTTGTGATGGTCGAGTGCGTTACCGGGTACACGACGAATCTGCCGCTCGATGTCATCATGGATCCCGAGACCATGCTGGTGTGGGAGTGGAACGGCCTTCCCCTGCCCCCTGAGCATGGCGGACCCCTTCGCCTGCTCGTACCCTCCCTGTACGCGTGGAAAGACGCCAAGTGGGTACAGGGCTTCGAGTTCATGACGGAGGATCGTGCAGGATTCTGGGAGTCGCGCGGCTACCATATGCACGGGGACCCGTGGAAGCAGGAACGCTACAGCTAGAGCCACCCAGACAAACTTGACAGCCCGCCCGTTTCCCATACAATGCAAAGCGGGAAAAGTGTGCTGTTCGTGGGCCTCTAGCTCAGCTGGTTAGAGCGCGTCCCTGATAAGGACGAGGTCTCTGGTCCGAATCCAGAGAGGCCCACCATTTTCTCTTCTACGGTTGCGCGTGGGGATGTGGCTCAGTTGGGAGAGCGCATGGTTTGCATCCATGAGGTCGCGGGTTCAAATCCCGCCATCTCCACCATCGAAAGCGGAGGTGGTCCTTGTCAGGTCGCACGTACACTGATGTCGCCCTCTGGAAGAACGTGTCGCAACAGGAATGGGACGACTGGCGATGGCAAGTGGCCAACCGTATTCAGACCGTGGAGGACCTTTCCCAGGTCATCGCGCTGACGGAAGACCAGCGGTCTGGCGTCATCAGCGCTCTCTCTCGCTTCCGCATGGCGATTACACCGTACTACGCCCTCCTCATGGACCCCGTGCGCGAGGATTGTCCCGTACGCAGGCAATCGGTTCCAACGTCATCCGAGCTCGATGCCGCTCCCAGCGATCTCAACGACCCGCTGTATGAAGAGGTCGATTCGCCCGTTCCAGGGCTTACCCACCGGTATCCCGACCGCGTGCTGTTCCTCATCACTGATCAATGTGGCATGTACTGCCGGCACTGCACGCGCAGGCGCCTCGCCGGTCACACCGACGGCTGCCGCTCGAAGCAGGAGCTGGACACGGCCATCGCGTACATCCGCGATCACGACGAGGTGCGGGACGTCCTGCTCTCGGGCGGCGACGCACTGCTGACATCGGACGACGCCCTGGAGTACGTCCTCGGCGAGGTGCGAAAGATAGCACATGTCGAGGTCATCCGTATCGGGACGCGCACGCCGGTTGTCCTGCCCCAGCGCATCACACCCGCACTGTGCACCATGCTTCGCAGATACCACCCTCTGTGGCTCAACACACAGTTCAACAGCCCCTCTGAGATAACGCCCGAATCGACCCGGGCAGTCGGTATGCTGGCCGACGCCGGAATTCCGGTCGGCAACCAGTCCGTGCTTCTCAGGGGCGTCAACGATTGTCCCTACATCATGAAGGAGCTGGTGCAGCAGCTGGTTGCGATCAGAGTGCGGCCGTACTATCTGTATCAATGCGACCTGACCAGCGGCATCAGCCATTTCCGTACGTCGGTCTACCGGGGCATCGAGATCATGGAGTTCCTGCGCGGCCACACCAGCGGCTTCGCAGTCCCGCAGTTCGTCGTCGACGCGCCGCACGGCGGGGGGAAGATTCCAGTGGGTCCCAACTACATTGTCTCCATGTCACCGGACCGTATCGTTCTGCGCAACTACGAAGGAGTCATCGTCTCGTATCCCGAGCCGGAGCAGACGCGCAGCCGCTGTCCGGAACCATGCCTCGTCTGCGATGCGCAGAAGGCCAAGGTGCCCCCTGAGGGCATAGCGAAGATCTTCACGCACGATGCATATGACCTGACGCCGCCCGGGACGCTACGGGAGCGGCGCAGGGAAACCTACCACAAGGGGTGATACACATGGCCAGAAAAGACTTCATCGACCTCAAGACAGCGATTCCGGGACCCAAGGGGATGGAATGGTATGCTCGTGACCGTGCTGCGATCTCGCCGTCGTACGTACGGCCCTATGTCCTCGTTGCGGAACATGGCGAGGGGATGCAAGTCACCGACGTCGACGGGAACACCTACCTCGATTTTACCGCGGGGGTTGCCGTCAACAGTACGGGTCATCGTCATCCCGAGGTCGTGAAGGCCATCAAGGACCAGGCCGATCAGCTCATCCACATGTCCGGTACCGATTTCTTCTACCCCCTGCAGATCCTCCTGGCCGAGAAGATGCAGGAGATCCTGCCCGGCAAGACCGAGAAGATGGTCTGGTACGGAAACTCGGGAGCCGAGGCGGTCGAGGCAGGCCTCAAGCTTGCCCGGTGGCACACCAAGAGGCCGATGGCGCTGTCATTCTTCGGCGGGTTCCACGGCAGAACCTATGGCGCGGTCACGCTGTCGGGTTCCAAGGCAAAGCACAAGGAAGGGTTCTCACCGATGCTTCAGGGCGTCGTCCACGTGCCCTACGCATACTGCTACCGGTGCCCTGTCGGTCTGACGAGCGACATGTGCGGGTTTCGCTGTGTCGAGATGATCGAGGAAGTCATGGAGCGGGTCGCCCCGGCGTCCGACGTTGCGGTCATGGTGGTCGAGCCGATCCAGGGCGAAGGTGGCTATGTCATGCCGCCAGTCGGCTACTTCGAACGCCTGCGGGAGCTGACGGAACAGCGTGGAATCCTGCTCATGGTCGACGAAGTGCAGTCTGGCATGGGGCGTACCGGCAAGATGTGGGCCATCGAGCACTGGGACGTCGAACCGGACATCATCGCCATCGCGAAGGGCGTCGCGTCCGGGATGCCTCTCGGCATCATGGTCGCCAAGAAGAACGTCATGGACTGGAAGCAGGGCGCTCATGGGTCGACCTTCGGCGGGAACCCGCTGTCCTGCGCCGCCGCCCTCAAGACCATCGAGCTCGTGCAGAACGGCATGATGAAGAACGCAGCGGTCCAGGGTGAGTACATCATGAGCCACCTGCGCGCGATGCAGAAGAAGCACCCCATCATGGGAGATGTGCGTGGCAAGGGGCTGATGATCGGTGTCGAATTTGTGCGGGACGCCCGCAAGACCAAAGCCAAGGACGAAAGCAACGAGTTCGT
>JAUSAI010000013.1 GCA_030652945.1 Caldisericota bacterium | reverse complement strand
TGACCTTCTCCTGCGTTTCTTCGTCACCGAGAGCCCCCTGAGGCCGACGAAAGCTCTGGAGAACAGAAACCGGGATGCCGGCGGCAGAGCCGGGTGTAAATATGACGAAGTCGGCCGCCGCCTTCAGTGCGGCTACCCTATCCGGCGTGATGCCGGCACCCGACAGGCCACTTCGCCACGTCTCGGCGATCGCAGCAGCGGTTTCATCGATCGTCAGTCCCCGGCGTTCGGCTTCAGCCGGGTCGACCCACGGCCGGAACTCCTGTGGAGACAGCCCGGGGAAGGTCAGCAGGAGATTTCCCAAGTCTCCTTTGGGGTCGATAGCGATGACCGGGATGCCGTCCAGGAGTGCCTCTTCGATGAAGTCAATGGACAGCCCGGTCTTACCTGAGCCGGTCATACCAACGATGATGCCGTGTGTCGTCAAGTCCTTGCCGGTGTAGAGAACCGGACCGCCCGCCTGCTGGTTCGTCGGGTCGATCTCGGTACCGATGTAGAAGGTCTTGCGGTCTTCCTGCATCACGTTCCTCCTGGAAGTTCTTCCCTCTATCGTATGCCCGCTACCGCTCGTCGCAACTTGACTCCTCAGCCCAATCTGATGCCATTTGCCACGGCACGGTCAGGCTGGATGAGGACAACTCCCTCAGGGGCATAGACTCCCAAGACGAGGACTTGCGAAGCGAACCCGGCCACGAGGCGTTCAGGGAAGTTGACGACACCCAGAACCTGCCGGCCCACCAGCTCCCTCGGGGAGTACAGCTCCGTAATCTGCGCGCTTGAGTGCTTGAGCCCAACCTCCGGTCCAAAATCAATCGTCAGTTTGTATGCCGGCTTGCGTGCCAGTGGAAAGGGCTCACATGCTACGACTGTTCCGGTCCGTATGTCCAGCATCTCGAAATCCTGTATCGTCGCCAACATTTCCTCCCGCGCGTTGTGAGCATATTAGCGTGCACGGCGCGTTCCTGCAACCGTTTCCAACGCCACTTGACGTGCACTCGCCCCTATCCACACTATCTATGAAGAGGATGAGGTCCGCCTCTTCACGGGAGGCTTCGATGAGCGGAACGAAGGCTTTCACGATCCTGCACAGCAACGATATGCACGGCGACTTTCTTGCGGAGATGCGGGGCGAAAAGGGCAATCTCATCGGCGGCCTGTCCCTCCTTTCCGGATACATCAAACAGGTCCGCAACGAAGAGAGAAACGTCCTGTATTGCATCGCGGGAGACATGGTCCAGGGTTCGCTTATCGATGCCGAGTACAAGGGAATCAGCACCATAGAGATCATGAACTACCTGGCGCCGGACGTGGCCACGCTGGGCAACCACGAGTTTGACTACGGCCTGCCGCATCTGCTGTTTCTGGAGAAGATGGCCAACTTCCCCATCGTCAACGCCAACCTGTACATCGCCCCGTACAACAAGCGTCTCTTCCGCCCGTATTTCATCAAGAGGATCGACGGCTTTGACGTGCTGTTCATCGGTATCATCACCGAGAAGGTCATTGATATGCTCAAGACGGACAACATGCTGTCCTCGTTCATCACGCTGGAGGAGGCGGCCGGTGAAGTCGGCAAGATCTGCAACGCCTACAAGGACGATGACATCGATCTGACGGTCCTGTTGACACACATCGGGTTCGAGTCCGACAAGGAATTGGCCAGTCTCCTGGACCCCGCCTGGGGCGTCGACATGATCATCGGAGGGCACAGTCACACGATCCTCGACCAACCCGCCGTTGTGAACAACATCCTCATCGCCCAGGCCGGAACCGGTACCGACCAGGTAGGACGGTTCGATGTCGTCGTCGACGACGACACGAACAGCATCGTGGAGTGGAAGTGGCGACTGGTCCCCATCGACAATGCCCATTGCGCTCCCGACAAGGATCTCGAACGGTTCATCGACGGGTACAGGGATATCGTGGACGCGAAATATGCCAGTATCATCTCGAAGTTCATCCGCACGCTCACCCATCCGGAGCGGATCCGCGAGACGGAGCTGGGAAACCTGTTTGCCGACGCCATCCAGGAAAAGACTGGCGTCGACGTCACCTTCGTTGGCAGCGGCAGCATCCGCAAGACCGAGTTGGGCCCCGTGGTAACACTGGGTGACTATCGAGCCCTCTTCCCGTACGACGACGCGATCAGCAAGTTCACGGTGACCGGTGCCCAGCTCAAGCATGCGTTCGCCGGATTCATGCGGCCGGAGAACCGCAATGGCGAGGGAGAGTACTACCAGGTGAACAGGGGCGTGAAGGCAGTCTATGACCTGACTGGACGTACGCTTGTCTCACTGGCTTTGAATGGCATCCCGGTCGACGATGCAGCACAGTACTCCATCTGCCTTCAAGGATATCACTACAAGAACTCCGGCGTTGGATTGCAGCTCTCCAACGAGGACCTGTGCCGGATAGCACCGCCACAACTGCTTGCCACGTCCTGCCGCGATGTCGTCGAGGAGTACCTGCGCAATCACCAGAACCTTCGTTCCGACGTGGAGAACCGCCTGCAGTATCTCTAGACCCAGTGACCATGCCCAACGGGCATGGTCACCCATCCTGGGCGGGACACACCATGTCTTGACATGGAGGGTGCTTTGTCTGACCATGTAGCTGGAGCGTTGACATGTGCCCCAACGTGTACCACATCCGATAATGGAGGTAAACGTGAAGAGATTCGTCTCACTTCTCGTCGTCCTGGCAATGATTGCAGGGCTGGCTGCTGGTGTATCGACCGCAACTGCTGCGACGACCACTTTGATTCTGACGATCGGCAAGGTCGACTACACGCTAAATGGGGTTGCCAAGAAGGGCGACCAGGCTCCCGAGATCACGAACTCCCGCACGTTCGTGCCGATCCGTCTGGTGGGGGAGAGTTTTGGCGCAGACGTCAACTATGATGCCACCACCAAGACCGTAGGCGTCCTACTCGGCGCAACGTCTTTCGAGTTCGTCATTGGTCAGAAAGCTGTCAAGATCAATGGTGATGCGTTCCTTATGGATGCAGCTGCCTACATCTCCAAGGCCGGCCGCACACTCATTCCGATTCGCTTCGTTTCTGAGAAGGCCGGATTGGTCGTCGGCTGGAACAACGCTACCCGCGTGGTCACCGTCACCTCCAAGGCTCCTGTGACGACCACTGTCAAGATCGGCCTCGTTACCGACGTCGGAGGCCGTGGCGACCAGTCGTTCAACGATTCTGCCATGCGCGGGCTCGAAATCTGGGCCGCCAAGAAGGCATATGTTCAGGGTGGCGGCTACACCGCGATGACCGACGCCGCGTATAAGCAGTCCCTGGCCGACAACGCCCCGGACCTTAGCGACCGGAACATTGTTCCACTCACGAATGTTCTTCCGGTTATCCTGGAGTCCAAGAGCCAGGAAGACTACATCCCGAACTTGACCAAGCTCGCGGCCGATGAAGGCTGCGCCTTGATCGTCGGTGTCGGCTTCATGCTTTCGGACGCAGTCTACACGGTCGCCAAGGAGTATCCGGGCACCAAGTTCATGCTCATTGACGCTGTCCCGTCCGACCCTGTCACCTATGCTCCTCTGCCCACCCTGCCCAACCTGGTCTGCTTCCTGTTCAAGGAAGAGCAGTGCGGGTACCTTGTCGGCGCAATTGCCGGCTATGCGACCAAAGCCAACAAGATCGGCTACATCGGCGGCGTACCCGTACCTCCAGTCAACCGTTACCAGGCGGGTTTCCTTGCCGGTATCAAGACCACCAATCCTACGGCGTTTGGCGTCAACGGTGCCGCCGTCTCTCAGGTATATGCCAACTCTTTCATTGACCAGCCCAAGGGCAAGCAGATTGCCCAGACCCAGATCGCCAGCGGCGCAGACATTCTGTTCCATGCAGCCGGCGCAACGGGCAACGGCATGTTCGAGGCCATCAAGGAAGCCGGCGGACCCGGCAAGGGACTGTGGGGCATCGGTGTCGACGTCGACATGTGCAAGAACCCCAACCTGTACCCTGCTGGCACGCTGACCTCTGCTCTCAAGCACGTCGACTTTGCCACCTACATCTCCGTCAAGTCCATCGTCGACAGAACCTTCACTCCTGGCG
>JAUSAI010000011.1 GCA_030652945.1 Caldisericota bacterium | reverse complement strand
CACGACATCTGACTTCATCGTCACCGACGCTAGCTCGTTCAGCGATGGGCAGTCCACCGGCTCATGGCCTCCACGCGAGAAAGCAACCGACGCGTGCTTACCTATCAACACAGCACTACTTATGCTCGCTATTCCACATTGGCGCACTACTTTAATCCCCAAACACGGAGCCACCAATGACTGCAAGCAACGAAGGGAAACGCAGCGCTTGGAACTCCCTCGAAATCTGCAAGCTTGCCAGCGCCGTCCTGACACCGATGACCGTCCTTCTCCTCGGGTGCGTGATCTGGAGTGGGCAACGCGAGATCGTTCAGCATTGGGAGCGCGACCAGATCGAGCAACGGAAGGTCGCCGATGCGGAAGCACGGGAACGAGAGCGACTGAGGGACGTCCGGTTCTCGATTCACCGGGAAGTCGCGCCACTACTGAACGATATTTTCAGCTACCACTTCTACGTGGGCGCCTGGAAGGAACTCAGTCCGGCGGACGTTATCGCGAAGAAGCGAAAGCTGGATTCGCTCATGTACTCAAACATGCCGCTGTTCACCCCGGGTTTATTCAAACTCTACCACTCCTTCATGGCGCAGAGTTTTCGCGGTGCCGGCAATCATTTGGGCGAATCCCGGATTCGGTCGAACATCGAATGCCGACTTCCTCACCTCGACAACGCCTCGGAGCGTTGGAGGAACTACTTCACGCACGAGGACAATCGGCCGAGCATCTGCCTCACCTATACGACCCTGGTCGGTCGCATGTCGGAAGAATTGCTCCTGCTGTCTCTCTCCAGACTTAACGAGCCCGGTAGCGAACAGCATTCTATGTGTCCGAAGTTGTACGACATCAGCAGATGTTCATGAGCCGCAGGAAAGCTTGCGCATTTATATCAAAACAGATATAAACGAACTGCCAAATGAAGACCATTGTCTTCCTTGGGGATTCACTCGAAGTCATTCGAGCATTTCCCGAGCAAGTGCGTCGACAAGCGGGCTTTGAACTTCGGCGGGTACAGCATGGGCTGGATCCATCCGACTGGAAGCCCATGAATATTGTTGGAGTGGGCGTCAGGGAGATTCGCGTTCGGGATTCAAGCGGCGCTTTCCGAATACTCTATGTCGCCTCGCGTGCAGACGCCGTACACGTGTTGCACGCTTTTCAGAAGAAGACGCAGAAGATCGCGAAGAGAGAGTTGGATGTCGCTGTGGCGAGATTGCGACAGGTGCGATGAAAGACCATCGATGACGACCAAGCTGAAACGGCAGCGCTTCGCAAACGTCTGGGACGCCCTGGAAGACGATTCGGCGACGGCGGCCAGCATGACCATGCGCTCGGACATTCTGATTGTGCTGCAGCAGCGCATCGTGACGTGGAAGCTTACCCAGGCAGAGGCGGCCCGCCGCCTGCAGATCACTCAGCCGCGGTTGAACGATCTCTTGCGGGGGCGGATCGCCAAATTCAGCCTCGATGCGTTGGTCGATCTCGCCGAAAGAGCGGATATCCAGGTGCGACTGCGGATCGACAAGGCCGCCTGAGTCGACTTCGTCAATCCCCCGGCACCCTCACCCAGCCCTCCATCAGACGGCGCGCGGAGCGGCTCATCATGACTTTGCTCACGGTCCACTGACCGTCCTCCTCTCGCGCCTCGGCGCCTACGGTGAGGCTGCCCGACGGATGGCCGAACCGGACCCGGCCATCGCCGCCGACGGGCGCGATGCGGCTCACGACCGTGCCTGGGATCGCGGCGGCGGCGGC
>JAUSAI010000008.1 GCA_030652945.1 Caldisericota bacterium | reverse complement strand
GGGGTCCATTCCAACCGGGCGTTTGCCATCTCCCCTCCTTACCAGCGCCGGTCCGCTTCTTGTCTGAGGGCCGGCATCAGGTGCCGCTGCACCAACCGGTCCCAGTCCAGGCCCGCCACCCCGGAGGCATCCAAAGTCTGGACCTGTATGGTCACGTCATAGCGGGGCGCGGCTTTGCCCCCGGAGGGCTCGAACCGGCCGGTTCTCAGGGCCTCGAAGTTTTTCTCCCCCAAGCGGGCCATGCTCTCCCGAGGGAGGACCCCCTCGCCCGCCTGGGCCATGATGAGCTGTTCGTCCCCCATCAAGGTTCCCGGGGAAATCACCATCCCCTGGTGGGCCTCCACAACCCCTCCCTGGTGAAACCAGCCGCCGAAATCCAGGACCCCGCCCAAAAGCGATGACCAGCCTTCCTGGCCGCCGCCGCCCCCCCGGCTCCCCATGCTTGATCCCCAGGCCGCCGCCACCTGCCCCAAGGTCTGGAGAAAGCCGGCGCCCCACTGGTCCACCGCCCCGGAGATGGTCGTCAGATTATTCTGCCAGCTCTGGGCCAGAAGCCCGGCCGAGGCCTCGCCCCGGGCGGCCATCTCTTCGAACTTACTCCCGGCCAGGGCCGTCATCTGCTCCAGGTTGGCCTGCCACTCCTGGGTGAAGCCGCTCCAGGTGTCGTGGAGGGCCCGGGCCTCGTCAACCCATACCGCCAGGCGGGCCTGGCTGTATTCCCGGCTGATCTTGAGCATCTCTTCCTGGTAGGCGCGATAATCCTCCAGTTTTTTCTGATTCGTACCGCTTTTCACTCTATTCGTGGCCATGTTGTCCTCGCTGAGTTCCTTCTAAGACCCGGCGCACCGTGCCCATGAGGAGCCAGGTTTCCAAACTGAGATCATTGGCCTTGAAGGGATACCCGGCCCGGCTCAACTGGTACAGGAAGACCAGGTGCCAGGTCCAGGGGGAGATGGCTTCCGGGCGCACCCGCTCGGCACAAGCCCCGCAGGCCCAGTCGGCAAAAGCCCCGCTCTCGCTGCGGCACCGCCGCCGCTCCTCCGGGCCGCAGAGGCGTCCGCCGGCCAGCACCTGGA
>JAUSAI010000004.1 GCA_030652945.1 Caldisericota bacterium | reverse complement strand
AATGGAAAGCGATGCACCGCTTCGACCAGGATCTGTGGATCGGCGTGCCCCGAGATGCTGATGAACCGAAGCATTCCTTCATCACGTGCGGCGACAAGTGCCTCGAGAGCTCCCCCTCGGCCGGTCATGGCGTCGAGACGTTCGAAGCTGAACATGTTGTGCAGCCGGACTTCATCGACGTGATCGGTCTGGAGACGCGTGAGACTGCCCTCGAGTTGACGCCTGGCGTCATCTCGTGTCGTCTCGTTGACCTTGGTCGCGATCCACATGTCCGCACGTCTCTTCGCAGACACCAGTCCGACACGGCGTTCAGACTCGCCGCCCGAGTACGCCGGAGCGGTGTCGAAATACAGGAGTCCGCGCCGAAGGGCCTGTTCCAGAATCTGAACGGCCTGCTCTTCACTGCACCCTTCTTCATCCACCAAGCGCTGGCACCCGAGGCTCAGGATTGGGAGTTCTACACCGGTTCTGCCGAATGGTCGCCTCTCCATGACGTACCTCCCTTGTGCGGAGCAGCCGCATCTACTCCTCTAAGTATACACGTGGGAGGGCTTCGTACCAGCTGAGCGTAACCTGCGTCGGGACGGTACGTAGACAAAGTGACGACAGGGTCCGTGGGGGTCGTCTCGAGAAACAATGAGAAGACACATCAGAGGAGACAGCCAATGAGCATCAATCGTACGGAAGAATTCAAGGTCAGTGGAGAACGACTGTTACAGCAGGTCAAAGACATCGTGCATGAAGGGAACGTTCGCCGCATCACCATCAAGGACAAGGACGGCGTTGCCCTGTTCGAGATTCCTCTTACGGCAGGTGTCGTGGGCGTCCTGCTCCTGCCCGTGTGGGCGGCAATTGGCGCTGTCGCTGCGCTTGCAGCCAGCTACACCATTGCGGTGGAGCACGTCGAGCCTGCAACTGGTGCGACGGTCGAGGGCTCATCGGCGGACATTACCCACAGCGCTTCGTAGCAGTCAGCATTCACAGCAGATCTCTGGCGGCCGGGCATAGTCCCGGCCGCTCTTCGTTTGTGCCTTGTCTTGAATGGAGTCGCGATTTCCCTATAGTGCGGGCATACCAAGCCGAATCAGGAGGAAACAGTGGACGACGAGAGAGTGGAACTCGAGGGGCTGGTCAGCGGACTCGAACAGGATGTCAGCGAACTGGACGAGAACCATATCGCCGACGAGGAGGTCGTTCGCCTGCGCAGGGAGCTGGATGCGGCATACGAACGACTGGACGGCTCAGGGTTGTCGGACGAAGACACCGACGCACTCATGGATCGCCTTGACGACTTGCAGGACATCCTGGACGACCTTACTGATGATGGCTGGGACGAAGAAGCAGAGGCACAGGAGAACGAAGAGGAAGACGAAGAAGAGGACGAGGAGAAGACGAAGGATGATGATGAGGGATAGCCGGCATCAGCGCTGGTTCCCCACTGCTGGGTAGTGCCGCTGGATCAAAGGTACCGGAGCCAGTCTAGGGTTGGCGGCCAGCCTTGGGCACGTAGATCATACGCCGTGAACCGGCAAAGCCTGGCAGTCTGGGAACGTCCGACCCTGACGTCTCGGAGCGGACAGAGAATCCAAGCCTTTCGTAGAGGGCCTGCGCCCGCGGGTTGTTCATGTCGACATCCAGTTCGACCTGCGTGCAGCCGGCTGAACGTGCTGCCTCCATGGAGCGCAGCAGCAGAGAGCTGCCGATTCCTCGAGACTGCACATCAGGGTTGACCCCGACAAACGCGACGTACCAGGAGTGAGGCAGGCACTGCTTTGCGATCCTGGACAGCGCCAAGCCCCGCCACGCCAGTCGCATGAGGACACGTACCCCATAGTGCCCGATCGCCCGCCCCAGATGCATGAAACTGCTTTGTGGCGAGTGGGCATCGTAGGCGATGAGGAAGCCAGCCAGCCAGCCGTCCTGGAGAGCCACTTCTGTGGAACGCCACGAGAACATCCCTCCAGGAGCCCGGAAGCAGATGGCGATGACATCGATTGGTGAGAGTCCCTGCAGGAGATCGTTGAAGAGGTGGTCGAAGCTCAACGGGTCGATACGGTAGATGAGGGGCGCAATCACGTCCGCGTCGTCGGGAAGCGCGGGTCTGTAGGTCAGCAGTGACGGCGAATCCATCTCAGGTAGCCGGGGCATCCGCTACTGCACGGAAGGAGGTACCGGTGCTCCAGCCACACGGCTCAGGAGCACGCAGAGCTGCGCGCGCTTGCACGGTGCTGCGGGGTCGAGTCCATTGCTTCCGACGATACTGACGTCCGAGGCGCTGATGATGCCATGTGCAACACAGGCTTCGATTCCCCTGCGGGCCCAGGAGTCAGCTGGAATGCCTGCCCACGGAAGGGTGGTCCTCTCGCTCCATCCACGGGCGCGTGCGACGGCCACCAGGACCTGTCCGATGGTCATCGCCGTGTCGGGTCTGAAGGTGCCATCGGCAAAGCCGTTCAGCCAGCCGCGCGTGGATGCGGCCTGGATGAACCCCGCATCCACGTGGCTCCTTCCAACATCGGTGAAGGGGTTCTCGCTCAGTCTCTCAGCCTGAACAAGAAGAATGGAGCAGAGTGCCCGGGCAAACTGTGCCCTCGTCACTGTTCGCTCGGGATGAAAGGAGTGTCCCGGTTCTGCTGTCAGAATGTCACGGGCAGCCATGCTCGTCACTGCCGTGAACGCCCAGTAGTCGGGAGGGACGTCGGAGAACCTCGGTCCGGCAGCGATGGCACTCCTGACCGCTTGGCGTACGCTGGTCGACAGACCGGAGTCAGGGGGAGTCTGCTTGCTGAGCGAGAAGACCCCGATCGTCTGCTGGGAACGGTTGAGCCAGGCCGTGAAGCCCGTGACGCTAGCGGAAACCAACTCAACGACGGTACTCCCGGGGGTTCCGCTCCTGTCGAGCCACACGCCGATCCCCGGGCGGGGAGTGACTCCTGGGGCTCCGCTTGGCACATCGAATGGAGACGAAAGGATACGCGCTCCCCTCGACTGATCGCGCTCCATCTCTGCGACGGCCTGCTCCGACAGGACGCGGATGCCACCGTGTACGCCGTCATTCAACAGCATCGCCAGAAAGCGCGCGTAGTCGGTTGCGCTCGATACGGTCGCGATTCCGACGGCCGGACTGCGGGACACACCGAGCAGGTTGAACGACGTCGACGTCATGCCCAGAGGATCTGCAATGCGCGTCCGGAAGAACTCCTGCCACGCCATGCCGCTCACGAGCTCACAGATGCGTGCCCCGACCTGAATCCCGACGGCGCTCGCAATGACGACGGTACCGGGCGGGTGGAGCAGAGGGCGCTCGGCGATGCGCCGGATGCACTCCTCCATAGTCAGCGCTCGATCATGCAGGGCAGGGTCGTCGGCAGGCAGGCCGGACGTGTGCGACCACAACTGACGAATCGTGATCTCAGCCTTGTCGCCGCCGAACTCGGGAATGTAGGTGGCGACCGTGTCGTCCAGGGCGATCCTCTGTTCTTCAACGAGCGTCATCATTGCGCCGGCGGCAAGCCATTCGGCAGCTGTCGACACATCGACTCGCGTTGTGGCTCCACCTCTCCCCGTCCCAGTATCGTTGATGATCTCATTGTCTTTGACAACGAACAGAGAGGATCTGCCGGAACTAGTCGCGGTACGCAGAAGGAGATTGGCTGCCGACATGTCGTAGGAGCCCGCCGCCGGCAGCAGGACGTCGTCGGGAAGACAGCCAGTTGCGGCTGTCAATACCGCAATCGACAGGACTATCAGCATCAAGGTTCGTCTCATGGCATCGAGGTCCTCATATTCGTAGTGTACCGTGGTTTGACTCGGAAACCATGTCTGGCAACAGCCACACCTTCCTGTATACTCCTCACGGAGGTGCCCCATGGGAAGTGAGTTCAGGAAGGTCGCGCCGAGAGGTACCGTGACGAAGGCAGTGCTTGCGAGGTTCGTCAGTCTCCCCGTTGTCCGGAGCGCGGACAAGATGTGCAACAACGTGCACGAGCAGCAGCCTGTCCGGATTCTCCCGTGACGACTCATACGATCATTGCGACGCTTGGCGAAACGAGAGAGACCCCAGACGGCCACAGCGTACCCATCAGCGCTGACTTCTGGCGGCCCGTGGTCCAGATGTTCCTGTCTCGAGCGGACCGTTTCCGCATCGATTGTTGGAACGATGAAGACGATGCGCTTGCCGCAGCCGCGGTGCTCGGTGCCGCGGAACGACCGGATATGAGCGGCGGCATGACGGTGTTCGAAGGCCGCGTGTCTGCTGAAGCGACACGAAGCATCATCAGTCGCGGGCTTGATGGAGACGGAACACCCCGCTGGTTCTCGCTGTTCCTGTATCTGGGAGAGGAACAGATGTTCTCGAGCGAGCACTATGGAACGCGGTTGACAGCTTCCGGAGTCGAGGACGAAGACCTGACACTTCTCCGTGCCCTTCTGCCGGCGTCGGCCGGCGTGGCGATCGACGAGGACGAGTAGCGCTTTCGTCCACTAGGGAGGAGAGTCAAGACCAGGAGCACCCAAGGAGAAGGCAGTCCCCGGCCGTAGTCCCACGTCGGACTACCAGACAGTCATATCACTGTAATCGGCGACAACACCTCCAAGCTCCTGGCTGATAGTTCTTCAGAACACGAGCCTGCGATACTCCTCGTAGAGTTTCTCCGTTTCCTCCATGCGTGCAGCGACCTGGAGCTGCAGGTTGGACGCTTCATCCAGACGATCTTCGCGCAGGGCGCAGGTGAGTCGGGAAATGAGCGAGGGATGGTTGGGCAGATCATCGGCAAGTTCGTGGCGCAGGGCGTCGATGCTCTTCCACAGGCCTTCCGCCTTCAGGCTTGCCATCTCCCGCCGTATAGTCTTACGAAGCGTTTCAATGTCTTCCGGCAGGATACGCGCCAGCAATTCGTTCTTCCAGCGTGCAACGGCCGCAGTTCGGAAACCCTCGATGATGGGCGGCGTCAACACGTTGCCTTGTGTCAGAACGTCGAGCCGATCGGACCCGGCTCGCAGATGTTGCATGGTCTCCCACACCGTGGCAGGCGGGACGCCGAACAGACTGCTACGCTCCCCCTGTGTGTAGTGTTCAAAGACATTGTGCTCAGAACGGTAGGCACGATGCTGTTCCAGGTAGACGGCTGGATCCCCGGCACTCTTGGAGAACTCGGCAAGCAGCGCAGCGGGCACTGTTCCTGATGTGATGGCCCACCGGATCCCATCGAGCATGGACAGGGCAAAGGCGGCGACAGCGAGATATGTATTGGTATAGGGATTCGGAGCTCGAATCTCAAACCGCGTAGCCGATGGATTCTCGAGGGCGCGCACTAGTCCAGCGAGAACGGTGCGGTTACGTGATGGAACAGCAGGATCAGCACCGAGCGCGGCGACAACACAGACCGGCGCTTCGAATCCTGGTTTCAGACGGTTGAACGCATCATTGGTCGCGGTGACGAACGGGCCGACGACATCGTAGTTGCGAAGCAATCCCATCAAGGCGCCGTAGCCGATGACGCTGAGGTAGTCGGTACGTGAGTCCATCGGAGCAAAAAGATTGACATGCTGGCCGCCGGGCAAAGTGCCGGCGACTCCAACGTGGGTATGCTCTCCGGACCCGGCGACGCCGGGGATAGGCTTCGCCTTGAAGATCACCTCCAACCCGTTGGCTCGGAAGGTCTCCTTCACGAGCGTACGCGCGAGGAGCTCATTGTCTGCGGTCTGGACTGCTGTGGAGAATCGCCAATCGATCTCCATCTGCTCCATGACGTGACTGAGTTCACCGCCAGGCCCAATAGCTGCTTTGACACCACCGACTTCCTTATGGCCCATCTCGGGCATGAGCCCATAGGCCTCGAACGCCATAACGGTCTGCTCGAGGGCCGTGCGCGCCACACCGCGCGTCCTCTGCCAGTAGTTCTCTTGCAGAACCTGGGCGGCGGACAGCTCCTCGACATTCGCCTTGTCGGAGGGTGTCTTGACCCAGAACTCGAGCTCAGTCCCGACCGTGAGTGATGCATCGACCAGATCGGCAGGATGCAGGTGCGCCAGGGCGGGGGCACCGGCATGTGCATGGAGCAGGCGCAGCAACTCTTCGCGGAAGTACACGAGTGTCGCCGTCAGCAGTGAACGAGCATCGACCCGCTGGCCCTGATGGACGAGGAAGCAGGGAATGCGCAGAGTGCCGACAGCCAGACCGATCTCACGGTCCACGTGCTCCTCGTTGTAGTCGACGTACCAGTTGGCGTCAAGGTCTGGAAGCAGATCCACTTCAGCGTCGTTGAGGGCTGACAGGCAGGTCAGTGCCACGGAGGATCCATCGGTCGAAACGGCCTTTCCGGCCAGGAAGTCGTCGATGTCGTCGATGAATGCGCGGATGGGAATGCGCTCATCAGTGTCATTGCCTGCCAGATCAACACCTACGAGGGAGACGAAACGGATCTCGGGGTGTTCCCTCAGGATGGCGAGCAGGGTTTCTCGTCCACACTGACCACCAGCAATGCTGTAGATGCGTTTACCATTCATGTCTGCTCCTTGCAGCGGGTTCTGTCAACTCGCTCTCAGTCTGCGCCGTTCGTCCGGCGCATTTTCCACCGCTATACTGATCGAGAGGATAGAGTACACCGATGTATGATACTACTAGTCACTCGACATTCTTGATTCCCGACGTGCTGGTCCCGGGACTGGCAGTCGTCTTCTGTGGCTCGGCACTAGGCGACTACTCATGGCGCAGGCTCGCGTACTATGCGAATCCCGGCAACCGTTTCTGGCAAACGCTCGCAGAGGTCGGCTTCACTCCGCGGTGCCTGGCACCAGAGGAGTACCCGTCGGTTCGGTGCTACGGTATCGGTCTGACAGATCTGGTCAAAACCGAGCATGGGCAGGACCAGCGCATTTTCGACGGTCACGTCGACCTCGATCTGACGCGGTCAGCGTTGCGCACGAAGATCGGGGACTGCAAACCACGCGTGCTGGCATTCACGAGCAAGACCGTTGGTGCACGGTTCCTTGGACGTCCCGTTCACACTGGCCGTCAGCGGGAATGCATCGGCACGACTGTTCTCTGGGTTCTACCCTCCACATCGGGACTGGCGCGGCGCTTCTTCGACATCGAGCCGTGGCGACAATTGGCCGCGCTGGTACGGCAAGTGACAGGGGATGACAGGACACCCGGGACCGACGAGACCGTTACAGGAAATCGCGCATTGTGAGGTGATAGGACTTACTGTGCGACACCGGTTGAGCACAGCCGGCGTTCTGGTATAGTACGAGAGGACCGAGTGTGTCTGGTCCCGACTCGTGATCTGTCGTGAATGGGAGGTGCCGAAATGCCAGGAACCTATTACATGCCGGGCGTGAACCTGATCCATCGTGGAGCTCTGAATGACGCTGGCACGTGGGCACGCAACCTCGGGGGGCACAACGCACTGATCGTAGCGTCCACGGGATCCTACGGAGCGCAGCAGGGCCAGATGGTCGCAGCGGTCCTGGCGAGAAGTGGCATCGAAAGCACTATCTATGCTGGTGCCGGCCCCAATCCTACCGACGAGATGGTCATGCAGGGAGTCCAGCTGTACAAGGGCTCGCACTGTGACTTCCTGGTAGCCATCGGGGGCGGCAGTGCGATGGACTGTGCCAAGGGTATCGGACTCATCGTCAGCAACGGTGGAACGATAGGCCAATATGGCGACGGGGTCGACCAGGCCACGCATGACCTGCCGCCGTTCATGGCGATCAATACGACGGCCGGAACAGGCAGCGAGGTCACGTCTGTCGCCGTCATCACCCAGGCGGAGCATCATCACAAAACGACGATCATGGATTGGCGGCTGACGCCGGACGTGTCTATCAACGACCCCGAGCTGATGCTCAGCATGCCGCCTGCATTGACCGCAGCCACTGGCATGGACGCGCTGTCGCATGCCATCGAGGCCTACGTCTCGACTGTCGCGACGGCCCTGACCGACGCGCTGGCACACTCATCTATTGCACTCGTCTTCCAATGGCTGCCGATCGCCTATGAACAAGGCAGCAACATCGGTGCGCGCGAGGGGATGTGTCATGCTGCGTTCCTCGCGGGGCTTGCCTTCAACAACTCCGGGCTCGGATACGTTCATGCGCTGTCTCATCCGGTGAGCGGCAAGTACGGCCTGCCGCACGGGGTCGTGAACGCGGTCCTCCTGCCGACCGTCATGCGGTGGAATGCTGCGCTCGCAGGGACCAAGATGGCACGCATCGCAGTTGCGATGGGTGCTGGCCATCCATGGCGCACCGACCGGGAGAACGCCGACAAGGCCATCAGCGCCGTCATCGACCTGAACCGCAGACTTCAGATGCCGAGCGGCCTGTCGAAGATGGGCGTAGAGGAAGCCGACATTCCTCAGCTTGCCGACGCTGCGCTTCAGGAACTTGCTGGCACAACCAATCCTCACAAGGCGGCATCGGTCGAGCAGATTCAGCAGCTCTACCGACAATCGCTCTAGGGACCGGTATGCTGGGGGCCATCGTTGGTGATGTCGCAGGTTCGACGCGCGAGTTTCGCCCGGTCACCGGCAACGGGTTCGAAACGCTCACCGCCGAGTCGACGTATACCGACGAAACGGTCCTGACGGTCGCAGTGGCAGACTGCCTGCTGCATGGGCTTCCTTACGCCGGGACCCTGCGCGCCTACACTCTCGCTAACCCCGGACGTGCGTACGCCACGCGGTTCACCAAGTGGATCGAAGACCCCGAGAGAGCCCTTCCTACGAGCTACAGCAACGGAGCCGCCGGCCGGGTGAGCCCCGTCGGCTGGGCATTCACGACGTTGGAGGAGACACTGGCCGAGGCCACCAGGAGCGCGTTGCCAACGCACGGTCACCCTGACGGTATCGCAGGTGCACAGGCGGTCGCCGCCAGTATTTTCATGGCACGGAACGGCAGTTCCAGGGACGCCATCCGCGAGTACATCGAAGCCACGTTTGGCTACGACCTTCGCCGTGCCCCGGCCGAATGCGTCGGCGGGGGGCTGTTCGAGGCCGCGGAACTCTCTGTGCCGGAAGCTATCATCTGCTTCCTATCCTCGGCAGACGTCGAGTCGGCGATTCGTGCTGCCATTTTACTGTGTGCTGACGCAGACAGCCAGGCCGCAATAGCCGGCAGCATCGCCGAGGCCTTCTATTATGGCGTTCCGGCACCTCTTGCCCAACCGTGCGTTGCGCTCTTGCCCGCTGGGTTCCGATCGGTGCTCGAAGCATTCCGTGCGCAGTATCGCCTGCCATGACACTCACGACTGACCACGGCTGGTTCAAGGACGAGCACGGCCGTGTCATCCTGCTGAGAGGGGTCAATCTGGCCGGCAGCAGCAAAGTCCCGATGTTGCCGCCGGGTGGCACCCATCACGCTGAAGGGTTCTTCGACCACCGGATCGTTTCGTTTGTGGGGCGTCCCCTGCCACTTGCCGAAGCAGAAGAGCACCTGCGGCGTCTCAAGAGCTGGGGGTTCACCTTCCTAAGGTTTCTCGTGACGTGGGAGGCCGTCGAGCACGCCGGCCCCGGCTTGTACGACACGGACTATCTGGACTACCTTGAACAGGTCGTGCGGCTTGCAGGCGACATGGGGTTCATCGTCTTCATCGATCCGCATCAGGATGTCTGGAGCAGGTTTACGGGAGGTGACGGTGCTCCCGGCTGGACACTTGAGGCTGCAGGCTTTGACATGACACATTTCCGGGAGACTGGTGCCGCAGTCGTCCACCAGACACATGGTGATCCGTTCCCCCGCATGGTCTGGCCGACCAACGCGTCCAAACTGGCGAGCGCAACCATGTTTACCCTGTTCTTTGGAGGCAACGACTTCGCCCCGCATCTCAGCGTCGA
>JAUSAI010000267.1 GCA_030652945.1 Caldisericota bacterium | reverse complement strand
TCTCGAACCAATTCGCCTGCCGAGACAGCGAAGTCTCTATATGCCGAAAGGAAGCTGGCATGAGCATTCGTGAGGTCAGCTGCGGCCCGTCCTACCAAGGCTTCTGGTGCAAGCAGATCGTCACCATTCTCCAGCAGCGTCCGTATCTTGGCGCGAGCTTCGACAAGAGCAGTCGAATCTTTGGCAAGACGTCCGATCACCGCCCGAACTCGCACCCCCAGTTCCTTCAACGCCAGCATGGCACTCGGGTCCGTCCCGTGACCGCGCCACCCCTTGGCGCCCGTAAGCAGATCGCCCAGCCGGTCTATGGCATTGCCTTCTTGCCGCAAGCGCGCAAGCAGTGGTGCGTCAACTGCCGGAACCGGCACTCCCTGAGCTCCACCTTCCTTCAATTCTCTGACCACGCTGCGGCGCGCAAAGAAGCTCTTTGGCCACCAGGCGGAAGTCGCCGCCTGCCAACGTCGACCGACGACATCACCATCGATATTGCGCCAAGCCATTGATTCATAGGGGCAGCTCAATGAGGCCTCGACATCGCCGAATGCCCGCAAGCGCGACGCCACCTCGGTCAATGCATCGATCTTTTCTGCACCATTTGGCTCAAGGGCGTAGCCGACCTGCTTCTGCCAACACTCGACCAAGATGGAAGCCAAGTCCGCCAAAGCCTGCAGGTCCGGCATGTTCCTGTAGAGACCATCAATACCCGTGGCCTTCAGAAACCCTTCGCATGACCGCTCCAGAGCAAGCATGGACGCGGAAAGCCGTGCAGCACGCTCTGCCACGGTGACTTCCCATTGAGGTGACCAGTCATCATGGGTCACCATTTCAAAGGGGCTTTCTGAGACACTGCCGACGGCTGCGACCTGAATGCGGAGCTTTTCGACCGCATTAAGCAGCGCGCGCAGACCGGCCTCATCGTGATAATCGCCTGACGGCCACGTAAGCTTGAGGTTCATAGTCAGTGAAGCATCACGAACCTTCAGACCAATGGCATGGTGTGCCGTCAGGCCGTTTCGACGCGGCAAATGGAGCCTGTCCACGATCAGGTTCAGCCGATCGCGCAAGTCCCGGAGCCTTTCACCCTCTCTTTCCCAGTCGCTGGGGGAGGCGTGCTGGGCGTAACTCCAAGCATCGCGCAGCTGGTTCAGAACGTCTGCCTTGCTTGCTTTATTGGAGTGAAGTTCCAAGCAGAATTGACCAAGCCCCGCTGCTTTCAGACGTCTTTGGACGACCTCCAATGCCGCCGTCTTTTCCGAGACAAACAGGACGGTTTTGCCCTGTCCAAGAATATGCGCAATCATATTGCTGATCGTCTGGCTCTTACCGGTACCAGGCGGACCGATGACAATGAAATCCTTGCCGCGATCTGCTGTAGCGATGGCCGCCATCTGAGATGCATCTGCCGGTAGCGGCGTCAGCAACTCTGATGGATGGTACTTGCGGTCAATGTCCCGCCCTTCGACGAAGTCGATTTCGCTCCCGTAGCGGTCGCGCGGGGTATCGAGCAGGTGTTTGACCACTGCATTCTTGCGGAGCGCATCGGTGCGATCCACGAGGTCCTTCCACATAAGGTACTTTGCAAAGGAGAAGTGGCCAAGCGCCACGTCTTCAACGACTTCGAAGCCGGGCGCGTCCTTGACTGCCCGGCGCATCCGTTCCCAGATCGAAGCGACGTCGATACCATTTACATCCGCAGGCAAAGGGCCGTCGAAATCCCGTATGTCGATACGGAAGTCTTTTCGGAGCATTTCAAGCAGGGTCGTATTGAAGCGCGGCTCGTCGTCGTGAGCGAGCATGCGCACGCCGCTGCGGACCGATTTCCGCTCCAACGTTACCGGCAACAAGATCAGCGGAGCACGAAAGCGCCGATCGCTTTTCTCATCCTGCTTCCACAGCAGAAAGCCGATCGCGAGATAAAGGGTATTCGCTCCGCCCTCCTGTAGCGCTGTTTGCGCCTTTCGGTAAATTTCGACCGCCCGGCGATTCAGTTCCTCTTCAGGCAGATCGACAAGTACTTGCTTCTTATCGAGAGCCGCGCGCGCATACTCCTCGATGATGATTTCACCGGTGCGCTGCCGATGAACTTCTTCGTCTTGTCCAACGCTGGACGGCGTCGGGACTGCCTGAATGGCAAATCGCGCACCCGCCGCAAGCCCGTCTTCTAGCAGCGCCGGATTGGGGCAGATCAAACGAAGACTGGTCTTTGACGATTTGTGATTGAGCAGCGGATTCCGCGCCGAAAGGTCCAGCAACTTGCGTTGCCAGCGCTCCAGTCGACCGGCAGGCGTCTCCGGCAAGCCATCTTCTTCGACCTGCCCGTCGAAATCGGGCAACGGTGGCGCATCCTCCAACGCCTGCTCGACCTGGGGATGCTGCTCGCCGTCACCAACACCGCTCACTCCGCCGAGCTTACGTCCCAGTGGCGTAATGCGATGCGCGCGCGCACGGCGAATATCTATGCCGGCGAGA
>JAUSAI010000111.1 GCA_030652945.1 Caldisericota bacterium | reverse complement strand
CATGCCAACGCCAGACTGCTGGCATCCGAATTGGCCGCCGCAGGCTTTGGCGCGGACACGGCCAGCGTGGAGACGAACATGGCCATGGTCGACGTCAGTAGAAGCGGTATGACGGCCGCGGAGTTCAAGGCTGGAGTCAGGGAGCGCGGCGTTCTCTGCAACGACGTCACTGCGATGAACGTCCGGCTCGTCACTCATCACGATGTCACAACTGAACAGTGCCACGAGGCTGTCGACATCATGGCTTCACTGCTCAAGAACTGAGATCGTATTTCCGCCAACCGGGAGGAATCCATGCTCGAACCGAACCACGTGAATGGGACTCTTACGAAGCATCGCATCCTCATGTATACGTTGTCCACGTGCGGGTGGTGTCGCAGAACCAAGGCACTGCTCCAGGAACTCGGTGTCGCCTACGATTACGTTGACGTTGACCTGCAGACGGGCGGGAACCGTGAACTGGCCAAGGAGGAGCTCTTGAAGTGGAATCCCGCCAGTTCCTTCCCCACGATCATCATCGATGGCGACGAGTGCATCATTGGATTCCAGGAGGACCGACTCCGGGAGCTGGCCTCCGCATGAGCGGCGTGACTGGCGAGCGCGTGGCCGAGGTCTGGGCACGATTGGTGAGAGAGGCTCGCGATGCAGGATATAGCGTCAATCCGGATGACCAGTTTGCGCGTGAGCTGGTGCAGGGGTTGCTGGAGAACGAGGCACGCTACGGCTACCCTGCTTGCCCCTGCCGGCTTGCGTCGGGAGACCGAGGCAGTGACCTCGATATCATCTGCCCGTGTGACTATCGCGATGTCGATCTGAACGACTACGGCTCCTGCTACTGTGCCCTCTACGTCTCACCAGAGATCGCGCGCGGAGCGAAGAAGGCGGGGGCTATTCCAGATCGTCGCCCTGTCGGTGGCCCCGCCGCACAGTCACGTGACATGGAAGCCCTCGACATCAAGGGTCTGCCGTTTCCGGTCTGGCGGTGCAGGGTCTGCGGGTATCTCTGTGCGCGGCCCCAGCCACCGCTGATCTGCCCAATCTGCAAGGCAGGGAAAGAGCGCTTCGAGAGGTTCAGCTAGTTAGCACTCGCCTGCCGTTGCACACAAGTGCCGGCGTGGTTCTCCCGCAGGCTCTCGTCGGGACGGCTCGTTCTTCAGTTGAGGAGGCGCTGGACGACGAGCGCAAGCGTCGCCAGGGTTTCATACCCCGTCTTCTCGGCAAGTGTCACATGTTCTCCGGCGTTCGTTCGCCATGCCTGCATCTCTTGCCACGTCGTCCGCACCTTCTCGTCACATGCCGGGACCGCTCTTCCGGGACGGGTCTCATGATCAAGGCACGTAGCAAGCGGAGGAAGCAGCACGAGGACTTCGACGATTGGGGGGTCTGGTCCGGCCACCAGAGGTTCCAGCTGGTCCGGGAGGAGAGTGGCATCGACAATGATCACGCCACACTCGACGGCGAGGTGCCGAGTCAGCAGTAGCTCATGATACAGAACAAGCGCGTAGAGGTCAGCTTCCCTGCCGTCCCACCGCCCTCTGTCCTGCCCAATGATGGAATGGAACAGATCGTCGACATGAAGGAGCAGGGATCCGGGCAGGCCGTCGTGGGCAGTCCTCGAGCACGTAGTCTTCCCGCTGGCGCGCGGACCCGTAACGACGAGGACGTGTCCATTCATGAAGCCAGTATATGATGTTGCAGTGCAGAATCAACGTCGGGCCTGGCCTAGTTGACAAATCTTGGACGCGGTAGTATATTCACCAAGTCCGCTTGGACAGATTCGTCAACACGATTCGAAACAAGGAGGCAATGCATGGAAATGTCGGAGAACACCCGCATCAACTGATGGCAGGGGTGCTGTTGATTGGACATGCTGTATAGCTTGGTTTGCGCTCAGTAGTCTGCAGTACAGTCAATTCATCAGGCATCGACTCCTAGAGAGTCCGTCAGTAGTCTCTCCTGTCATACAGTTGGCTCAGACCCCAATCCAATTCGGAGGTAGCCCTGTATGCATCCCGCAATCAAAGTAGAAAGCCTGACTCGTGTCTTTACTCGCCGGGGAACACCCCCCTTCCATGCCCTTCGAGGCATCGGGTTTGACGTGCAATACGGCGAAATATTCGGCTTGCTCGGCCCCAACGGCGCCGGCAAGACCACGACCATCAAGATCATGGCGACACTCCTGTTGCCCACCGCAGGGACGGTCACGGTGGCCGGCTACGACGTAGTCGGCGAGTACCGGAAAGTACGTCCTCTCATCAGCCTCATCTCCGGCGGCGAGACGTCCGGGTACGGAGTACTGCACGTCGACGAACAACTCTGGATGTTCAGCCAGTTCTACGGCATGGACACCAAAGCAGCACGCATCCGCATCGAGGAGTACCTCAAGATGGTGGGCATGTGGGAAGCCCGCAGACAGCGAATGAACAGCCTCTCGACGGGTATGCGGCAGAAGGTTAATCTTGTGCGGGGTTTGGTGACAGATCCCAAGGTATTGTTCCTCGACGAGCCGACGGTTGGCGTCGACGTCGAGGCCAGCGTTGTCATACGAAACATCGTCCGCGACTGGGTCAAGGAGAAGCCTGAGCGGACCGTCATTCTGACGACACACTACATGGCGGAGGCGGATGAGCTCTGTTCG
>JAUSAI010000247.1 GCA_030652945.1 Caldisericota bacterium | reverse complement strand
AGGGTGGCTTCGCCAGGGGTGCTCTCTTTGCCGTCCTGATTAACAATGCCCAAATCGAGGACCACAAGACCATAGTCCTGCAGACGCTCGGTGGACTTGACCCTCCCCCAGACGTGCAAGGTTTCTCCTACGGAGTTCATGGCGCGGAACTGGAAGCTCACCTTCCAAACCCAGCCCTCGCGGCCGGCCCAGTCCTTGACCATCTGAACCATGAATTGCTGCTTGAGTGAGCCGTTGATCAGCAGGTCGGGGAGCTTGTCATGTTCGACTGCAAAGCGGCGGTCGTAATGAATGCGATGCCAGTTTTCCATGGTTGCGGACCAGCGGAAGAGATGGATTTCTCCTAGCGGCCCCTTGGTGAGCCATGGCAGTTCCTGACCGACCCAAACGTCATCAAAATACTGTTGTTCTGCCATGGTCTTATCTCCTGATCGTGGTGTTTTTGGAGCGCATCAGAAGCTCTCCGTCGCCGGTCATGAACTCGTATAGCCGCACCACCAAGACCATCGGGCCCTTGCTTGAAGCCTTCTCGGTGATGTCGGCATAACTCAACTTGACGCTGACGCGCTCTCCGTGACGTGCATAGCGGAAGAACTCGAACTCCGACCCGCCATTCAGTGAAGCCAGATTCGCCAAAGGCCTGATGGCGGGAAGGTTTGCAACCGGAACGATGCCGTCGAACAGAGGGTTTTGCGCGTTGTCCTGGATGGGATCGGGAGTGCCCAGCGGGCGGCGCAACATATGGTTTGCGAACAGTGGGGGCGCCACTGGGCCGCCGAAGCGGCGATTGGCGTCATTCGTCTCACCCAAGTAGGCTGGATCCTCATCCATGATGGCTTGGGCATAGCGCCGCACGGCGCCGGACTCGACCGCGTCACATGCGAATTCGGCTTTGGTGGACAGCCCTATGTAGGACCGCACTTCGTCAGTGACCAGCATGTTTACCCTTTCATTGATTTGCATAGTGAATCGATAATTCGAAATAATATCGAGGTGTGCTTCGTTTGTCAATGCGACGTTGTCCCGTTGACGCACT
>JAUSAI010000243.1 GCA_030652945.1 Caldisericota bacterium | reverse complement strand
GTGGAGGGCCTGTACCTGCCGGGTTTCGGTCCGCAGGACGCAGCTCCGGACATCGGCGACTCGGTCATCACCGAAACGAGCGGAATCGGTGCTTTCGCCATGGCCGCATCACCAGCCATCGTGAAGTTCGTCGGTGGAGTCCCGGCCGACGCTATCGCCTACACCAGGCGAATGTACGAGATCACGCTGGCGGAAAGCGAAGAGTATCGGATCCCGGCTCTGGACTTCCGGGGCACTCCGACGGCTATCGACGTACGGAAAGTCGTGGAGAAGGGGATTCTCCCGGTCATCAATACCGGCATTGCCCACAAGCAACCTGGTATCGGCATGGTGGGAGCCGGCTTGGTACGACCACCGGAGAGCTGTTTCCGGGACGCACTGCTCGCTTTCGCCGAGGAGTACTGTAGTTGAAGCCACGCGTCGGCAACGCGATGGACACCACACCATATTCGGGAGGTACACGATGAAGGTTCTCGACTTGACAGTTCCACTCGGTATTGGGACTCCACCATGGCCAACGTACATTCCTCTGCAGGTCCAGTACTTCAAGCGCCTTGCCCCGAATGGAGCGAACGGACAGGTCGTGACCCACTCGAACCATGTCGGCACGCACCTCGACGGCGAAATACACTTCTACACGCCAGGCAAGGACATTGCCAGCCTGGACATGGACTTCCTGGTGCACGAAGGGGCCGTTGTGGACCTGTCCGACATCTGTGCCGACTACGATGTGTACACCTCCAAAATGGTGGAAGACCGGGTGGAAGTGCGTGAAGGCGATATCCTCATCGTTCATACGGGATTTCACCACTACGGCTGGGATCAGCCGACGGCAGATGAGATCCGGTATATGACCAAGCATCCTGGTCCTGACCGGGAATTCGCCGACTGGGCCAAGGCGAAGAAGCTCCGGTGGATCGGGGTGGATTGCGGCAGCGCCGACCATCCCATGAACACCAAGATCCGGGAATGGATGCCCAGAGAGGCCAAGGAGTGTGACGCCCACTTCAAGGAGAAGTACGGGAGAACCTTGGAGGAGGTCTTCACTGATGACAAATACCAGCTCATGCACATCGAGATGTTCAGTCATGGGCTGATACATGCCGAATGTGTCGGCGGCGATATCGACCTTTTGCTCAACCAGCGGGCCGTCATCGGCTGTTACCCCTGGCGATTCGTGGACGGCGAGTCCTCCATCGCACGCATCGTGGCCCACGTGGAGGATGACCGCTATGAGGACCTCATGAAGAAGAAGGCAAAGGCCGAGTTGACGCGCTTTGGCGACGTAGCCGGGGCCCGGAACGCCTGGCTTCACGAGGAAGCCCGCAAGAAGTGAACGATCTCGGGAGGTGCGTCCAGCAGGCCGCCGCGTCCCTGAGAGAGCTTGATACAAGTGATGCCACGCCTCAAGGCGTGCCACAAGAGGAGGGACTACATGGCTATTGACGAGATGGAGAGGAAGCTGAGACCCCCGGAGATTGCGCTCAAGCCCTATCTACCGAAGATCATCACGCTTGCTTCAGGGGAGAAGATGGTCGTCCGGGAAGCCAGACGCGAGGAGACCGGTACCCTTCTTGGGACCATCTATCCTCTCATCGGCGTCCCGACGGATTTCTATGACATCGTCGCCGTCCGGATGTATGCCGAACTGCTGGGCTGGTACCGCTATCGGGTAGCCAACGAATTCGTGATCGTCGGTGCCATCGACGGTGTCATCGCTGGTCTCGTGACAAGCCGCCACGTCAGCAGCAAGCTCGGCATGAGCCTGCATACGCTGACCATCAAGCGCGGCCTCCGCGTCGGAGCCCAACTCTTCGCGGCGAAGATGGAACACCATCTCGACGACCTGGGAGAAGAGGAGGTCCATATCGTCGCGGAGAGCCCGAACGGATTCAAGCGCTGGATGATCGAGTACCAGCTTGAGGACCGTTCGTCGCAGTTCCCCGACGTCCGTCACGAATTGGGCGGCGTCCCCACCTATGTGCTCACACGCAAACTCTGGGAAGCGGTGAGGGACATCAAGTGCACCGGCACGCGCCCTGTCGTTGAACAGGACCTCAAGTCGGCTGAGAAGCTCATCATGCCCAGTGAGTATCCTCAGATCCCGGGCTTCAAGAGGTAGCACGTGACCGCCAACGTCGGCATTGTCGGCATCGGGCACACGCGGTTCGGCAACTCGTCCGAGTACGACTTGGCGGATGTCATGGCCTACGCGGCCACCGATGCCCTCCAGGATGCCGAATTCCTTGAACGGAGACGGGAGATCGATCAGGTCATCGTCGGCAACATGGCCTCCGGGCTGTTCTGCCATCAATCGGCTGTGGCGTCTTCCCTGGTCAGCCGCATGGATATGGAGCCGGTGCCCGCCGAACTAGTGGAGAATGGGCCGGCATCTGGGGCCAGCGCCATCAAGATCGGCTATATGGCCGTCGCTTCCGGGATGGCTGACATTGTCCTCGTCGCTGGCGGTGAAGTGATGCGCAAGGTGAGTGGCTGGACCGCCACCGAGAATGTAGCCACCATGCTCCACACCGAAGCGGAGTACAACATGGGACTGACCCTTCCCGCGTTCGGAGGGATGTTCACGCGGTTGTATATGGAGAAGTACGGTTTGACCGAGCGGGACCTTGCCCTGCTGGCGGTGAAGAACCACAAGAATGGGGCGAAGAACATCTACGCGCACATCCAGCTTCCCTGTACCATCGAGGCAATCGCCGACGGGCCCGAGGCGGCAGTAGTGAACAACTACATTGCGGAACCCCTGCGCATGTATTCCACCTGCCCCGTCTCCGATGGCGGAGCGGCGCTGCTCCTCGTGAACATGGATTCCCCGAAGGCGAAGTACTTCAAGAAGCAGCCTGTCCGTATCGCGGGTATCGGCAGTGCCACAGATACGCACTGTGTGCACAACCGCAAGGACCCGCTGAGACTCGAGGCTGTCAGGCTGGCCGCCGAGAAGGCATACAGGATGGCAGGTGTGGGACCGGCAGACATCTCCTTTGCAGAACTCCATGACGCCTTCTCCATCCTGGAATTGGCCATCAGCGAGGAAGTCGGGTTCTTTGAGCGCGGAACGAGCTACCTGGCAGTCCGAAAGGGTGAGACCGACATCGACGGGCGGCTTCCGATCAACTCGTCGGGAGGCCTCAAAGCCAAGGGTCATCCTGTCGGCGCGACCGGCGTCTCCCAGGTCGTAGAGCTTGTCCGGCAGCTCCGCGGAGAGGCAGAGGAAGGGCGCCAGGTGAAGGATCCAAGGTATGGCATGTCCGTCAATTTCGGAGGATTCGGCAACAACGTGGTCGCGCTTATCTGCGCAAAGGTTGAGGGCTGAGAACATGGTAGATTTCGGTTTGTATGATGCCAAGGCTCCAACAATTGTTGGTTACAGATGCCTCACCTGCGGAGCCGTGTACTACCCCGCCCCCATGGTCTGCGGGAAGTGCTCGGCACGACGGGACCCGGTGACGGGGAAGGGATGGGAAACCTTTGACTTGGAGGGACCCTGCGAACTCCTGACCTGGACGCGGGCATGGAATCTGCCGGAGGGATACACCAAGAAATACCTGCTGTTTGGGATCGTGCAGTTCGAAAACGGACTGAGGGCATCCGGACAGCTCGAGGTAGAAGACCCCAGGACTGGCATGAAACTGAGTGCCACGGTCAAGGAGTCGGACGAACGGCCTGGCAACCCGGTGAACGTATTCGTCTTCAGAGAGTAGGGGTTGACGAGGAGATGCTGATTACTGAACCAGGGGAGGCGCCTGTCCGTGCACACTGTAGTATCCGAGAGTCGCGTGCTGGTGGTTCGTACGCTGGGGACCGCATTCCCGGAACCTCCGTTCCGCTGCACGGTACACTCTGTCTACCCATCCGCAGTGAATCTGGTCGATGGACCAGACGGGCATCTCTTCACCCTGCTGTCTGATGAGTCGCTCGCGCACCCCATGGCAGCGACTGTCCGACATGCGAACGGGGGTACCGTTCAGTTTGACACCCTGGGGCTGAAAAGGGGTGTCTCAGCATGTGCCGATGATAAGGCGCTGGTTTTCGACGGTGGGCTTTCGGTTCTCTTCGAGGGCGCACGGCGGACGGATCCATCGGAGGAGACACCTCCCGATGGGCTCGCATGGGATCTGGATGCGGTGGCCGCTTGTGGCAGACAGTTGTCGGTTCTCCAGGAAGCGGCCGGCACAGCACTTCGATGGGAAGACCTGTCGTCCCGTCGCTCTGATGGCGAGACCTTCGTGAGGCGGTTCAGAGGTGGCGCTCTTGCATTGGCTGATGCCTTTGCCGTACGGTCGCTTTGTGCGGCGATTGATGCTGCGATGACCCTCATTGGCCTCGGGCCGGGACTTACACCTGCAGGAGACGACTTCCTCTGCGGATTCTCCCTGGCGGCGTATGTCCGAACGAAGCTGTCAGAGGACACACCTCGTCATGTTCCCTTGAGTTTCGTGGAAGAATGGCTGAAACAGCTGCTCGGGCAGGCCGGAGGAGATGTTTCACGAACTGGAGCGGTTTCCCTATCGTTTCTGTTTCTGGCCCAACGCGGGTTGTTCTCCCGTGCCCTTGTCGCCTTGGCCGGAGCCTTCACCAGTGAGGAACCGGCTCGCATGCATCGATGCACGGAAGCGCTCACAGTTCTTGGCCGCCTGGGCCATAGTTCTGGTTACGATGCCGCCACTGGCTTTCTGTTCGGCCTTGAGCCGAGC
>JAUSAI010000236.1 GCA_030652945.1 Caldisericota bacterium | reverse complement strand
CCTCGGTGAGATGGCTCACCGGCGGGGTACAGCCGCACATCACCAGGCTGAGCCCCAGCCCTAGGCAGCAAATCACCCATTTCCAGTGCACCTGCGAAGGCAATCCAGTCAAACCCACACCCACCTCCTGAAGGTTAATTTGGGCCTCTTTTTTCACCATAACCTTAATCAGTATAAGTTATCAACAAAAAATCTTAATTTATTTTGTTAAGTTAAACTATTCTGGTACAAATCTTAATTATTTTTTAATCTGCCCACCTCTTGACTATGCCCAGCCTGCTATCTTTATACATAAAGCCTGCAACGTTATAATCATATTTGCAACTATCTAATGAAGTGAATCGCGGGGTCTTTCGCCCGCTTCAGGTGGTAGGATTTCAAGGAACCCATGCTGACCTCTGTGCTTACGTACCCATGCATTTCTCTGACTCATTTTCGACAGTTGTAAGCCCCAACAGGGCCTTTTAATTGTATAACTTATTGAAATTGTTAGGCGGCGCTTTGGGGAATGACGTAAATGTAGTGCCAACCCATGCTGCCTTATGTCTCCAAAAATACTTGACAATGCCCTTTGATATCTGCATATTAAACGCATGTTCGTGCGGAATAAACGTAGTGTTGGCAGGGGCGGCGTGTATGAATACCTCCAAATCGTCCGCTCCTACCGAGAGGGCGATAAGGTCCGGCAGCAGATCATTGGTACCTTGGGACGGCGAGACCATCTGGTGGCCTCGGGCGAACTGGACGGGTTGCTGCGCAGTCTGGCGAAATTTAGTGAAAAACTCCGGGTGGTGGAGGCTGTCCGGGAGTCGGGGTTGGCGGCCCGCACTGCCAAGCAGTGGGGGCCGGCCCTGGTATTTGGGCGTTTGTGGGACCGGCAGGGGCTCCCCGACCTCCTCCGGAAGCTGGCTCAGGACCGTAAGTTCGAGTTCGATCTGGAACGGGCTACTTTTGCCCTGGCGCTGCAGCGGTTGTGCGCGCCCGGTTCCGATCTGGCCGGCTCGGACTGGGTTAAGACGGTGGAAGCACAGGGGTTCGAGGGCCTGGCCCTGCAACACTTCTACCGGAGCGCGGCGTTTCTGGCCGGGGTGCGGCAGGACCTGGAAAGCCGGCTCTTCCGCCGGGACCTGAACCTGTTCAACCAGACCCTGGATGTGGTGTTCATCGACACCACCAGCCTGTACTGTTACCGGGGCACGGAGACGGAGTGGCGCAAGCGGGGCTACTCCCGGGACCATCGCCCCGACTTGCCCCAGTGGGTCTTGTGCGTGGCCGTAAACGCCCAGGGCTGGCCCATCGCCTGGGAGATTTTCCCCGGCAACACCGCGGACCAGAAGGCCTTGCGCCAGGTGGTGGAGCTTCTGCGGCAGCGGTTTCACATCCGCCAGGTTACGGTGGTGGCGGATCGGGGCATGATCTCCCGGGACACCATCACGATGTTGACCGATCACCAGGAGGCGCCTTTTGACTATGTCCTGGGTTGCCGCATGCGCCGGCAGAAGGAAGTGAGTGAGGAGGTCCTGGCCCGGGCCGGGCGCTATCAGCCGGTGACCGACAACCTGGAGGTCAAAGAGGTGCGGGTGGGAGCGCGGCGCTATGTCGTCTGCCGCAATCCCCAGGAAGCCGCCCGGGACGCCGCGGCCCGGGAGGCCATCCTGGAGAAGCTGAGGCAGACAGTGGCGAAGCAAGGTCCCAAGGCGCTGGTGGGCAACAAAGGCTATGCCCGCTTCCTCAAGGTGGCCAGAGGCAGTGTCAGCATCGATGAAGCAGCCGTCAAGCGGGACGCCCGGCTGGACGGCAAGTTTGTCCTGACCACCAACACCAATTTGCCTCCGGCTGAGGTGGCCCAGACCTATAAGAGCCTGTGGCGGGTGGAGCGGACCTTCCGGGAGCAGAAATCCACCCTGGAAGTGCGTCCCATCTATCACCACCGGGATGACACCTCCATGGGCCACATCGTGGCCTCCTTTCTGGCCCTGCGCCTGGAGGTGGATCTGCAACAACGGCTTGATGACCGGGAGGCCAAGGTCTCCTGGCCGGACCTGATGCGGGACTTGGGCCAGGTGCACTCCGTGCTGCTGGAACTTGATGGCAATCGTTATCAACTGCGCACCGATATGGTGGGCGGGGCGCACCACGCCTTCGCCGCCGCCGGAGTCCGGCCGCCTTCTCCGGTTACCCATCTGGGACCGGTCAGTTGAAGCCCAGACGCTGGACTCCCAAGGTGTGTAGTGCCAACCTTTTTTTAACATGGTTTAACTTATTGATAATCCAAAACCTTTTTTCATCAACTGTCGAATTTGAGTCTAAAAGTAAACAAAAGTAGTCATTTTGTTTCCTTTGAGCCCTGCCCCAGCAGGCCACGATAATGTGCACCGTTAGGAAAGGCGGAGGCCAGATGCACATACCACCTCGGGTATGATAAGAAACCCTGGCGCTCATTTTGAACAGAAGATCGGTTAAACAGGCTGGAGCGTTGGTTCGCTAACTGCTATCTATCCACCCTTACAAAATCCATTCAAGTTGATTGCTATGGATATCTTAGCTCTACCTAAAGACCCTGGCGACAGGTAAAGTTTTAGTCTCAAGGGTCAGGTCTGATCTGATC
>JAUSAI010000197.1 GCA_030652945.1 Caldisericota bacterium | reverse complement strand
CCTCTCGCTAGAAGCAGACAATCGGTGTTCGCGCACCGTGGAGCATCTAACAAGCGCATCCAGCTGACGCGCACGAGGTAGACTTACCAGGAAGGCATCGGCGCGCAGCTGATGCGCAAATGCGTTAGCACCACCACAATGTGATACGGTCCGACGAAGTCGATTCGCGCCGCGTCGAGCGGTGCGCGTCGGGTGTTTCGGTAGCCGCAAGGGGGATGCGGCACCGGTCGGACAAGGGGAGGTAGCATTGTTGAGAGTACGGGAAGTCGTTTCGTTCTGCTGTGCTGTTGCGGCGATTGTCTGGTCTTGTGTGACCGCGACACCCGCATACGCGGACGCGGATGGAAGCAACGTCAGCATCGGAGTCACCTGGGTCGGCACCTACGTAGGAACAGGTGCTCCAGCGGCGGCGCATGGCAATCTCGCGTCGTCACAGCAGTGCGTCGAGCGCCTAGTCGATATCGTGAACGACCCGGCGACCAGCTGGAACTGGCAGTTCAACTGGGGCAACTCAAACGCATGGGAACTGGACTGGAAGCGGTCAGGCCTAGGCGGCAATGCATACCGTTTGTGCGACGACGTCGATCTCGTGGCGTTCGCTGGCCACGGCTACCCGAACGCCCTGCAGTTCAGCACGAAGAAGAACGACTGGGAGAGCACGCCTTCGGACATGGATCTGGGCGTCCGGGACGCGGAGTGGGCGCTCATGTTCACCTGCAACTTCCTTAAGGGGACTCCCGCCAACTTTGGCTCAGCTGCGAACGGCATCCACTTGATTTCTGGGTACGCGACCGACATGTGGCTGACTGCAAACGGGGGCGAGGTGTTCTCTTCCTATGCCAAACCGAAAGGCACGCGCCAGGCGTACGGTGTCAGGGTCGCCTGGTACAAGTACGGACTGGACACGCAGGATGGGTGGCGCAAGAACGTAGCTCGCACGTTTGGAGCGAAGACCGCCGTGAATGACTATCTTTGGGGCTACGGTGCTGTGGCTGCGGATCCCCCTGCGTACAGCTCGAGCACAGCCGGGCAGTACTCAGTTTGGGACACCAATCTCAACTTCTAGAGGAGGCATTCGTGAAGGCAATGATACGCAGCAAGTTGCTGCTTGCAGGCGCACTAGCCTTGGTGGTGATTGCTGGGTGCTCCTCAACGGCCACGCCGCCTGGTTCGCAAGTCGAGACCGGGCTCAAGGGCGGCGCCGTCGTCTTGAGCGTTCCTCCGATGGACGTAACCGGATCCTCAGGGTCATTCGCATCCCTAAAGTCCGAGGCGGACACGACGGCGCTGCCGAAGAGGCTGATGGCGTACAGGGTCAAGCCCGCCAACTTGACCAAGAGCGCCTTCGAGGCGCGCGCCCGCAAGCTCGGGTTGACCGGAGCGACGGAAGATCTCGGCGCCAGCTTCCAGGTCGTTGGTCCAAGTGCGAGCTACGAGGTCGACAAGTTCACCGGCTCTTTCGACTACACCACAAATGCGCTCGAGAAGCAGGCACAGCCGCTGCGGAGGCTGCTGTCTGACGGGGAATATCGGCAAAGGGCTGAGGCATTCCTCAATTCGGCGGGCCTGATGGAAGAAGCGGCAGAGTTCCGGGACGTGAATCGCGGCAACGTCGTACACAACTATGAGAACGGTCAGTGGGTCGCACAGCCGTACATGGTCGAAGTGCGCTTCAGCCACAAGCCCCTGAACGGCATCGCCTTCGACAAGGGCGTTGGCCCCAAGATCGTGGTCCAGTTTGGAGAGGACGGCCAGATCCTCGGAGCGATGTCCGTGTGGCGCAATGTACAGCCGTTTGCGGAGTACTCCCTCAAATCCCCCCAAGAGGCGCTAACCGCTGTCAGGAACGGCGAAGCTGCCTTCTTCGATGTCGGCAGGCAGGACAGTGGGGTTGTCAAGGAGATCTCCCTCAGCTACATGAACGAGCCCCGTGGCTATAACCAGCAGTACGTCCTACCTGAGTACCTCCTTGATGGTGTCGCCAGTGGAGGCCGGTCTTTCGGTGTTGTGACGCGCGCGATTCCGGACGCCCTGCTCCGAGTCGATCCCTCTCTGACCGGTCCACCCGCCGTCGCTCCGTTGAGCACGGGCAAGAAGTAGCCGATCGCCTCAACACCCGGCGAATCAGCGCGGTGAGCCCTGCACGTTCAGCGGATGACCCTCGGCCACCGTGCTGGGGGGTCATCCGCATAGGATCGGCTGCGATCGATGGTGCACCATGTGTGGGGGTGCTAACCATGAGATCGAGCTGACTCGCTTCGCTCGCAGCTCATCTCACAGACGTTAGCGATACACTCAGACGGATCCGCGGCGTGATGTGGGCTCGCGGTGGGCTCGCGGTGCATCCTGCGAGTTGCCAAAGCCATCGGAAGCGGGCACACTTTGGGCATGCGCAACCTCGCCCACACATTCGATTTCGACGCACTCTCCGTCCCCGAGCGCATTCAGCTCGTCGAGGACCTGTGGGATAGCGTTGCCGCATCGGTTGACGACGTTCCCGTGACTGCGGCGCAGCGCGATGAGATTGACCGGAGAATCGCCGCTCACGTGCTGAATCCGCAGCCAGCTACGTCTTGGAGCGACACTCGCACGCATATCGAGGAGCGTCTCCGGGGTCGTTTGTGAGCTTCGAACTCGACGTCTGGCCAGAAACTCAAGACGACATCCTGGACGCCGCCGCTTGGTATGGCGACAAGGCCCCAGGACTGGGATTGCAGTTCCTCGATATGGTCGAAAAGTCGTTGGAACACGTCGCGTCTCATCCCAAGCGCTTCCCTTCAGTCCACGGCGACACGCGTCGGGCCTTGCTGCCACGCTTTCCGTACGGACTGTTCTTCTTCATCGATGAGCCTTACGTCAGGGTCGCTGCGTGCCTGCATGTCCGCCAGGATCCAGACACGTGGCAGTCTCGCGTGCGCGGTGATCGCTAACAAGCGCATCAACACGACTCGCACGAGGTTATCGTTCTAAGAGAGGCGCATCGCTCGCGCGTTATGCGCAACACGTTAGGCACGCCCGTGTACCGTAGGAGTGGTCCATTGATCGCCAGCAACGCGCGCATCCCGTATTCCAGAGCCTGGCTGGCTCTGGTCATCTGCTGCGCCTTGTCCGTGACAGGTTGTGTCTCCACTTCCCCGGAGACGTTCGATGCCGCGAAGTGGAACGACCGCAGGACGGTCGGAATGGCATACGGCCTTCAGCAATCCTCCATTGTCGAGTCCATGACGGTGAGCGAAGTGAAGCGCCTCCTCGGCGAGCCGGAGACGGAAGACGTCAACGCCGCGGGGGATGGAGTGATTCAGTACGAGCTCCCGGCGTGGTACTACCTGGAGATCGCAATCGTGGATGGGCTAGCGGACTCACCAAGCGTGCAAGACTGGAACTGAAGCCAGATATGAAGTCATCGGCGGGGTGCCTAACAAGCGCATCCGGCTGACGCGCACCAGGTAGACTGAACTGGAAGGCATCGGCGCGCAGCTGATGCGCATACACGTTAGGCCTAATCCGAGCAAGTGAATCTGGAGTGCAACATGAGCACGAAGCCACTGCTCTCCAAGAGATTCTTAGTCGCCTACGGTGCGGTGTTCGGGTTCACGATGGCGTCTAGCGCGCTCTTGGTGACGCTCACGCTTATTCCGATCCCGGAGTCCATCCCTTATCAGGTGATGGATGCTTTCCGTTTATGCGCGCTTCTCCTGATCCTGCTGTTGCCGGGCGCATCAGCTCTGGCATTTGGCGTTAGGTCTCGCCCCTTCTACCATCGATGCCTCACGGGGATGTTTGTCGCATGGGTTGCCGCAGGGGGTCTACTGCTTGTGCTCCCCCTCTTGTCTGTCTTGTTCATGCAAGACGCGCTCGATTCGGGCCCCACCTGGTCGCCGATACTCTACTCGCTGCCAGTACTCGCATGCGCGCTCTCAGTGGTTTCCCTACGATGGCGCTCGATAGCGGGGCCGGTTCGTTCGAACCTGGTTGGAGTGTCGGTTGTGTTGGGAGCAGTGGGCCTAGCCGTGCTGCTAGGGGTTGAGTTCAGCGCCATTGAGGGAAGCGTGTTCCCAATCATGTGGGGGCCGATGCTGGCGGCACCAGCTATGGCTTCCGCCGTTGCGGCGTCGTGGCCAGTCGCCAGCGATTTGTCAGGTGCAGACCATGCGACAGCGGCGACGGGATAGGCCTAACAAGCGCATCCAGCTGACGCGCACGAGGTAGACTGACATGGAAGGCATCGGCGCGCAGCTGATGCGCAAATGCGTTAGGCGTACTCAAGGAATCGGGGTGAGCGTTGAAGCATAGACCGCTCGTCTATGTGGTCGCGGGGACCGTCGTGGTACTCCTCGCTGTCTTCGCGGCGCTCTATCTTAGGCCAGCCTCGGTAAGTCCGATCGCGTCTGCTGGCGGCAAGACGGCGAGGGTCAAGCCCGTGGGCGGCGAGGTCTTCTACCTTCAGAACGACCCTGCGTGGGCTGACGTCTCCCTCGGCTCGAGCGACGAGAAGATGGGTGCCGCAGGATGCACAGTGGCATGCATCGCTATGGGCCTGTCGTCGGTCGATCAAGCGGTGGACCCACGGCAAGTGGTCGAGGGACTGGCGCGCGAGGGGGGCTTCACTCCTTCGGGACTCGTCGTGTGGGATGCCGTGGGCACCCTGACTAGCGGACGGGTGCGGGTGGAGTTGCCGGAGTTGAGTCACCAGGTTGTCGACGCAGAGCTGGCATCGGGGCGACCGGTCATCGCCAAGATCATGCTCAACGGACTTGTGCAGCACTGGGTGCTCATCGTCGGAAAGGACGGGCGTGAGTACCTAGTAAAGGATCCGCTAGATTCGAGCATGACTGTAAGGAGACTGTCGAGTCGATCGGAGAAGATCGAAGCCATTAGGATCTTCCGGGTGGACTGAGGATGAGACGCCTAACAAGCGCATCCAGCTGACGCGCACGAGGTAGACTGACCAGGAAGGCATCGGCGCGCAGCTGATGCGCAAATGCGTTAGCTGGATTCCGTTTCAATCCAACAGGGGGATAGATGTCGAGTGTGCTCGCGGAGGAGATGGAAGCCACTACGCAATTCGGTGTAGGGGAGCCGCCTCTCGAACTCAGGCGAATCAATTGGGGAGCCGTGTTTTTTGGCTGGCTTTGGGCTCTCGTGTACGGCTTCTGGCCGTGGGCCGTGCTTCTCGCCGGTCTCTCCATGGCATCCACGCTATTCACGAATATCTCGGCTGGCAGTCCAGTTCGTATGGCACTCGGCGGTGAGATGACGATAGCGGTTGTGTCGTCCTTGATATCGTGGGGGCTTGCTGCCGTCTTGGGAGTCAAGGGCAATCGTCTCATGTGGGAGAATCAGCAGCAGCGTCTGGCAGGTACGCCCAAGGTTGCCCTGGGTCGCCCTTCTGCGAATATCGATGAGTACCTCGCTTCGCAGCGCACATGGGGGATAGTTGGCGCGCTGATGTCTGTTGCTGGGTTCATGCTGGGCGTTGGTCCGGCTCTGGCACATTGGGATGAGTCCTCGGCAGGCTGGGCGGCGGGAAGCGGTATTGGCGTTGTCGTCCTCTTGGGTCTGTTCATATGGGACCGGGCTAGGCAGCGGTCTGCGCTGAGGGTTGGCGCGACTGCTTCGACGGATGGCGGCTCCCCAACCAGCTAACAAGCGCATCCAGCTGACGGCCAGGAGCGCTAGACTTGTTGAAGGCGCATGAGCCGCAGCTGATGCGCGAATACGTTAGCTGGAATGCTGAAAGAGGGGGTTGGATTGAGACTCCAAAGAGCATGCACCATCGTAATCTTCGCGCTTGCTCTGGCGGCATCTGGCTGTGCGTCGAGCGGTGATACACTACCGAACCGCTCCACGGACGTGTCATCTACGGTTCCCAGCAGCGCCCCTACTGATGCCGTGGTACTCGAAACCCAGACCCCCTCGAGTCCCTCGTCGGTCGCTGATCCCACACCGCTTGTCGTGTCGCCTAAGTCCTTGGCGTATGCCAAGGACTTAGGCGGGACGTCTCATGAGGACGAAACCCTCTATTTCATCGTGGGTACGAGTGTCCGCAGCGAGTAGGAGGCCCAAGCCGCGCTCGAGAAGGCCATCCCACTCTTCGGAGACATGCAGTCGTACTTCATCGTACAGCGCTCCGACGGTTTCGATGGCATGGCGTCCGGGTGGTGGGTCGTGATCGAGGCGTACCGTGAACGGCCCTCGCAGGAGAACATGGACTTCGCGCGACGGGCGTTCCCGGACGCGTACGTTAGGCGCGCGGTCGTGGGTGTGTCCGCGCCC
>JAUSAI010000194.1 GCA_030652945.1 Caldisericota bacterium | reverse complement strand
AACGCCGACTTCTACAATGCGTCTGATGATGTGCTCTCCCTGAATTTCGCTCAGTACTCGGCAGTGACCGCTACTAAGTTGACGACGGCGGACGTGATCACCGTTGTGGACAATTCCGCTGCACTCACTACGCAGACGATTACGATCAAGATTGACAAGATTACTGTCACCGGAGCAGCGAATTTCACTGCGGCCACCAACGCCTCTGGTGACTTGGGAGGTGCTGGCATTGACACCAATGGTGAGTGGGTCTACACCGGAGGCACATTGACTTATTTCGACGTTGAAGCCAGAACCATTACGCTGACCGGAGTGACCCAAGTAGAAGTAGCCGGTGGTGCCTTGACGACGTTCCTGCTCACTTAGGAACTGCATCAAGGTCCATCGGAATGGGCGCGCATATTTGCTCGTCTATTCCGAAAGGTCACATGCGATAGCCCTCGCCCCTCTCCAGAGGCGGGGGTTTTTTCTGTGTCGACATTGAAGCTACGCACAAAATTCGATAATTCGCCTTTTACTTGGATAGCCCGTGATCCCCCAAATCGCCGACCTGCTAGAACTCAAAGACAAGCACGACTGGCTCAAGAACCCGTTGTCCAAACGCCAGCTCCTGCTCGACGCCCTGGAACTCGGCCTCATCCTCGGCAAGGAAATGGCCTGGGCCACCGAGCAGTACCTGATGGGGCTGTACCGCGAGGAGATGCTGGCTTTCCTGACTGGCAGCGCCGCCGAGTCCCCGCTGCGCATCACCAGCGACCCCGTGTTCCGCGGCATGCTGCGTTTCGACGTTCTGGCCAATCACTTGTTCGAGGGAGTGCTTGTGCGTCTGCGCAAGAACCTGGCCGCCGGTTTTGTGCAGGGGCAGGCGGTGGACTTCGAGCTGGTCAGCGACCTGGCGCTGCATTTCCATTTCACCGGCTTCATCTCCGGCATTTCCAGAGAAGAGGCGCCGGTGCTCGAAGCCCTGGCCCAGCGCCATCGCGATCAGCCCAGCCTGCATTCCTACCTGGTCCTGTCCCTGTAC
>JAUSAI010000191.1 GCA_030652945.1 Caldisericota bacterium | reverse complement strand
GCAGAGCATCGGAGTCAGGGTCAAGGAGACGACACCGGAGATCAGGATGGCAACGGTGATGGTGACGGCGAACTCATGCAGCATCCGGCCCAGCATCCCGGACATGAACAGCACTGGGATAAAGACCGCCACCAGGGAGATCGTCATGGAGATGATGGTGAAACCAATCTCACGCGACCCGCGCAGGGAGGCTGTGCGCGGATCTTCGCCGGCCTCCATGTGGCGGACAATATTCTCCAGCATGACGATGGCATCATCCACCACAAAGCCCACAGACAGGGTAAGGGCCATGAGGGTAATATTGTTGATTGAAAAGCCGAGCGAGTACATAGCGGCAAAGGTGCCGATGAGGGAAATCGGCAGGGCCAGACTGGGGATGATCGTGGCCGAAAGCTTGCGCAGGAAGAGGAAAATGACCAGGATTACCAGGCCGATGGTCAACAGCAGGGTGAATTTGACATCGGCCACTGAGGCGCGGATGGTCTCCGAACGATCAAAGAGGACATTGACCTCCACTGACCCCGGCAACTGAGCTCGAAAGTCGGGAATCTGGGCTCTGATACGGTCCACTACCTCGATGGTGTTGGTGCCGGGCTGCCGCTGGACAGCGAGGACAATGGCGCGGGTCGACTTTCCCTTAGTGTTGTACCAGGCTGCGACCTTGTCGTTTTCGACACTGTCGCTGATGGTGGCGATCTCGGACAAGCGGACCGGGGAATTGCCACGGTAGGCTACTACCATCGACCTGTAGGCCTGGGCATCAAATAACTGGCCAGTGGCCAGGAGGGTAAAGACCTGTTTATCACCCTGCAGTCCGCCGGTAGGCAGATTGACATTCCATTTGGCAATGGCCGTGGCCACTTCTTCCAAGCCGATCTTGCGGCTGGTCAGGGCCTGGGGGTTGAGCTGTACCCGCACCGCATATTTTTGCGAACCGTAGACCATAACCTGGGCCACGCCGTTGATCATGGAGATACGGGGCGAGATAACGGTGTCGGCAAATTCGTTAATCTGCGACAGGGGCAGGGTCGGTGAACTGAGGGCGAGATAGATGACCGGCGAGTCGGCCGGGTTGACCTTCCTGTACGATGGCGGATTCGGCATATCCTGGGGCAGCTGACGGGCCGCCTTGGAGATGGCCGCCTGCACGTCCTGGGCCGCGGCATCGATATCCTTTTTCAGGGTAAACTTGAGAACAATGATCGATACGCCCTGACCATTGGTGGAATTCATGGAATCGAGACCGGCTATGGTTGAAAATTCCCGTTCAAGGGGTGTGGCCACTGCCGAGGCCATGGTCTCGGGGCTGGCACCCGGCAGGTTGGAGGTAACCTGAATGGTGGGATAGTCAATGGACGGCAGATCGTTGACCGGCAGTAGCTGGTAGGCAAAAAGGCCGAAGATCACCATCGCCAGCATGATCAGGCTGGTCATGACCGGTCGCTTTATGACCAGTTCCGAGATATTCATCGGTCTGGCGCGGCTCCCGGTGCAGCAGCTTTAACTGGCGACGCTTCCTCCGCTGTTTTCTCCTTCCCGTCCATCTCCGGACTCTTTGCCGTCTTGATCTCCACCTTACTGCCCGGAATGACCCGCATCTGGCCGTCAATGACGACCTGCTCACCGGCCTGCAGTCCTTGGTCGATCACCGTTATCGCTTCATAGGTCGGCCCCGGCACCACCGGTCTGACCTCGGCTGTTTTATCCGCTTTGACCACAAAAACAAACTGGCCGCTCTGTCCTGTCTGGACCGCCTGACTGGGAACGACCACGGCCTGCTCCCTGACCTCCAGGATAAGAGAGAGGGTGACGAACTGCCCCGGCCACAACCGCTTTTGCTCATTGGCAAATTGCCCTTTGAGACGGATGGTGCCGGTGGCAGGATCAACCGTATTGTCGA
>JAUSAI010000190.1 GCA_030652945.1 Caldisericota bacterium | reverse complement strand
CCGCCGCGGTTCGAACATTTCAAGCCGGTCTGCAAGACCAGCCAGCTTGACCAGTGCGATCAACAATCGATTGTCAATGCCTATGACAATTCGATCCGCTACACGGACCACGTGCTTTCAAGAACCCTGGAACTGCTCAAGGAGAATTCACCGCGTTTCGACACCGCGATGATCTACATCTCCGACCATGGCGAATCGCTCGGCGAAAAAGGATTGTACTTGCATGGCATGCCGTACTCTTTGGCGCCAAGCGAGCAAAAACGCATTCCGATGCTGACCTGGATGCGGCGAGAAGACGCTCTTGCCTGGGGTCTGGATGCCGACTGCATGCGACGTCAACTTAACAACTCCCTGACACACGACAGCCTATATCACTCAGTATTGGGACTGATGGGTGTGGGCACGTCGGTCTATCAGCCTACGCAGGACATCTTTTCTTCCTGCCGCAGCGGCCTCAATTCACCCGCGTTGAAAGGAACCGCCCATGACTATCGCTCCGCCACGCGGCAATAAGGCTACCAACGATGCAGTGGCCCATGACGAAGGTGACCTGACAGATATGCTGGGTGAATTAAGGGTTCTGCTCCCCACCGCGCAGCTGCTATCCGCATTCCTGATCACCGTTCCCTTTACCTCTGGCTTTGCGGCGATTGCGACCACCGAGAAATGGGTATTTCTTGTCACTTTCGTGATGTCGATCATTAGCCTTGTGTTGCTAAGCGCGCCCGCGGTGCAGCACCGCCTCATGCGGCCGCTGGCCAATAGGCCGCTGTTCAAGCGGCTGGCTACCCGCCAGATCGTGCTGGGTTCGGCGACGCTCGCAACCGCCTTGGTCCTTGCTACGCAATTAGTCCTGTCCGCAGTTTTTGGTCATTCGGTCGGAAATGTGATCGCTACCTTGGTCGCGACCAGTATTGCGTTGCTATGGTGGCTGCTCCCCAGGCTGTGGAAGTCTGCAGGCCGGCTATAGCCCTCCTTTTCGGCAGATTCAGACGAGCATCTCGATGGTGAGCAATGCAATAAATCCTACAAAAAACATTGAAGTCAGCAATGGCGTTTCACCGACCTCGTGCTCCTCAGTGAGTAGTTCCTCAGTGCTTGATTGCTCTTCGATCAGAAGTACGCGCGTCGTGCTCATGCGCGGCCCGGCGCCGCCTTAGACCGCATCAGCCCTCGCCACACAGAAAGTCGTTGGGGACCGGTAGGGCCGGCGCCACCCGATGCGCATTTCATCTCGCTTTGAGGAACTGTGGGTGGAAAAAGGGGTGACGTCGTTTTCCGTGCAGATTGCTACTCGTTGAGGCTCGGGTAAGCCCCTAAGTTTGCGGACCGAGCCTGTGCCCCTAGAATTCTTTCAACGTCTCCCACCACCGTCCCATCGAAAGTTCGCGCGAGTCGCCACCACCCGGGGGAACTCAGTGCGCCCTATTCACCTGCGATACGTGGAAGCCACCGAGCTTCCCAGGTCCCTTTCAGATTTCGATGTCCAGCAGTCGCGGCGAGCCCCAACTCATGCGCACAGCGCTCGGCGCCGGGTATTGCGCCGAAGCCGGCCAGTCAGTTCATCGAAACCGGAACGCCAAATCGGCGGCCCTCCCAAGTGGGATCTTGCTGCGCGCGCAGCAGATCGGCAAGGACTTCGGCCCGCGTCAGCCGGGACTCGAATTTGGTGGGAGAAATACCCAGGCGAAGCAGTGACCAGTCTGGAGACCTTTGGGCAGCCTGAAGCTCGGCGATCACGTGCGCACGAGTCAGGCCGGTGATGGCATGATCTGGATGCGTGGTGTAACCCACCTCGGTGTTGGCGTTGTGGATCACGCCGCTGGCGAATGCTGGCAGGGTCAGGATGGTCAAGGACAGGGCTGCGACGCTGGTACGGACTTTCATTGCTATTTCCTTAGGTTAATAATCGCAACGCAGCATTTGCTGCATCACGAAGGCCAGTTTGCAAAACGGGTACCTACATGACACCAACCGCAGGGTTACAAGTGCGTTAATTTCGGGAAATATTTGTTCCGCGCACTGATGTAAAAACAGGCATGGCCGACGCAGATGGCCTACCCAAGCGCTGGGCTCATTCGTCTCGTAGAGGAGAAGTTCGCCGACTGACTCTTGCCGAAATTGCGGTGGCCGTCGCACGACCCGTTCAATTTTTTCAGTCAGGAAGATTACGCACTTGTAATGTTGAATGCCTTCCGTCCTACATAGCTGTGCCCCGCTTGAGCCTAATGTAAAGGTGCTTAACCAAAGGAGATAGAAATGCCTAACCAACCCATCGAGAAGCCCGGCCCCCATCACGATCACGAAGGGCACGTTCCTGGGGACTTGGATCCTCATGGTCATCGGGATAAAAGTGCTCCCGCTGCCGATGTGCAGCCCGGCGCGCACCATCCTCATGAAGGTCACAAGCCGGGCGACGTCGACCAACACGGTCATCGCGACACATCAGCAAAGAAATAATTGGGCTTTCCGTTCGGGAGCACCTCTGTGCAGCATGTCACAGGGTATCCCGACTGGACACGATTGCTAGCTACAATTAAAACGCTGAACCAGCCAATGGCGATGCAGAGC
>JAUSAI010000181.1 GCA_030652945.1 Caldisericota bacterium | reverse complement strand
GACGCCGTTCACCGTCACGGCAACGGGCGTTGCACCGGCCAGCGTCACCACGACCGGGCCCGCCTTGTCGCTGAAGACGGCCGTGTCGATCCCCGCCCCGCCATCCAGCACGTCCTTGCCGCCGCCGCCGTTCAGCACGTCGTCCCCCGCACCGCCCACGAGCCGATTGCCCAGACGGTCTCCCGTCAGCATGTCGTTGCCGGACCCGCCGATCAGGTTCTCCACGTTGCGGATGGTATCCTCGGCCAGGCCGTCCACCGTCACACCGGCCACGGTGGCCTCGTCCAGCGTCACGACGACGGACGCCGTCTTGTCGCTGTAGTCGGCCGTGTCGATCCCCGCCCCGCCGTCCAGCACGTCGAAGCCCAGGCCGCCCTGCAGCACATCGTTGCCACCGGCCCCGACAAGCGTGTCGTTGGCTCCGCCGGCACGCAGGACGAAATGCTCGACGCCGCTGAAATCGACGCGATTGTGATAGCGGCTGTCATCGCCGAAGACAGCGCCAGAGTAGCCGATGTCGCGGGAACCGGTGAACTGTCCGCCGACGCCAGCGGCGTCCATGAAGCCGAACGTACGGTTGATCAGCGACCAGTCGACCGTGAGAGTATCATTACCGCCGCCCATGGCGACCACGTCGCGGCCACCGGTTACGGTGGCGGCATCGTTGCCGCCGTTGGTTTCAATCTGGTCGTCGTAGCCGTGCGTGCCGGTGTTCGCCGTGACCGTAGCCAACGTGCGAATGACATCGTCACCCGTGCCGGTCTTGAGCGTAAGCATCTCGATGCCGCGCACCGTCGCGCCACCCAGGTAGGTGAGCTGCACGCCCGTCTTGTTGAGGTCGATATTGATCGCCTGCGATGAAGCGGCGAATGACTTGTCGGCCTCCCAGCGATCCTCGCCGAGGCCGCCATCGACGATGTCGATACCCTTGGCGGTGAGGATGTGGTCGTGACCGGCGCCGCTGATGACGGTATCGTTGCCGTCGCCCGTTCGGATGCCGTCGTTGCCGCTGCCGCCGCTGACGACGAAGTGCTCGACGCCGCTGAAATCGGCACGATTGTAAAAACGACTGTCATCGCCGAAGAAAGATCCGGAATACCCTGTCTCCAGGGATCCGCTCAGGTCGAACGATCCGATGGAGCGAGCGATCAACGACCAGTCTACCGTCAGCGTATCGGCACCTGCGCCCATGGCAACGGTGTCGCGACCGCCCGTCACCCTGACCGCATCCTTGCCGTCGCCGGTGTCGATCTGGTCGTCGTAGCCGTGAGTACCCGTGTTCGACGTGACCGTAGCCAACGTGCGGACGATATCGTTGCCCGCCCCGGTCTTGAGCGTCAGCATCTCGATGCCGCGCACCGTCGCGCTGCCCAGGTAGGTGAGCTGCACATCCGCCTTGTTGAGGTCGATGCTGATCGCCTGCGATGAAGTGGCGAATGACTTGTCAGCTTCCCAGCGGTCGTTGCCGTCGCCACCATTGACGATGTCGATACCCCGGCCGGTATTGATGTAGTCGTCGCCGCCACCGCTGACGACCGTGTCGTTGCCGTCGCCGGTACGGATACCGTCATGGCCCGCGCCGGTCCGGACGATGAAATGCTCGATGCCGCTGAAGTCGACGCGATTGTGGTAGCGCCAGTCGTCGCCGAAATAGATTCCCGAATAGCCCGTCTCCAGCGAGCCCGTCAGCGCCACGCCACCGACGCCATTGCTGTCGTAGGCGCCCATGGACCGGTTGATCAGCGACCAGTCTACCGTCAGCGTGTCGGTGTTGGCACCCATGGCGACGATATCGCGGCCGCCTGTGACCGTGACGGCATCGTTGCCGGCATTGGTCTCGATCCGGTCGTCGTAGCCATGAGTACCGGTGTAAGCCGTGACCGTGCCCGCCGTGCGGACGATGTCGTTGCCTGCGCCGGTCTTGAGCGTCAGCATCTCGATGCCCCGCACCGTGCCGGTGGCGAGGTATTTCGACTGCACGCCGGCAAGCGTGAGATCGATCACGATGGCCTGGCCAACCGTTGCGAAAGATTTGTCGGCCTCCCACCGATCGCCGCCCGTCCCCGCCGTGGTGTCGTTCGCGCCGCCGTCGACGATGTCGATGCCCTTGCCCGTGACCAGATGGTCATTGCCCGCGGCGCTGACGACCGTGTCGTTGCCGTCGCCGGTACGGATACCGTCATGGCCCGCGCCGGTCCGGACGATGAAATGCTCGATGCCGCTGAAGTCGGCGCGATTGTAGTAGCGCCAGTCGTCGCCAAAGTAGATGCCCGAATAGCCCGTCTCCAGCGAGCCCGTCAGTGCCACGCCACCGACACCATTGCTGTCATAGGTGCCCATCGAACGGCCAATCAGCGACCAGTCAACCGTCAGCGTGTCGGTGCCGGCGCCCATGGCAACGGTGTCGCGGCCGCCCGTAATCGTGACGGCGTCATTGCCGCCGGCGGTGTCAATCTGGTCGTTGAAGCCGTGCGTGTCGGTCATGCTGGTGACTGTCGCCAGCGTCCGGATCGTGTCCGTGCCCGCGCCGGTCTTGAGCGTCAACATCTCGATGCCGCGCACGGTGGCGCTGCCAAGATAGGTCAGCTGCACGTCCGCCTGGTTGAGATTGATGTTGATCGCCTGCGCCGCCGTCGCGAAGGACTTGTCCGCCTCCCAGCGGTCGTTGCCGTCGCCACCATTGACGATGTCGATACCCCGGCCGGTATTGATGTAGTCGTCGCCGCCACCGCTGACGACCGTGTCGTTGCCGTCGCCGGTACGGATGCCGTCATGGCCCGCGCCGGTCCGGACGATGAAATGCTCGATGCCGCTGAAGTCGACGCGATTATGGTAGCGCCAGTCGTCGCCGAAATAGATTCCCGAATAGCCAGTTGCCAGCGAGCCCGTCAGCGCCACGCCACCGACGCCATTGCTGTCGTAGGTGCCCATGGACCGGTTGATCAACGACCAGTCTACCGTCAGCGTGTCGGTGTTGGCACCCATGGCGACAGTATCGCGGCCGCCGGTGACCGTGACGGCATCGTTGCCGGCATTGGTTTCGATCTGGTCGTCGTAGCCATGCGTCGTTCCGTTGGACGCGACGGTCGCATGGGTCAGCACCGTGTCGGCCGCGGCACCTGTCTTGAGCGTCAACATCTCGATGCCACGCACCGTCGCGCCGCCCAAATAGGTCAGCTGGACGCCGGCCTGGTTGAGATCGATGTGGATGACCTGCGCCGATGTCGCGAACGACTTGTCGGCCTCCCAGCGGTCGGCGTCGGCGCCGCCGTCGACGATATCGATTCCCTTGCCGGTATTGATGTGGTCATTGCCGCCGGCGCTCGACACGGTGTCGTCGCCGTCGCCCGTGCGAATGCCGTCGTCTCGGTTGGCGCTCTTTATGTTGAAGCGCTCGATGCCGCTGAAGTCGACGCGGTTATGGTAGCGCCAGTCGTCGCCGAAGTAGATGCCAGAATAGCCGGCCGCCAGTGACCCGGTCAGCGGCACACCGCCGTTACCGACGCTGTCGTAGGTCCACATGCTGCGGTCGATCTGAGACCAGTCGACGATCAGCAGGTCGTCGCCCGCCCCCGCCGTCAGAGTGTCGCGGCCCCCGATCGTCTTCAGGGTGTCGTTCAATGCCCCGCCGAACAGACCGTCATTACCCAATCCGCCGGTCAACTCGAAACGTTCGACGTTGTCGAACGTCATCGTGTAGTAATAGTGAGTCGTGATGTACTGCCCCCCGGTGTAGACCGTCACCGTGTGGGAGAAGCTCTTGTAAAAGTCGTCGTCGAGGACGATGTCCCGCTGCGAGGCCGACCAGTCCATGATCAGCAGGTCGCTGCTGCCGGCCCCGCCGTCGAAGGTGGCGCCATAGGACGTCGCCAGATCCACCGCCAGCGTATCGTTGCCGCCCAAGCCTGCGAAGTAGGTCGAGGTCCTGTTGGCATAGGGATTCTCTGGCGGATTGAGGACCGTTCCCCGGACGTCGAGGAAATCGTCGCCGTTACCGGCAATCAGATCGATCGCTTCGATCGAGATGAGCTGCGTGCCGTTGCTCAGCGTCTTGCTTCCGCTTCCCTGGATGTCGACCAGACGGATCGTGTTGCTGCCGCTGCCGCTCAGCGTGACCGAGGCGCGATCGAACCCGTCGCCGCCGTTCAGGATGTCAACGCCGCCGCCGCCGACCATCACGTCGTCGCCGGCATTGCCGATCAGGATGTCGTTCAACCTCCCGCCGCGCAGCGTGTCGCCGCCCGAGCCGCCGGTCAGCTCGAAGCGTTCGACTTCCTTGAAATAGAGATATTGGGGCGAAGTGTCGCCGACGATCGAGCCGGAGCGATGATAGCTCTCGGCCGTGCCGATTTCGCCCGAGTTGCTGAAGCCCAACCCGCGGTAATTGATTCCCGTGGTCGCCTCATGCCAGTCCATCACCAGCGTGTCGATGCCCGAACCGCCGTCGAAATGGTCGTTGCTGACACCGATGTCGTTGAAGAACACCACATCGTCGCCGCCATGCCCGAACACCACGTCGGACCCGGTTCCCGGGTGGAAGATGTCGTTCCCGTCGTTGCCCGGATCCTGGTCGTCTGCCTTCGCCGTGTCCGGATCGACCCGATACATGCGGACGTTGTCCAGCATCGTGCCGTAGCTGTCGGCCGCGCCGATCTCGGCGAAGATCAGCTGGTTCTTCTGGCTGCCTTCACCCAGACCACCCCTGACATCAATGAAATAGGTCACGTAGCTGGTCGTGGGATCGACATAGGTCTGGTGGGTCTCGAACCAGGTGAGCTTTGTGCCGCCCCAGTAGACTTCCAGGCGCGCCGTCGAGGCCGCATCGAGCTTGCGGGCCTCGAAGGCCAGCCGATACAGGGCGCCATCTTCTGCGCCATCGACCTTTTGTGTGATGCTCGTGTTCGAACTGACTCCGTAGCTGTCGAGATCGATACCCTGCTCGCCCTCGAAGGGGGCAGCGCCCACCACGCTGTCGTCGAAGAGCTCGCGGCCAAATCCCAGCAGAACGCCCCAGCCTTCGAGCGACCCGACATACTCGCTGAAGCCGTCGCTGCCGAAGCTGACACCTGTCGGGATCTCGAACCCGCCGTTGAGGATCAGGTTTGTATCGGCACCGTAGAGACGGTCGTTGCCTTCATTGCCCGAGATCAGGTCGTCTCCGAGGCCGCCGCGAATCGTATCGTTGTCGGCGCTGCCGAAGATCGTGTCGTTGCCATCCAGCCCTTCGAGAACATTGCCGCCGACACCGGTCACACCGACCAGCCGGTCGTCGAAGTTGCTGCCAATCAGGTTCTCGATCGAAACGAGAGTGTCGCCCTGCGCATGTCCGCCCGACGGCGGCCGCGTGTCCTGGCGGCCGAGGTCGATGTCGACGCCGGCGTTCGACCGCTCGTACGTCACGGTATCCGATCCGCCGAGACCATCGAAGGCGTCAGCTCCCGCGCCGCCATCGAACAGGTTGTCCGCCGCATTGCCCCGCAATGTGTCGTTACCCGCGCCCGTGATCGCGGTCTCGATTACGGTCCCGAATGCAATACCAATGTTGTTGACCAGACCGGCGGCGCTGCTGAAAGCGCCGTCGTCGAGATTGACCCGGGACGCCTGGGAGAAGCCCGAAAGGTCGAGCGTGTTGTTGGTCCCGGTGCTGAACAGAGTGACGACGGGAGTCGCATTGTTCGTGAAATCGAAGAACCTCTGGAGTCGGCCGCCAATGTTGCTGTTGAAGCCGAACACCTCTCCGCCGTCGAGCGGCGTCGACTCGGCCTCGCCGTAAAGTCTCTGGATCGCGACCACGTCCAGCGGCATCCAGGTGTGAGCCGTGCGTGGGACCGAAGTTTCGGGAATATCGTTGTCGTCGGAGCCCCAGTTCGTGTCGGTGTAGTCGTAACTGTTGCGAAAGGCCGCGGTGCTGCGCTGGCTAAAGCCGATGTAGGACATCGTCGTCCACATCAGCTCGTCGTAGGCGCTGAATTGCTGGGTCGCCGGGTCGACATTGCCGTTGTAGTTGCCGCCGTGGCCGAGGCCAAGCACGTGTCCGACTTCGTGGATGACGGTGGCCATCCCGAAGCCGCCAAGGAAGTCGACACGGCCCGACATGTCCCAGCCGAGCCTGCCGGTTTCCATGTTGACGATGTGTTGGCCGCTGCTCTGCCCGATCGTGCTGCCGCTGCCCAACGTGCTGGGGCCGTCCGCGTTCGCGCCGCTTCCCGAGCCGCCGCGCTGAAGCTTCACATCGGCACTGCTGTCGCCAAGCACGAAAGTGACGTTGGCGATCGCCGACCACAGGTCGAGCGCAGTGACGAACGTGTCCTTTTCCGTATCCGTGAAGTTCGACGCCGCGTCATACGTGTAGCTGAGCGTGGCGCCGGTGCCGGCGGTGGGCGTGCCCCACTTGTGGGCGGTGTCCGATCGCGAGCCCCACCACGAATTGTTCTGAATGGTGCCATCGGCGTTCACGCCGGTGACGTACGCGACTTCCTGTTCGAATGCCGAAGTGACGGCCGCGGCTGCGGGGGCCCCCTGCGATACCCCGCCTTCCGAAGTCGTGGAAGCCGCTGCGAGCTCCGCAGAAGTCGGCGTAACGCCTTCAAACCCGTCCCAAATGAACTCTGCGGGCGCTCGGCCATCACCACAGAAAACGCACATCCCCGCCTCCCCAACATGCAGATTGCGACGCTTTCCCGTGCTTCATGGCGATGATCACCATTAAACAAGCGTTCACAATTCTCCGCACTTTTAGTGTAGTTGTTTTAGTGGCGCTAGCCTTTCTGCAGTGGCATGCCATAAAGATTGGCGATGCGTTGCAAGAGGGCTTATACCAACGGCCCTAAGCACTGACCTTGGCCCGCTTTCGGTTTGTGATCGAGGCGGACGTCGGAGTTGACGAAGAACTGGCGAAACTCTCTAAGTCGGCCCACCCCCAGTGTGAGAGCGCCTTGCTGTCGTCACCACAAAAGATGCACATCGCTCAACCCCAAGATTCCACGCGGCGTTGATCCCCTCGGGTTCGCGCCGCCCGCCGATTCACAACAAATGCAGTATCTGAGTGCTGTCGGGTTCTTGCTTCCCAGTTCCCCCTGCACACCCTGTTCCCGATCCGAACCTACCGCCGAGACTGTCGACCAGTTGTGAACAGTCGCGCGATTGATCAGCCGAGTAGGCCTGATCGGGGGACGATGCTCGCGCGGACGCGTTTCGGCGCTCGGGCGCCCGGGAGCTTCAGGGGTTATGTGTAGCCACGCTTGTCGCGGCCAGTCGCGGCCGAACCGCACCTCGTTGCGCCGCGCGAAAAGCACAAAGCTAACCCCTTGATATTCCTGATCCTGCAAGTGGAATGGTGCGCCGAGACGGACTGCCAGAAGCCGCTTTGTAGCTGTGGATGTTGCATCTTCATCGCCCTTGAGCAGGTCGGACAAGCCCGAGCCCGTCAGGTTCTCGATGGAAATGAAGGGGGCGCCAGCAGCCTCACCACCGTTGGCAGCGGGCTTGGCCAGATCCGCCGCGACGACAGTCAGGGCGCCTACGGGATTCGGGCCAACGCGATCATGGTGGGGTTCATGGACACGCCCATGTCCGTCACCGGAATTGCGCAGGCGACCGGGCGCACCACCGAGGCGACGGTCTATCGAGGGTTTTGGAGCCAGGCCGTCACCGCCGGCCGCATCGTTTCTGCAATATCGCCAACTCTGCTTTCCCTGATCGCCAAGAGTTCGGGCGTTTGTGCATTGCGTAGCTCGGGCGGGAAGCGCAGCGGCTGCGGCGGGACATTGCCGAGGCCGGCAAGCGGCTTGAGGGCGCCCAAAGTGCTCATCAAACCGCGGTCGCTCAGCTGGAACCGCTTCTTCAGCAAGCTGGCGTGAAAGAGCTTGAGGGGCTTCCCGAAGCGATCAGCAAATCCGACCAGTGTCGGGAACTCGATGGCAGAATAGATACCCTCGAACGAGATCTAATTGGACTAGGTGATGGGCTTTCGCTTGCCGACCTCACGATCGAAGCTCAGGACCAGGACCGCGATCTCATCCGCGCTCGCCTTCTGGAAATCGAGGACGAACTCAAGCGGCTGAGCGATGATCGACAGCGGATCGGTGGTGACATCGCTGATGCCGAAGGCAAGCTACGAAGCATGCAAGGAAGCGATGCCGCTTCGGTGGCCGCCGAAACACGCCAGCAGGCTCTTGCTGATATGGGGGACGCCATCGAACGTTGGACGCGTCTTACTGTTGGCGTGCGTTTGCTCCGCGCTGCGATCGATATGTACCGAGAACGTAAACAGGCGCCATTGCTCCAGAGTGCCGAGAAGATGTTTGCAGCGCTGACGCTGGATGAATTCAAGGCACTGCGGATCGACTATGGTCGGGCGGATCAGCCGGTCCTCACGGCGATCCGGCAGAATGACGAGGTCGTACCTGTAGAAGGGCTCAGCACCGGCACCGCCGATCAGCTGTTTCTGGCACTAAGGATCGCAGCACTTGAGCAGTATCTGGAAACGGCCCCGCCCTTCCCGTTCATCGTCGACGATCTGTTCGTCAATTTCGATGATGCAAGATCATCGGCCGGCTTCAAGATCCTGGGCGATTTAGCCTGCAAGACACAGGTAGTGTTCCTGACGCATCACGTACACTTGTTGGATGTGGCCCGCATGGCTATCCCCAATCCGCTTGTCCCGGTTCACCTCACATGAAGCATTGTCCATCGTTCTCCGTGGCTCATGAGCCAGCGCCTAGGCGACCGACATTGTGGTCGCTCCGCCCACTCGATCGGGCAGCGAAAATACTTTCTCCCTAGTGTGTTCGAAGCGCCGTGCACTCCTTACTCGAGGGGACATGACCAGCTCTGACACCTCTTGGCTGTATGTTGCCAAAATAGCCGGCCGGGTTACCGGATAAGCGGCCCAATAGCCTACTTGCGAGCACTGGCAATATTGCAGACATAGAAGAGAATAATGAAGAGCTACCGCAAAGGCACTGAACCTCGAAGAAAGCGACGTTATCGTCTGCGACGCTACCTTGCGGAGCTGCATTATCTCCGACCGGTAACGTCCGACGTCCTTCAAAGATTGCACACATACGCACCCAAGAGCGCGAATGAATCCTGCGAGGTTATCTGCTTCACTGTTGATAGCCCCAGGACCGCGCACTATCGCAGACGACAAGAGCGACTCGTCGTTGTCGCTTTTGGCCACGATGGCACCTGCTACGTTGTTGATCTTGGTAGTACTTACTCAGATGAAGACCGTGTCGACGAAATGCGCCACAACATTGATTTCGCTTTTCTGAAATACTCTATTGCTCGACGCCAACGCAAATTCCGTATTCAAACCGGCAATACTCTGAGCGCCCAACTACTGATCCGCTTTGTTTCTGATGTTAACAACAGAATACCGCCGTTGGAACTCGGCCGCTCTGCTTGGGGTGGCCCGTATAATGTCTTCAAGTACGCCCAAAAGTGGTTTAATGCAGCTTACTCTCCACCCGACCCCTCCATAGTGCGCCAGCTCACTAGGTCTTTGAACGCCATCGTTCGCACGGATCCACAAGTATCACCAAGTCGCACATATCAGGTTATCGTCGATGTTAGAAAGGAGACGCGAAGCCGGATAACAAGAGGAAACGGCCCGGTTGTCGAAGAGTTTGCTGAATATGAAGTCCTGCATGATTATCTCCTGCGCGGGGGACCATTAACCTCTGGAAGCCGCTTTACTGGAAGTCCATCGTTGCTAACTGAGCGCTTTGTCGCGCTAGCCTGGTGCGCTTTCAACGAACATGCCGTCGACAGGTTGATTTGTGAGGGGTGGGCGGATGTCGACGGCGACGAATGCCGCTTCGGCGGTTGTCCCTATGAGTTCCACCCTTGGCCTGTTTCCTTGAGAGTTCCTTCAGCCAGAAGTCGAACGCGATCAAACAGCCGATTCCGGAAATGGCTTAAACGCGCGCTATCCCACTTTGAAAGAGACTTGGCGCTGGAGATACAACGCTACGAAAATCACGCCAAGAGGAGTGAGCGGCGCGAAGCGGCACGACAACGGCTTCTTGCTTGGGCCATACTAACCTGGAAGGGGGCCAAACAACAGGAAGTAGCTGACCTTGAAGATTACTTAGACTCCGACAGATTGTACTTCTCGTCGGACGCTGCACTTCTCCAGGAAAGTGTAAATAAATGTAGCCGGCGAGTTGAAGTCTTACGGTACGCGTCCGGTAACGGCCGCCTTTTCGTGAGTGCGGCGGCGTGAGAAGTGAGCACGGTAACTGGCAAGTTAGCGGGCGCGTAAATGTCGACAGTAGCGGTTCTGACCAGCCCCGAGCGGCGGCGTCGATGGTCCACGGC
>JAUSAI010000176.1 GCA_030652945.1 Caldisericota bacterium | reverse complement strand
TCGGCTCGATCCAGCAGAGGGGACTCTGTCGGGAGGCCACTTGCGACTGCACGTACCAAGTCGAATGGTTTCCTGGGATGAGTGACGTGAAGAACACCGTAGTTGGGTCGGCCCTCGCGTGACGCCCCGACCGTCACCGTTGTACGTCTCGGTGGACGAAACCGCTATGCAGTCTGCAGCAGCAAGGTCACTCCCGTCATCTCGTTCTCGAGCTCGTCACACTCCGCCTGCTGGCACTTGACGTACTCCTCAAACATCCTGGCCTTCTCCGGATGCATCGCAGCGAGTTCGTCGGCTCGTTTCGTGATGTGGTCCTGAGTGAACGTATTGGTGGCGACGACATCCCGGGGATCGACGATCTTCTCGGCAACAAGCCGTACCTTCGCAGCCGCAAACACGCCGAGCCACTGGTCTCTTGAGTGATACCGTGCGTCGCCGCCGTCGGCACCGTAGGCGTCGTCAATGAATATGTAGCCTCCAGGGCGGACTGTGGCGCTGAGGTTCAGTATCGTCTCGAGTGAGTCTCCCAGCACGTCGCCGACAGCACCCAGGATCACGATGTCGTATGCTCTCTCATACTTGACGGACTCATTGATGTCCCCGACCTCGAACCGGCATTGCGCTTCGACTCCGTACTCCTGAGCCTTGCTCCGCGCATAGGCGATGAACTCCGGCATGAGGTCGATACCCGTGACACTGCATCCGAGCTCTTGTGCCAGCCGGATGCTGACGGCACCCTTGCCACACCCGAGGTCAAGGACACGCGTCTCGGTGGAGACCACGGTGTTCCCTGCAATGAGCTCCAGGATATCCGTCGGGGAAGAACCCATTTCCCACAGGTCCTGCAGGAGGTATGGCAAGTAGGGCACCAGCTCGGTCGTGCTAGCGGTAAGCGATGCTGCAAGCTTCTCTTCTACTGCGGACATCGATGCCCTCCTTGTCTGGCTGAGTCTGTCTGAGGCGTCCAAGCTCTCTGCAGGGGTTTCCTGCGGGCAACTTGCATTCGTCGCCTAGGTGCGCTTGAACGGGAGCTTCGGCACCAGATAGTTGACGAATGCAGGGAAGTTGCGCGTCTGCATGTACATGGTTCCAGGGCCGGTCAGCTCGACCACAAGCCCCTCACCAGAGAAGAGGGTCTGCTTGAGCCCACCGATCGTCCGTACCCTGTAGTCCATGGTTGCGTCGAATGCGACCATGTGACCTGTGTCCATGACCAGCTTCTCTCCTGGTCCCAAGGTGACGGGATGAATGGCACCGTAACTCGAAAGGTACAGCATGCCCATCCCGGTCGCCTTGAGGACGACGAGACCTTCTCCCGAGAAGAATGTCCGCGCACCACCCCACTTGGTGTCCAGTTCGATGGTCGTTGAGGAGGCAAGATAGGAACCGGACTGGACAAACAGGCTCTCTCCGCGCATCTCACGTGCTGTGATGTCGCCTACCATCGTCGGTGCAAGCATCAGGACCCCGGGGCCACCCTGTGCTGTGAAGGTGTTCTGGAACATGCTTTCGCCACCGACAGCGCGCTTGAGTGCCCCGAAGAGCCCACCTTTTGCTCCCGTTTCCATCTGCATGTTCATCGACATGCTGACCATGGCGTCGGCTTCGGCCGTGACGGCCTCGCCGGCACCCAATTGGAGCTCAAGAAGCGCATAGGATGCTGGGTATAGAATGCGGTGCTGCATGTGATCCTCCTCTACCGGATGTCTGCGGACAGGATATACTGTCCCCACGTGCAGGGTATCGCTCCTGCGGGTCTTGTCAAACCGCGGCAGTGTGCCGGCTGATGTGAGCCGTACGCGGCGTCAAGAAGAAATGGAGGCCCACCATGCAGATGGAGCTGGTAGCAATCGCCAAGGACGACGATCTCAATGTCATCATTGGGCAGTCGCATTTCATCAAGAGTGTCGAGGACATCTACGAGGCAGTCGTGAACGCTGTTCCCGGCGTCAAGTTCGGGCTGGCCTTCAATGAGGCATCCGGCGTCTGCCTGGTGCGCAGTGCGGGGACCGACCAGCACCTTGTGGATTTGGCACGCGACAACGCCCTTGCCATCGGCGCGGGGCACATCTTTGTCCTGTTCCTGGGCAATGCCTATCCCATCAACGTGCTCAACGCAGTCAAGAGTGTGCCGGAAGTGTGCGGCATCTTCGCAGCCACTGCGAACCCGCTGAAGGTCATCGTCGCAGACGACGGAACTGGACGGGGGATCCTGGGTGTCATCGACGGCGAGAGGCCCAGAGGGGTCGAAACTGCACAAGACGTTGCGGAGCGCAAGGAGCTTCTGCGACGGTTTGGCTACAAGTTCTGACCAGCGTCGGTGGTGTGTGACAACCTGCTACAGGCCGCGGGCTGTCAGAACGTAGATGAGGACAATGGTGGCAACCAGCCAGAACCCGGTGCCGATTGTCCCCATTATCAGTGCCTGACGGGCATGCTTGCGATCCACAGCCTTGCTGCCGACGAGCTCAAACATGTCCCGAGCCTCCTTGGCAAACAGTATTGCAAGCAGACCCAGAACGATGCCTGCCACCGGCACGACCAGTGACGCGACCGCGAAGTGGTGTGCCATGGTGACAAGCCCTCTCTGACGCTGCATGAGGCTGTCCAGCCGGAATCGCGACGAGTCAAAGAACACGTCGAGCGATTCGTCATGCGCATCGGGAGTGCCATCCTGCGGTGCGGAAATCTCCTTGTCCGGACCACCCGCGGGCTGGACCCCATCGCGAAGCTTCTCGTCGGCCGCAACAGCCGAGTGCTGTTTCCTATGGCGCCGTGCCGTCATCAGACCACTCTCCAGGGAACGTCAGGCTTCGCCTGAATCCTCACGGCTGCTGCGGATGATGCGATATCGATGCACCAGCTCCACTCCTGGTGTCAAGGTAGCGCCGACCGAGCAGTACTTCTCAGCCGAAAGTCTGATTGCCTTGACGATGTCCTCAACTGCGACCGTGTCACTGGTGAGGACGCAGTCGATACTGATCTTGGTGAAGCGCCGCGGGTGAGCTTCGGCACGCTCTCCGGAAAGCTCGATACGGAAGCCCGTGAACTGCTGCTGCATCTTCTTCAGCACGGCAACGATGTCCATGCCGGTGCATCCGCCCAACGCCATGAGCAACAGTTCCATGGGGTTAGACCCAGCACCGTGCCCTCCCCCTGCCTCGGACGTATCCAGCGCGACCCAGTGATTGGACCTGCCCCGTGCCAGAAACGTGAGCCCTTCGGTCTGCCGTACCTCAGCACGCAACGATGTTTCTTCGGGCATCTTCCGCCTCCGGTTCGCAGGTTCGTCCGGATCGACCGGACGCCGTTCTCAGTGTATTGGAGTGGTGCTGCGGTGCAAGGATGCTCGCACCCGGTTCGTCGGACTGCGCGTAATGAGTGGATAGGTGACGGTCACGCGCGTCCCGACGCCTATCCGGCTACGGACATCAATGGTCCCGTGCTCAATTTCGATCAGGTCACGCGCAATCGGAAGCCCAAGGCCAAGGCCGCCGCTCTTTCGGTTGCGAGATCTGTCTCCGCGAAAGAACCGCTCGAATATGTGTGCAAGGTCGGTTTCGGAGATCCCGCTTGCCGTATCGTCGACAACAATCGTCACACGGTGCTCGTCCGAAGAGCTGGACAGCGTCACCGAGTGTCCTTCGGGGTTTGCACCGATGGCGTTGCCCATGATGTTGGCGATAGCGCGGTCCACCAGCTGTCTGTCGAGAAGAACGTTCACACCCGCATGCAGGTCCCTGGTCAACTCAACGCGCCGGGACAGTGCCTGCGGCGCGAATCGGCGCCATATGTACAACAGCAGTTCATCCAGTACAAACTGGGACGGCTCCGGGTGCACGGC
>JAUSAI010000172.1 GCA_030652945.1 Caldisericota bacterium | reverse complement strand
TCCGTGCGCAGCGCGCACACTCTTCATTGTCATCGGACACCTCCTGATGGTCCCCGGCCTGCCTAGCGGGGCAGCCGGACCATTTGCTCGAACAGCCAGGTCGTTACGGGTCGATAGTGCTCATTGCGTGGACGGAACATGACTGTCTCCTTGTGTGTACTTCGCGTACCCTTACCGTGGAAACCGCATCAGAGTGGCGGTAGCTGCTTCGCGTTCCAGCAAGATCGTCCGTTCATTGTCGCTTCTCAGTCTCATGATGGGCCTCCCTTTCTCTGTCGTCCGAGACAGTCTTGACGTCTCAGTAGTGCTTGACGTCTCACCTATGCGGACGTCTCAGTTACTCTTGACGTCCGATTTCTTTGGGACGGTCTCATGATAGTCAAATAGAACATGTCTGTCAAGACCCAACGCTCCACAGTGTGACTTTTCTGTGAAGATTGGACGGTCGGCACAGCACCTGGCAAAGTCAGCGGCTGGGATGAGCCTACGGCAATTGGGCGGGATGAACTTACCACTTTGGCGGCTCATTACCAGCTGACCCCATCTCGCTAGGCGAGGTTTCTCTGCGACACCACAATGAACAGCGAGACTATGTAGCAGAGAGACACAACGATGAATGCGGAGAGCATCCCGTATTGCAGAGTGGGGGTCATTGAACCTTGTGGATAGACAAGCTGAAATGCCACCCTCGTCATCCACAAGATACATGTTGCAGCAAGCACGACGGTTACTGAGTACCGACTTGATCTGTCTCCGTAGACAAGCAGTACGTTTACCACGCCGAACAACACGAGAGACAGAGAGAAGAACGCATTGATGGCCCGAACAGCAACCACCAACTCTGTTGCAGTGACATCGATGTACGAATACCACTTCCACGCCGTGGGTACGAAGAAGTGCCACACGCCAAAGCCAATAGAAGCACTACTGCCGATCGTCACCAAGATCCTGACAAGCAAACTCAAGGTCACACCTCCCGGGAGTGTCTCACAAGCGCCTGGCGGTTCTGATGAGCCGCAAGACGAGGATGGACGAACTTACCACTTTGGCGGCTCATTACCAGCTGACCCCATATCCCTTGCTTCACAGACTTCCCGTGAGTCCCCAGACCACACGAAGCACATCTTGCACGGCTGTTCCGAGGCCGGAGACGGGGAAGTCCAGCGCCGTGTCCGTCGTAGCATGGTACCATGGGACCTCTCTCCCGTGTGCGGTCACCATGCAGGTGGGAACGTCGAGCCGACTGAACGTCTCATGATCCGAACCCCCTGACCAGGGAATGACCGCAAGCGAGGCCCCATCCCGGATCGCTCGCGAGATAGCATCCATCATCCTCTCGTCCGACGAATCGACCGCCACGCCGAGGCCTGACGTCGACCGCATCATGTCCAGGTTGAGCACGCCCACCAACGACGAGGCAAGGCCGGGGGTGCCTGCAGCGAATGCAGCGGAGCCCAGCAGTCCCTCTTCCTCGCCGCTGAACGACACGAACCATATCGAGACGGGAGGAGGACCCTTGGCGGAAGCCATGGCCCGCGCGGCCTCCAGCATGACCGCAACACCCGACGCGTCGTCGTCCGCCCCCGGATACACTGCTCCAGTCCGGTCCGTCCCGAGGTGATCGTGGTGGGCGCAGATGAGAACCTGCCGCGTGGGGTCACGACCAGCCAGCACGCCGGCGACATTGTACGCGCGTGCCTCCGGGTTCCAGTCTGCCGTCACGCCGAAGCGGACGGTCATGGCAAGGTCGCGAGATACGATCCCGCCTGCCCATGCCTGTGCGGCCACCTCGTCGAAAGACAGCCCTGCCGCCCAGAACAGGGAACGAGCCCCATCCACGGACACGAGGGCGGAGGGCGGGGCACCCGGGAGCGCGGAGACGGTCTGACCCTCCATGTCGAACGGACTGGGCGAAGAGGGCATGTCCACGATAATGACGCCCGCCGCTCCGCGAGAAGCCGCGCCGCTCACCTTGGCCGCGAGGTACGTCTGCGCCTCGGGGACCGAGCGAGATGGAGCGCTGTAGCGCAGGATGAAGACGACCTTCCCAATCACGTCCAGACCTGCGTACTCGTCGTACCCGTCCATGGTGACGCCAAAGCCTGCCAGCACGGCGCCTGCCTCGACCGTGCCACTCCCGGCATAGGGAGCCGACTGAGCGCGATCGCCGAGGAAGGATTCACCAGCCGTCCCCCGTGCCGTAATGCCGGTGAATGCCTCAATTGTGTAGAGTGGGGAAGGGTACGTCGTACGGTAGTCAGTGAACCCCGGCGCCTCGCTCAAGCCGATGTCCTTGAACTGGGAAGCGATCCAGCCGGCAGCCAGGGCCTCTCCGGCAGTGCCGCTGCGGCGTCCCTCGTAGACTGGTGAGGCGAGGACGGCTATCACCTCGTGCGCCCGCCGTTCGTCGATTGCAGCGAATGCAGCCTCCCGGTCCGGCCAGCCGACCCCATGCATGCACCCGGTGAGAGCGACCACAAGTATGATGACTGCAGCCCATCTGTACTTCATTCCTTCCTCCTCGAGCGCGCCCCGGTGGTGGGCGCCCGTCCAAACGCAGCCGGTGCGCCGTAGGCGTTTCCTTGACTCATCGTGCCGCCACCCTACAATGGAAACGCATTATCACTGCCAG
>JAUSAI010000171.1 GCA_030652945.1 Caldisericota bacterium | reverse complement strand
GTTCGACGCACGGGGGGCACATGGAGATCGTTGCGGCACAGCCATGCGATCTGCCGGCCATCGGTCGGCTGCATGAGCATTTCTGGGGGAAGCCGTCCGACGTTGATGCGATGGCCGCTACACTCGAGACTCTCGCGGCCGACCCGAACCACGTGATTCTCGCCGCGCGCATTGACGGCCGATGCGTCGGCACGGCGACCGGCGTGATCTGCCACGGTCTGTACGGCGGGTTCGACACGTACATGGTTGTCGAGGACATGGTTGTCGACCCGGAGCACCGGCGCCAAGGCGTCGCAAGTGCGCTCCTCGCGGACCTTGAGTCAGCTGCGCGGAACCGCGGCTGCAACCAGGTGATCCTCTTGACCGAATCGGTTCGCTCGGATGCCGTCGCGCTCTATGAGGCCAACGGCTTTGAGTCGCGGTGGACCGGATTCAAGAAGAAGCTGTGATGCGGCGTCGAACAAGGGCATCAACCTGACGTCCAGAAACGTCACGGTTGACACCGCAAGCGTTCGGGCCGCAGGTTATGCCCAAACACGTTCGATGGAGCACAGCAAACCCCGTGGGCGCTGAAGCAGAGTGGCCGGTTGGGCTTGCATTCTCGCTGCTCTCAGTCGCGATCGCTGGATCGGAAGGCATCGGTTTGGGTCCGGAGAGCACAGTCTTCATCATCGTGATCGCCACTTTGTTGGCCGCCGGCGCGGTCGCGCAGCTTCGGGTTTCCAACCGTATTGGCGATCGCGGCGAAGTCCTCGCGATGGTGGCGCTACCGACGGCATGTATCGCCGCAATTCTGCTAATGATTCCTTGGGGACATCCGCTGTTCACCGCGGCCGCAGTGCTTGTCGGACTTGCGTTCATGGCGATGCTCTCGGTTCCTGCACTGGCGTACTGGGGACTGATCAAGCGCGGCGATTGGACGGCGGGCTTCAGGATTCTCTTCAGGGGAGATGAATCGGATGTTGCGACCCCGGAGGAATCGGCGCGCATGGGGCGTCTCGACGAGGGCTCCGTGTCTTTGAATCAAGCAGTCGCGTCTGAGACCGCGAGACCACGGAGGTTCACTTCAGCTGCCATGGTGGTCGGTGGGACCGCAGCGGCGCTCGCGGCCGTAGGATCTCTCGTTCTTGCCCTGGCGCAGCTGCCCATTGTCGCGGAACCGCCCTTCATCTTCGCGATGTTTGCTGCTGCGCCGCTCGGATTGATTGGGATGCTCGTGGCCGCAGCTGCCATGTTCCGCCGTGAGGGCCTGCTATGTCTGCTCGCTTTCGGGCTCTCCTTCGCCGCCGTGCTCCCTGCGAGCTTCATTCTGTTGCTACTCGGCTAGCCGCTGCACATCGGTTCGCCTCATCGAACAAGCGCATCAACCCGACGCGCACGCGCGCGTCGCCGCTTCGCGGGGTAAGGTATTGGCGCGCGGGTTATGCGCAACACGTTGGGCAGACCAAAGGGACGTCGCATCCGGTCGGTTCGAGTGTGATCCCATGGCGCCGCGAACCCTTCACCAGTGGATTCGCGGCGCTCGAGAATCACTCTGACACGGAGTCAGATGCAGCTCGATCTCTGAATCTGCGGTAGGCAACCAGCGCAAGGTATCCTGAGCAGGCGCCGAGCAAGTTCAGGAGCACGTCATCAACATCCGCGCTACGCCCTGTGAAGAACTGGATGATCTCGATGCCGCCCGAAACCGCTAGACCTGCGACAGCCACATGCTTGAGCTCTGCTCTCCCTGGGCGCAGCAGTGGCAACAGGAAGCCAATTGGCGCGAACAAGAGAACGTTCGCGAGCAGATTCAGGTTCGCCACCTGACCCCAGTCGCTTACCAGTTCGTTGTCTGTCAGCGCATAGCCCCATATTGTGCGAAGGGGGATGAGATTGAAGTGCCGCTCGGACCGAATGATCGCTTTCGCGTAGAACTCCCCATTCTCAAAACCGTAATAGCCCGGTGGAAGCACGGTCTGTGACAGAAGGCCGACGGCGTACAACACACTCAGGCCAAGCAGCAGTTCCCGCCGGATCGTGGTACCCGTTGCCTTAGTCTTCAAGTACGCGAACCTGAGCACGGCGTATATCGGGATTGCGACTAGGACATATCGAAACATGTCCTGTGCGTACAGAAGAATCAAACTCATTCGTGCTCCCTGCAATTACGGCTTGCGGATGTAACCGCTGAAGTTGGATGGTGCGTAGAACTTGAGATAGTACCTGTTCGACGAAGACAGCCCTGTGACGGTCCACGTTGATGTCCCGTTCTTCGGAATGGTAACCGTTGAAACGGCTGTGTCGAAGACCGCATCGTCCCTGACCAGCTGAACCTTGAGATTGCTCGAGGTGCTCTTGTTGGAGACGGATATTTTGGTGCTTGTTACCCCCGTAAACTTGTAGTTGCTATAGAGCGTGGAGGCCTCGGCCAGGCCAGAGAAGTTGTACTGCCCCTGAGTACTTAGATTCCAGACGCTTGAGGGCACGCCGAGCCCGGCGTGGGCCGTCGCAGGCAGAGCGAAAACCATAAGAGAAAACAGCAGGGCGACCCAGACCATCTTTGAGCGCTTCATACACGAACTCCCGTCTGACAGATGACTATGACAAATACATACAGGAGATTACTGGTAACTACCCGTGTGGGTCAGTCGCGAGATCTACGGTCGGGTCTGCCTCGGTGAAGGGGCCATCGCCGCACAGGGTCGACTCAAGTGCTCGACGCCTGCCCCTATCTGCGGCCTGGCGTGCCCAACAAAGGCATCGAGCGGACGGCGTCAGCGCTAGACTGATGGATGGTATGGGCCGCCGCTCATGCCTAACACGTTAGGCCGACCAACGGTCGTCCAACAAGTTGACAGGTATGTCGTATCTGACATACTATCGGGCTCATGACAGTATCTGCGAACAAGCCCTTGGTGTGGCTCCACGGTGAGGTGAAGACTCCGCCGCTCTCGGCTGCGGCGCGGCTTGAGGCGGGAACGTTGCTGCGACGACTGCAGCGAGGTGACCTGTTCGGTCTTCCGCACTCGAGACCGATGCCGGCGATCGGGGCACGGTGCCACGAACTCCGGATCCCGGATGAGCAGGCGACGTGGCGGATCATCTACCGTATCGATCGCGATGCGATCGTCATCGGTGAGGTCTTCAGCAAGAAGACCCAGGCGACACCCAAGTCGGTGATCGACTCATGCAAGCGCAGGTACAAGGAGTACGACGCCATCGTTGGCGGGAAGGAGTGAGCGATATGGATGACACGAAGCGAAGTCGGCTCGAAGCGGCGGGTTGGCGGGTCGGTGATGCCGCGGACTTCCTCGAACTCACCACAGAAGAAGCAGCGTTCATCGAGCTCAAGCTCGCGCTCGCTGACTACCTGCGCGATATGCGCGTACAGCATGGCTGGACCCAGACACATGTCGCGCGCGTCCTCGGCTCGAGTCAGTCGCGTGTCGCCAAGATGGAATCGGCTGATGCATCGGTCTCCGTTGACCTTCTGGTGAAGTCGCTTCTGACCCTTGGCGCCTCTCGCAAGCAGGTCGGACAGGTCATCGCCAGAGCGGCCTAACAAGCGCATCAACACGACTCGCACAGCGGGGTCGGTACTAAGAGAGGCGCATCGCTCGCGCGTTATGCGCAACACGTTAGATACATCCCGGAAGAACCGGCACCCAGCAACGCTAAGGTGGTGGCGAGTTGAAGCCCGCGTATGTGTCTGCCAACAACGTCGAGCACGACCGGCTCCACGCCCTGCTGGCGCGTCTCTCTGACGAGGACCTCGCTCGCAATCTCCCGAACGGCCTCACCGTCGCGAACGTGCTCGTACATCTCGCGTTCTGGGACGAGTACACCCTCTCGTGTCTGCGGCAGTGGCAGGACTCCGGGTTCTGGGTCTCGCAGACGAACTTCGAGGCACTCAACTCCGCCGTCCTCGTCCTGGCCGCCGCCATTCCGAATCGCACAGCCGTCGACATGCTTCGCGACGCGGCGGACGCTGTCGACCTCGAGGCGCAATCCGTACCACCGGAACTGGCTGAGATCATCCAGTCTCACGGCAAGGTGCGCAGTCTCGAACGAGCGCAGCACCGTCGCGGGCATCTGGATCAGATCGAAGGGGTCTTGTCCTCTCGCTAGAAGCAGACAATCGGTGTTCGCGCACCGTGGAGCATCTAACAAGCGCATCCAGCTGACGCGCACGAGGTAGACTTACCAGGAAGGCATCGGCGCGCAGCTGATGCGCAAATGCGTTGGGCGGAGAGGTGGCGACGTCTTTGGTCGGCGGAGAGGTCTTGCTGCTGGTGTGTCTTCCGGTCCTCGCCGTCTACATGTTCTTGCGCCTCCGATCCGGTGTTGACCG
>JAUSAI010000153.1 GCA_030652945.1 Caldisericota bacterium | reverse complement strand
CGGTCACGCTGCCCCCCTGCGGGGTCAGTATCGTCACGACGGGTGCTGTCGCGTCGACCTTGAAGGTCAGCTGGCGTGGAGCTTCCTGGTTGCTCTGGGAATCTCGGGCGTAGTAGGTGAGTGTTACGTTACCATCGGGAATCTGCACAGGTCCTGCATACAACGTGTCTGACCCCGTGTTGATACGGTAGTAGATGGAGACAGGGTACCCTGATGGGCTCGTGGCGGTGATGGTGACCGACGGACGGGTCCTGTAATAGCTGTTCAGGCCGTCCGGATTCACCGGATACGTCACAGCAGTGCTGACCGGCAAGTTGACGATGGCGTACGCCGCGCTGTTGACCAGCGTTGTCTCTGCCGACGTGTACGCGGTGAGTACGTAGGATGTACCTGCGGTAGACGGGTTCACGATGTTGGCCGCTAAGTCGATGACAACCGTGACTTGGGTAGCTGCCTGGACTGCGACGGGTGTCCTGACCTCAACGCGCCGCGTCGTGCTGTTGGAGGAAACCAGCGATGCCATGCTTCCGTTTACCCGAACGTTCTGTCCCAAGATGGAAGCTGGCACGACGGTCCCGGCGGGGAAGACGATGTAGATGACGCCGACATTGGCGGAAAGCAGTCCGCCCGCTCCTGTGTTGAAGACTACGGTGTAGCCCGAAGGCTTGCCGACACCGTTGGTTGTCAGGCTGACCTGCGGTGCGGCTATCTGGGAAATCGTCGTTGTGTAGGAGATGCTCCGTGTCCCGACGTCCTGCGACGTGGAGACATCGAAGCTGACCGAGGTTCCCACGGTCGACGGATTGCGCAGACCGGCGGTCGCCGCGATGACAACAACCACTTGCTGGCTGTTGCCGACCGACACTGGCATGCGGATGGAGAGTCTGTCGGACGTGATGGAACTCGATGAGGCAACCTGAGTCCCATTGACCGTTATCCCACTGGCCGCAATCGAGGACGGCGGGTTCATCGAACTGGGAATCTGGATGTACACGTAGTCACTTGTCGTGAGCGCACCGGAGCTGGATGTGGTGAAGGTGAACCTGAGCTCAGGGTAGGCACTCTGCGACGTCGGCGTGGCGGTCACCGCTAGGTTGCTGATGGACGTGCCAACGAGCGTGTATTGGCTCGACGTCACCTGTGTCGTGTCGAGACTCGTCGAGACCTTCAGCGAGTAGTTGCCTGACGTGGGAGGGTTGACGATCCCCGCTGTCATGCCGATGGTCAAGTACACGAACTGGGTGGCACTTGGCAGGGTTGTCGGAACGGTAATTGTAACGACATTACCACTGCGCGTAGGCGTTGCCTGGACCTGCTGGCCGTTGATCACAAAGCAGACGGGGCAGAACGAACCAGAGGGGAACGCCGTGCCAACAGGAAATTCGATTCTGATCGTATCCCCGGACTTGACGCCGGTGCCGGATGAGCTCGTGTAGAATGTGATGGCAAACTGTGCCACGCTGCTTGGGGTCAGAGGATCAACTGTCACGCTCAGGTTCGAGATGGAGGACCCAGCGAGCCCAAAGGTGGTGGAAGCAACAGACGCAGTGTCAACTGTCGTCGACACGTAGAGAGAGTAGGTCCCTGCCACTGTCGAGTTCAGAATGCCTGAGGTCGACTGGATGGTTAGATACACCCATCCGGTTGCCGCAATCGGCGCAGGCACTGTGATCTGAATCTGCATCGTCGACCCCACTCGCGTGGCAGTTGCGGGCGAACCATTGACTGTCACGGTCCCGGCAGTCAGCATTGCGGGAACGGTAGTCGCCGTGGGGAACGTCAGGTAGATGTAGTCCAAAGCAGTCAGTGCGCCAGTGCTGCTCGTGTAGAAGTACACTGAATAGCCAGCCGCAGAACCCACAGTGTTTGGCGTGGGGCTGGACGCTGTGGCACCAGTCACGGCGGTGCCGCTGGTTATAGATACCTGACCCGCCGCGCCTGAACCCTCCACGGAAGTGCTCACCCCGATCCATGCGGTAGTCGCCGAGGCTGGATTTGTGATTCCCGTCAGTCCGGTAAACGCCACTGTGTGTGACCCTACAGGGAGGGCAGCACCCATCGTGACCGTAATGAAACTGCCCGACGCTGTTGCTGAGGCAGCGTACGATCCTGAGTCCACTAGCAGAGACTTGGCCCCGCCGGTGACAGTATGGTGGTAGAGCACAACTGTGATCGTCTGTCCCGCAGGCACCTGGACCGTTGTTGTGAATGTGACGGAGATGCCTACATTGGGGGCCCCGACCGTAGGCGGAGTAGCCGTCACACTTGTTACAGCAACTGTGGCCGAGACACTTGCTGGATTCGCCGTGATTGGTGCGACGAGCAGTGCCAAGACGACCAGCACTGTCAATACTCTCTTTATCATGAGTACCTCCTTGTTCGGTAGTACTTGATTCACGCGGCACAGCCGCAGACCATGGTTCTAGATGAGACCACCATCCGCTAGGACACCGCAGCGAGTGTGAAAGTTCCCCTTTGCGTTCTCATTCGTCCATCATGGGGTGCAGGAGGCGATAGACGCGCTCGGGCGTCGCCGGCAGATGGCGGACCCAGACGCCGGTGGCGTCGTGGATGGCCAGCGGGATTGCCGGGATGATGGGGACCATCGTGACTTCGCCGATGCCACGCACGCCAAGAGGGCTGGTGCCCTCGGGATTCTCCAGCACGATGTACTCGTGGCTGGGGACATCCTGCACGGTAGGGATGACATAGGTCGAGAAGTTCTTGCTGCGCACCTGTCCCTTGGTGATGAGCGTGTCCTCCGACAGGGCAAAGCCCTGCCCTTGGGCGACCCCGCCGTCGATCTGAGCTTCAACCTGCTCTCGGTTGATGGTGCATCCCGTGTCAAGAGCCGTGGCGACTCGAAGGAGCTGAGTCTCACCTGTCAGCGTGTTCACCTCGACCAGTGCGGCCTGCGCCGCGAAGCTGTAGATCCAATGCGGAAGACCTGCGGCGCCGGGAATCTCGCGGTCCGCCGTCGGCCAGACGAAGTAGCCCTCGCCGCGCAGCAGCACCTCTTGTGCATAGTCTTCTGCCAACTGCTCGTAGCTGCGAAATCCGGCGGGGGTTTCCATACCACCATCACGACTTGTGCAAGAAGACGCCACACCAGTGCTGTCCGGCCCGTCAACCGCCTGTTCGACCTTGTTGCAGAAGTCATCATATGCTGCCGCAATCGCGTTCGATGCAGTGTAGGTGGATCGCGATGCCGTCGCGGGTCCTGCATCCACCGAGTCCCGAGTCTGACCGGCGATGAGTCGTATGCGAGACGGATGCACGTGCAAGAGTGCTGCCGCCATCTGGACGAAGCCCGTATGTGTTCCCTGCCCGTATTCCACCAGCCCGATGCGCAGGGTAAACGTGCCGTCCTTCTCCAAATCGATGTACGCTCCTCCGTAGTCGGGGATGCCCAGGCCGAGGCCGGCACCTTGAGGTGCAATCGCCAGAGCGACGCCGCGCTTGAGCCACGGCCTCTCTGCTCGCTTGTACTCCGTGCGGCGCTGCCACAGGTCGGAGCGCTCGATGGCGTCGAGCACGAGGTCCATGGAGACACCCGTCCGCAAGGTGTGCCCAATAGGCGAGACCTCTCCCTGATGCAGGACATTCCGGTGTCGGATAGTCACGGAGTCCAGTCCCAGCTTCTCGGCTGCCTCGTTCATGTTGGACTCGATGGCAAACAGCACCTGTGGCACGCCGAACCCTCGCATAGCGCCACATGTCCCGTTGTTGGTGAAGACCGCCCATCCCTCGTGACGGGTATTGGGGACACGGTACAGCGACGACGCGTGCTCCAGGGCCAAGTTGAGAACAGGGCCTCCCAGCGAACTGTAGGCACCCTTGTCTTCGTAGCAGACGACGTCGTTGGCGACGAGCGTCCCGTCCTTCTTGAATCCCGTCTTCATCCGAATGATGAACGGATGGCGCTTCCACCCGGACACGAGTGATTCCTCACGCGACAGCGACACCTTGACTGGACGGCCCGTTTTCATCGCCAGCAGGGCAAGACCGCCCTGGATAGTCAGCTCGTCCTTGCTGCCGAAGCCACCGCCCACAGGGTTGCTGACCACGTGGATCATGCGCGGGTTCATGCCCAGGATGCGCGCCAGCTGCAGTTGGTCACGAAATGCGTACTGGGACCCCGCATACATCGACAGCGACCCGTCCGCCTCAGGGACGGCGACACCCGACTCGGTCTCCAGCGGTACATGAGCCTGGCGCGGCGTGCGATACTCGTGATCGATGATGAGGTCCGCCTCACGGAAGCCCTGCTCGACATCGCCTTTGGCGATAAGCGTGTGCAGGCAGATGTTGCCCTTGTCGTGCACCTTGGGCGCGTTCGGCAGGAGGGCAGCGACGGGGTCGTCCACGACAGGCAGTTCCTCATAGTCGACGTCCACCAGCTTGGCTGCCTGCTCAGCAATACGTCCGCTCTCGGCGGCTACCAGTGCCACCGTGTCCCCCAAGTAGCGCACCTTGTCGCCACAGATGACCGGCATGTCCGGAACGACGATGCCGAACCCATTGAAGCCAGGAACGTCCGCTGCAGTCAGGACCGCGACAACACCGGGAAGCGCGAGTGCTTTGCTGGTGTCCACCCGTCGGATAAGCGCATGAGGGAACCTGCTGCGCACGAATGTGGCATAGAGCATGCCTGGAAACGACAGATCGGACATGTAGCGCGTCCGTCCGCTCGCCTTGTCGCGTGCGTCGATGCGTGCTATCTGCTCAAACTGAAGGCTGGGACGCGTTGTGCCTGTCGTGTCGGACAGCGAATCCATAGTTCATCCGCCCCCGATGGGCGCTGCAAAGACCAGCTCGTCGCCATCATGCAGAATGTAGTCGTCGAGCACCCGCTTTCCCTTGAGGATGAGAATGAGATATGCCAGTTCCGGGCCTTTGATGCCCAACTCCTGGACGATAGCCCCCGCTGTCGTTCCCTCGGGCAGGTCCAGCTCATAGTCCGGCGTGTCGTGGTAGCGCTTGTAGTCCTGGAACAGCTTGATCCTAACCTTCATGCCATCTCCCCCTCAGCACCTCGTATGCAGTCTCTGTGAGCAGACCTACAATGGCTTCCTTGCGGTACAACGCTGTCGCCCTCAGGTCGTCGATAGGTGCGACTTCCTTCCACGCCATCTGTGCTGCTCCACGTACGGCGGCCAGCGACAGCACCGGTAGCAGTTGTCGGAACAGCTCCTCGGTCTTGGACAGGCGCACCACCGTTGGAGCGACAGAGCCGCTGGCGATACGTGCGTGGGTGATTCTCCCGCCCTTTCCCAGCCGGAAGAAGACGGCGACGTTGGCTGTCGCGATGGTCATAGCACGGCGTGACCCGAGTTTGCGGAATCCTGCGACGTCATCCACCCCCATCTTGGGGAACCGGAACCCTGTGACAAGCTCGTCCGGCCGGCACACCGAGCGGCCCGGGCCCGTCCAGAAGTCCAGGGCCGGGACTTCGCGCTGACCCGAGACACTCCCCAGAATGACGAGGGCGTCCAGGACCACCAGCGCGGGAAGAGTGTCGCCTGCCGGCGACGCGTTGGCAGCGTTGCCGCCGATCGTCCCTCTATGCCGTATCTGAGGCCCTCCCACGGTGCGGGCGGCAGCAGCAAGTACAGGCGCCGATTGCTGTATGACCGGCGACAAGGCGAGCTCGTCATGGGTGACGAGTGCCCCGACATGCACCCAGTCATCCTCTTCCCGGATGCCGCGTAACGCTTCGACACCCGAGATGTCCAGCAGGACGTCCTCGCGGATGAGGCCTTCCTTGAGCCGGACGACGACATCCGTGCCACCAGCCACGACGCGTTTGCGTTCGCCCAGCGTGGCCGCAAGGGCCAGGGCTTCGTCCAGGTTGTGTGCGACCTCGTACTCAAGTTCCTTGATCACGGTTCTCTCTCCAGCAGTGAGGCAAGGTGCGCCTTGTCCCGGAGCGAGTCCGCCATCTCGTGGTCATGCCGCGCCGCAACGAGTTCGACGACAATGGACAGTGCAATTTCCTCGGCTGTCTGCCCTCCATGGTCGACCCCAATCGGCGCATGCACGCGCGCCAGATCCGTCACCGCGATGCCCGCCGCAGCCAGGCGGCGGTAGACCTCGAGGATCTTGGCCCTTGACCCGATCATCCCGATGTACTTCGCATCGACGCCACGTTCCAGCAAGGCGCGCAGGACCCGCTCATCACTGCTGTGCTTGTCCGTCAGGATGACATGGTATCCCTGCACACGAAACGACGCATGAGCCACGGTTTCGACGAAATCCCCGGTCATGAAGTGATGTGCCTCGGGGATGCGTTCGGGTGATGCAACATCCGGCCGGTCGTCAATGACGGTGACGTCGAACCCAACGGCGGCGGCAAAGCGTGCGACGTTCATGCCGACATGCCCCCCGCCGAAGACGTACACCGGCGGCCGACAGCCGACATACTCGATGAACAAGGTGACCTGTCCGCCGCACAGCATCCCGATACTGTTCCTTCCTTCCTGCTCGAGATCATAGGTGACAACGCGCGAATCGCCTGTACGAAGAGCTTCCCGTGCCGCTTCGGTGGCAAGCAGCTCCAGTTTTCCACCGCCCACCGTCCCAGTTTGCGTTCCATCGCTTTGTACGAGCATCCTGAAACTCGTGCGCCCCGGAGTCGAGCCGGTCGCGTCGATGACTGTACACACGGCAAAGTGCGTGCCTTCCTGCTCTAGCCGTGCCATGACCTGAAAAACTGATTCCATCAGACCTCCTGATTGTATGGAAGCGTCGCCGCAGCGCGGTCGAGGACGGCATCGTAGTCTGCAGGCGTATCCATATCCATGAGCATGCCCACATCGTCCACCGGCACGAGTGCCACGTCGCCCCAATGTGCCTGCAGGAACTGCCGAAGCGTCGCGTGAGGGGACATCTGCTCCAACTCTGTCAGGTAGCGGCTGCTGATGCCAATGGGGTGTCCGTGCCGATCGTCATGGACGGGCACTGCGATGCCGCCTGGCCCCTGCAGGACTGCATCACGAACTGCGATAGCCGTCTCCCGGCAACCAAGTGGAATGTCTCCGGGAAAGATGAGTACCACATCCGAGTCTCCAGCACTCCGCAGACCAGCCTGGACAGAGATGAACATGCCCGGATCGTAGGGAACACCCTGCACGATCTGGACGCGATCTCCTGCGCCGTGCTCTCGCACTGCCCTCTCCACAGCTGTTCTGGTCACGGTGTCGTGCAGTCCGATGACGACCACAGCCTTGTCACACGTGTCCAGGGCGACGTCGACGACTCGGCCGACAACTGACGATGTGCCAATGGGCAGAACAAGCTTGTTGGCCCCCATCCGATCGGCATGGCCTGCCGCCAGAATGACAGCGGTGGTCATCGTCGTGGAGAGCCGGCCTTGCGCACGGCACGAATGATCTTCTGATAGCCGGTACAGCGACAGAGATTCCCCTCCAATGCCTCGAGGATGTCCGCGTCGGATGGCTGGGGATTCTGGTCAAGAAGCGCCTGAGCTGCAACGACCATCCCGGGCGTGCAGAAGCCGCACTGGACCGCACCTTCATCGATGAACGACTGTATCACCGCGGACGATCGGCCTTCCTGATCGATCCCCTCTACAGTTGTCACAGTTGCACCATCCGCCTGGGGGGCAAGAATGAGACAGCTCGTCACCGTACGCCCGTTCATGATGACCGTGCACGCTCCGCATTCACCCTTGTCACAGCCGATCTTGGTGCC
>JAUSAI010000147.1 GCA_030652945.1 Caldisericota bacterium | reverse complement strand
TCCGTTCAAGTTCGTTCTTGCTGTGGCCGCAGGTCGCGCATGGTTTCTTTGTCAAGATCGCCACTGGCAGCTGCCCGGCCTCCTTCAAGCCCTTGTTGTTTCTGGGCGTGAGGCGTTTGAAGCCCTCCGGTGCGTTTTGCTCTGCTATCACCCGCCCTTCGTGTACGACCTTCGCGCGTCCGTCCGAAAGCTCGTGGACCTCCACTTTGGCTCGGGCGAAGGTCGCTCGGTGCGCGGCGGGCGCCACGTCGATCGTCCGTTCGCCGAGGCGGACGGTGTTGTCGTTGGCCGCTGTGCGGCGGTACTTCGCGCACAGGAACCAGTCAAGGTCGGCCGGTGCGGGTAGCCAATCGGCCTCGGGGTCAGCGGCCGGGCGTGAGAAGCGGGCGTTGAAGCGAGGCACGAAGGACACGAGGAACTCGTTGGCCTGCTCGATCGAGCCGACGCCCTCGAGCCTGAGCTCGGAGACGAGTCTGTCTTGCATAGTGCCCCACAGCCGCTCGACACGTCCTCTCGATTGGGGCGAGAGCGAGCGAATCATCTCGGTTCCCAGTTCGTCCAAAGCGCGTCCGAACTGTGTGAGCGGCATGGTGCCCTCGAGCTGTTCTTCCACGGTGGATGCTGGGCTGTTGACGAAAAAGACGCTGCCCCGATCCGAATAGGTGGACGCCGGTACCCCGTATTCGGTGAGGATGGACCGGAACATGCCCAGGTAGCCGGCGAAATCCTCGGTGGGCTCGAAGCACAGACCCACGACCATGCCGGTGGCATCGTCGATCGCGCCCAGCAACGTGCATCTCGATCCACGGCCCTCGAACCAGTCATGAGTGGAGCCGTCGAGTAGAAGCATCGTGCCCGCCCGGTCTCGCCTTTTGCGCCTCGAGCGATGCTTCGGGGCACGCCTGCGCCTCACGGCGGATAGGCCCGACTCTTTGCGAATAGTACGCACGGTCTGCCTCGACACGCTGACCCCGTGACGCTCGAAGAGCATCTCGTGGGCATGGGTGTCGTTGAACCCCGCGTACGTGTTCTCAAGCAGGTCGCGTATGCGCTCCCGCTCAGCCTCGCACAATCTGCGGTTCGAGACCTTGCCCCGGCCTTTGTGGATCGCGCCCTGTGGTCCTTCCGTGGCCACACGCTTACGCAGCCGCTTGAACTGCCTATCACTCAGTCCAAGCCGCCGGGCTCCCTCGGAATTGGTGATCCGTCCGGCCAGTGCCGTCTCGATTGTCTGCAGCCTGCGCATCTCCTTCATCGTCAACGTGATCGTCTCCCTGTCCATAGGGTGACATTCTCACGTGACAGCTAGGGGTGACATTTCTATTTGCCTACCACATTCGATTGGCTGAGCCGTTGACCCTCCGCCCATCCCACGTTAGACTACGCTTCGCCCTGTGCTCGGGCTGTACCCGAACACGGGACGGGCCGTTAGCTCAGTCGGTAGAGCAGGGGACTTTTAATCCCAAGGTCGTAGGTTCGATCCCTACACGGCCCACCACAAACGCATATCGCCCCCATCGTCTAGTGGCCAAGGACTCCGCCCTTTCAAGGCGGCAACAGGGATTCGAATTCCCTTGGGGGCACCACAAAACCGCAGGTCAAAGGCCTGAGTAGCCCGATTTCGAGTGCGAAATCGGGCTACAACTGTCCTTGGGCTGAGAGCGGGTGCGGGATAAAGGCGCAGCTCAGAGGATGTGTGGATGCCCGCGCGTGGCTCAGGAGCACTCCCTGTTGCTCACAGTCCTCTTGGGCTCGCCTGGTCGCACGTTCAAATCCTGTCAGCCCGATCGCGTTCCAG
>JAUSAI010000100.1 GCA_030652945.1 Caldisericota bacterium | reverse complement strand
ATGGTGTCATCGACCTTACCGGTGCGGGCGAAGATCGCCGCGAGCATGCGGAGGATGTTGAGTCAACAGACTCTTCGAAGCCAGCGAAAAAGCGCTCGATCCTGCCGGTTCTGATCGTTGTGGCCATCGCTGGTTTGAGTGCTGCGGGCTATGTTGGCTACGGGCTCTACCAGAAGCTCTTCGCCACCGGGGAGATTTCCCGCTCAGGCGGTGTGTCCCTTATCGACACGGCCTTGAGTGCCGAGCCAAAACAGAGCCTGCCTGGCATTGAGACAGCGGGGACTGGATCAACGCTGCCCATCAGCAACAGCGGTAACGGCGGTGCCCCTGTGGACGATGATCTTGCCCCTTTCGTGACGGTGACTGGTCCATCGCCTGAAGCGGTGCCGGCGGTCAACCCGGTAGGAGTTGCCGTTGCGGTACCTCAGCAACCTGTGGCAGCACCAGCGACCCCAACAGTTGCGCCACCTTTGGCCGCGGTTGCCAAGACGCCTGTGGCCCCCATCACTGTCGCTCCGGCCGAAATCAAGCCTACGGTCGTGTCAGGTAGCGCTCCTGCTGTGGCCGTCGCTGTGGCTTCGCCGGTCGCCAGGCCCACACCCGCACTGAGGTCGCCAGCAGTCGAGGCCCCCGTGCAGAAAAGACGGCCGGCTGCTCGCAACCAGGTCGCCAAGCGTCCCGCTCGTGAGTACATCAGCGCTGTTCGGTCCAGGCCGCCAAGGGCCGCTGTGGCGACGCAGAACGGCACCAATGATCTGGGGCGCTTGTTGAACTACACCCTTCTGGCCATCGAGCCGAAACATGGCTCATTCCAGCAGGCCTGGGTTCGCGATGCGACGGGCAAGGTCCGCATCGTAGCCAAGGGTGATCTCATCGATGGCGCCCGAGTCACGGATGTTCAGTTCGCCCTGGGGCGCGTCATGACAGATCGGGGCGAGATGCGCAAATGAACATCGAATCAATCCTCAATGGCGCGACTTCGTTCGGCAACAGCTTCATCCCGTTTCTGTTGACAGCGCTGTCGGTCCTGACCGGCCTGTATCTGCTCTTCTCCGCGATCGCTTCGATCTACAAGAAGTCCAGCGACGTCCGAGACCAGGAATCCAGCTATGCGGCGATTGCGATGCGGTTGCTGATTGGCGGAATGCTGTTGCGATTCGGCTCCACGGTCGAGGATGTTTCGTTGTTGATCACTGGTGTCCCCATTGAGGACTACCGCGGTGTGCTGGCCTATGCGCCACTGCCTGAAGGTGCAGGTCTCTGGCGCCAGGTGATGGAGGTTGTTCTGTTGTGGGTCGTCATGCTCGGTTGGGCAGGCGCATATAGGGGTCTGCTCTTGTGGGCAAAGGCAACCAACGGTGGAGGTGCCGGGGGAAATGGTGGTGATCTTTTCTGGCAGGGCATCTGGCACCTCATTGGAGGCGCACTGGCTGTCAACCTATCAGGAGCGATCAGTAGTTTTGTGGGTGGAAGTTAACTTTTTTTCCTTTCTTTGGAGTGATCATGAAAATGACGAAACAGCTCAAGCTCGATTTTCTCGAGGTCTTTGCGACGATGAATTCGTACAACCAGGCTTTCCGCCTGGGCGCCAGTGTGAGCCCTTTCCTGGTGGTGACCCCTGTGCTCGCGCAAGGCTTCATCAACGGGTTCCAAAACCTGAACACGCTGGCCCAATCAGCCATCGGCCTGTTGATCCTGCTCGGTGTTCTGGGCGGTCTGGGCTTCATCCTGGGTGCGTGCTTCAGCCTGTACAAGAAGTACGACCGTGGCAACGATGACATTGGCTGGGGAAAGATCGGCATCCAGCTCGCCGCCGGTGGCCTGGGCATGGCCCTGTCGTGGGTTGGCGTGCAGATCGTCGAAACCCTGGGCGGTTCCGAGTCCGACATCGGCCGTCAGCTGAACTGATCACGACGAGGCCGCACCTTGAAAAAGTTCTTGTCTCTCCTCGTTGGCATCATCCAGGACCCGGCGCTGTTTCGGAACAACAGCAATGCCCGTCTGCGTGCCGATGCGGAGTACAAGGCGGTGCGGCCTCGCGTGATGGCCGCTCAGGAAAACCGTTGCCGGTTTTGTGGGTACACGTCGAAGCACAACCATTGCCATCACCTCGATGGCAATCACGGCCACAACGAAGCGAACAACTTCGCTGTGGCCGATTCGCTTTGCCACGCGTACCACCACCTTGGCCAGACAGGCAGCCAGGACCAGTTCGCGCACGACAACCTGCGGACCAAGACCGTGATAGCAGCCGTCCCTGAGCTGGCTCCATCGGATCTGAATCTGTTGCAGAGGGCCATCGGTGTGGCCCTTCTCGACCCGGCCGAAGAGGCGACGGCCAAGCTGATCTACAAGATGCTGGAAGAGCGTTCGCAGCCTGTGCGCGAGGCCTTCGGGTCCGTGCGCCCAGCCGACTTCGCCGGCGCCATGGAGAAGCTTACCCCTGAGGAATATGCCAATCGAGGTTCTACCCTGGGGGACCTGCGACTGGTGTTCCGCGAGGACGTACTGAAGAACGAGGGACGGAGGTTCCTCGACGATTTCACCTCATTGCCCTTCTCGCTTTGGGAAGGGGCCACCAAGCATGCTCAAAACACGCGATGAAAGCTCTCGGACCACCAATATCCCGAGGGTCATCCTGCCTCGCTTCGGTGTCGCGATTTTTGATGACTCCCGTGAGAGCGGGTGGGCATCCCTTCCGGATGGCGAGGCCATGCGGTTCAACTCACCCCATGACCTGCAGAGCGACTGCATCTGGGTGTGCTCGGCCGATAGCCAGGAGTTTCGTGACAAGTGGTCGCGGCTGCATCACATGCGCCCGAGCGACTATGTCTCCAAGCTCAGCCATATCGCCAGCGACTTTGGTCTGACGGTTGGATCACAAGGCCGGTTTGGTAGCCTTGCTCAGCGGGCGTGCACCATCCTGTCGCCGACCATCCACAAGGCCATGGTGATCGCCACGCAGAGCTACGGCTGGCAGGACCCGATCACCCGCCTGAAGACGTTCAACCTGGTCGAGAGCATTCGCAACACTTTGTACCAGGAAGTCCAGCCGCCTCGCGTGCAGTCGACCATGATGGAGCCACTGTCCTCAGCCATGCAGACGACCAGCTCGCCTGTCTGGCACCAGCGATTCATCCCCAACTCGGTGAGCGTAACCCTGCGCTTCAACCGGCTGGAGTATGCCCAGCGGGTGCTGGCCTCCCAAGTTCCAGAGGGTGAGTGGTCGTACGAGAGCGCGAGCACCAATCCCAAGTTTCACTGCACCCTGGAGCGGGCGCTGGATCCGGAACGGCCCTGCATCGTTGAGGGAACGGTCGAGTTTCAGGGCCGTGACCCTGATCTGGCCGCGCTGTGCTCCTACGGCTCGACCACTTCATCGAAGCAAGCCCTGCGCACCTGCATCAGCCAGCCCGAATTGCGGTGGTTGAAGGACCACGCCCGGGTGAACATCCAAGGCATCTACACGGCAGCCAGCAGCCGTCAGCTGCCGCGGCGCCTGATGCTGCCGGAGATGCTCACGAACGACCCGCTGTTCTCGCTGTCGGTCTCCGCCGGCCTGGTGGCAGAAGCGCACTGGAAGGCTTTGGCCAACAGCTATCGCAACCGCGGTGAACTGCAGCTGCCGCCATGGTCTGTGTGGCTGCGAGCTGTTGACCGCGCCATGTCATTCCAGCTTGCGCTGGCAGCCTATCAGGGCGGGTTCCATGTCGCCTACTACGGCAACGGGTCGGTGCTGCTGAACGTGCCGCGCGACCAGCTGCCCGATCTCCTGAATTTTGCGGAGCAGGGCGAAATCGCCCACCCCTGTTTCCGGCCGATTTTCGAAGAAAACGGGCTGGTAGCAGCACTTGAGCAATAACCGAGAGAAGAACATGACCGACCATATCGCCATTGACCAGATGAAGGCCATCATCCGCACCTCTCGCGCAGCCATGCTCATGGAGCGCATGGCTGCCGATTTCAATGATCTCCCGATGTTGCCGCCGCTCAAGCGAGTGATGGTGGTCGGCCAGGCCCTCATCAAGGCTCGTGACCTGAATCCCTCGGTCGAGAACATCCTGGGCGAAGTCGATGCATTCAACGCCCTTCGCGAGGAGGGCCGCCGGCGCGGCGCGGGCGAGGTCCAGGTTTCTGCGGCTTTCGTGCCAGACTTCAACCGCAGCGTTGCTCGGGAGGGTGGCCATGCTTGATGCAACCGAACGATTCCTCTACTGGGTGACATCCTACGTCATGGGGGGTGACTCCGACGCTCAGTGCCAGCTGCGCGCGCCCATTGACGAGTTCACCTACGTCACGGACACCAACAGCCTGTTGACGATGTATCGGGTTGTTGGCTCCAAGCGGCTCATTGGCTTCACCGAGTTCGATGACCAGTCCGAGGCCCTGTCCAAAACCCTGACCGGGCTGCTCAAAAGCGGGACCAATGGCAAGCAGCACAGCGTGCTGTTTGGCTGCCGATCAAACCCTGATGGTGGCATGCCGCTTCTCAAGCAGATCCTCGGTCCCTCACTGGCCACTGCCCAGCGCTTTGGCGCAGATGCCGAATTCCTGTTCCGTGACCGCCTGGAAGCCATGGCGCCACACTGCGTGGACGAAATCGCAGTCTTCGGGGTGATGACCCACCTGGTGGGCCTATCGCCTGATGAGCACAAGCGCTGGGAGCAGTTCAAAGAGAAGCAGTTTCGCGAGTTCTCCAAGTCGGGTGTCGTGCTGGATGCGACGCTCACCCAGGTGCCCGCCACGCCGCCCCCGCTCCTGTACTCTCGCCACCAGGCTGCACTGCTGACCCTGGAAGAAAAGCTCACCAATGAGGGTGTCGGCGTGAAGATCATGGTCGATCGCCTGAATTGCCACCAGGTGGCCAGCGTGATGCGCACCTTCCTGGATGCTGGCAGCAATCACACCAACTGGCGGCCGCAGCTGATCTCGGACATGCCGGCGATGGTGGAGACCCAGCGCTCCACCCGAACGCTGGATCTTGGCCTGCCTATGCGCCTGGGCCGTCAGATCGTGACCGAGAAGATCACCGAGCATTTCGAGGACGTCGAGGTGTGCAAGCGCGGCAAGATGTACTACGCCAGCGTGACGCTGGACAGTTGCCCGCAAGAGGAACTGGCCATGGGGTTCGCCAACCTCTCCACTTCGATCGGGCGGATGATCCCTTACCAGGTGCACTTCGACCTCGCGCCCAGGGGCCTCGACTACAACCGGGCCGAGCGCATGTTCAGCTCGTTCTACGGTGCCGCCGGCGATCACAACCGCTCGATCAAAGAGGGTTTTGATGAGCTGATGGCCATGAACAACGCCGACGATTACGTGGGTGCCTTGCGCGCGGTGTTCTCCACCTGGGCGCCGACCCTCAGCGGCTGCGTGGACAACGCCTCGTTCCTGAAATCCAAGATCGAAGGCTGGGGTCAGTGCGTGGCCACGAACGAGAGCGGCGAGCCTGGACACACCTTCCTGTCCAGTGCGCCGGGCTACTCGCGCACCATCAAGGCCAAGTATGTGCCTGGGCCTGTGTCCTTCATTTCCCGAATGATGCCGGCCTTCGCTCCTTCGAGCGTGTGGAGCAGCGGTCAACTGGTCCTGTTCACCCCCAGCGGGCGGCCGTACCCCATCATGCTGGGCTCGACCTTGCAGAACTACTGGGGCACGCTGGTGTTTGCCCCGACTGGTTCGGGTAAGTCGTTTCTGATGAACATGCTCAACGCTGGGGCCTTGTTCACACCAGGTGCGACAGATCTGCCCATGGTGACCCTGATCGACAAGGGCCCATCCGCCAAGGGTGTGGTGGATCTGGCCAAGGCCGTTCTGCCTCCTGAGTTGTCTGACCAGGTGGTGTACTGGCGGCCGACGCCCACGGACATCAACTATTGCGTCAATCCCTTTGACACCCAGCATGGCTGCGACATGCCGCTGTCTTCGGATCGCGACTTCCTGATGGCCTTGCTGGGTGGCATCGCTCATGGCCTCGGGCCTGAAGGCGGGAAGCTGATCGGCCGGGTGATCGACGTGGCCTACGAAACCTACTCCCGCGTCGCGCCCATGGCCAAACGCTGGCAGTGGAACACGGACGTTGCGCTCTCCGAGAAGTTGGCCGGCGTGGGCATCGAGTTTCGTGAGGACAAGCCACCGCGCGTGTGGGATGTTGTCGATGCCTTCTTTGATGCTGGCATGGTGAAGGAGTCCATGGAGGCGCAGTATTACGCGATGCCTCTGCTGGGCGACCTCACCCGTGTTCTGCAGGACCGCCGGGTGCTCGACATCTTCGGCACCGCCCCGTCGCCCACCGGCGAGATGATGGTCAAGGTGTTCGAGCGCAACATCATCTCGGCTGCCAACGAATACCGTCTGTTCTCAGGTGTGACCCGTCACAAGGCGCATGCGCGCTTCATCGTGATCGACATTGACGGCATGGCCGCCTCCAGCCAATCGGAGGAGGGCCGCCGGCGCTTTGCCATGATGATGCTGTTCGCACGCCGCCTCGGCGCACGCCACTTCTTCCTGCACCCCGAAGACCTGCGTGAAGTCTGCCCTCCGCGGTACCTGGCATATCAGCTCGATCGTGCGCAAAAAATCCAGGAACAATTGAAGTTCCTCGAATATGACGAGATCCACAACGCCAAGGGCATCGAGGCGGTGCAGAACCTGCTGCAGAAGGACGCCCGTGAGGGCCGGAAATACAACGTGGTCGGCATTCTCTCCAGCCAGGACCTGGATGACTTCCCGCCCGACCTCGTGAAAAACTGCTACAACTTCTTCGTTCTGGGCGCTGGCAGCGCGCAGGCCGGCAAGGAGTTGAAGACGACCTTCGACCTGACGGATTCCGAAGTGCAGACGGTCATGACCGAGTGCACACGGCCGGGCGTGCTGTTTGGCATGTTCAGGACCAACAGGGGCCTGCTGTCCCAGCTGCTGTACACCAAGCCCGGTTCGCGCGAGATCTGGGCTTACAACACGTCGGCGACCGACATGGCGCTGCGAAACGAACTCTACCTGCGCATGGGTGTGAAAAAGGCCCTGGGCTTCTTGGCGCACAGGTTCAAATCTGGTACCGCCCGGGTGTTCATCGAAGACCTCAAGCGCAACATGTCTGCAACGACCACCTCTGACGAGAGCATGACCGTGGTGGTGATCAACCAGTTGCGCACACAGATCGATGAATACCTCGTATCGGCGCAATAGAGCGCCTTGGCTCCATATCAAACCGTTCCTATGGATCACATCCACAAGCTACCCACCTTTGATGATTTCGTCGTAGTTCGGCGGGGTGACCTGGAAGATCTGTGCCAGAAGGTCCGGGTTCTCTGGAACTCGGCTCAACACGACAGTTCGCCGCTTCATTTCAAGGTGGACCAGGGCCTGATGAGCGATGCCGGTGTCGCAGGCGCCCGGATTCAGAGCAAGACACTCGGAAGCGCTGTGCGCCAGATGTACATCCGTGTCCAGGGACTCGATCATCCGGCCTACCTGCTCATTCCCCCTGGACTGACTGACGATGTCGTGCTTGAAATTTTCAGCCAGGTGCTGGCGGGTGTGGGACATGATGGGGATGTGATCATGGGCGCCGAAACCTGGGATCTTGTTTGCACGAGACTTGGCCGGCATGGTATTGCAGTGCAGAACCAGCCGAGCCGCATCGGTGGGCGTCCAAACCAACTTCCATCCAGCACACCCTTGAACTGACAGGGCTTGCCATTGCGCGTGTGGTGATTTGATTTTGAAAGTTCGCGCCGTTACAGTGGTGCGAACGAAGAAACAAAGGCATCTCATGGCCACCCCCACATCGTCGCCGCAACATCTGCTTCACCCCCAACTCGGGGATCTCTGCGTCATCTCCAAACCGGATCTGCACGAGCTGATCCAGGACATCGAGGACCTCTGGGACTCTTCGTCAAATGACGGGTGCGAAGCGCCCTTTTTCGTTGGGGATCAAACACATCTCGACTCGTTGAAAAGTCGTCTGGCCAGACTCAAATCCCTCAACACACTGGACAAGGCCCTGCGCCTTGTGAATGGCGACCCAGAGAGCCGTTCCGAGCCCATTCTGCTGGTGGTCCCTCCACAGATCCCGGAGGCAGAGGTTCCGGCCCTCATGGACAAAGTGATCGCGCAAGCCGCCATCGAACATGCTGCCGCCGGTGAAGAGGCGCACCTGGACGTGCTTCAGCGCCAGCTCGGCCAGCACGGCATTGCAATGGCCACCGGCATCGAGAACGTGCAGTGCCAGCCATGGGATGCCGATCTTGATGCGATCGGCGATGAAGTCGACCCGGCCACCCCCCAAATCACTCAGGAGAGCATCCGTGAACGCTGACAAGATCGCCGGGCAGCGCCTGCCCGCCCAATTCCGCCGCGTCCTCTACGATCTCTGCGCCGGTGCTGCGCTGGTCGAGCGTTTCGGCGCCTTTGAAACCTACATCGAGGCCGAGGGCCGCGTTCGCAGCTGCGGCAACAAGGTGGCGCGCGGGGACTTGCCGGCGTTCCTGCAGGCGGTGCCCAGCATCACGCATTGGGATGAGAAACGGCCCGATGGTCGCGCATACCGGCTGCCGGCGGCGGCGCGCGCGCAATGCCTGGATCTTCTTCAACGCAGCATGCCTCTGGGCGATTTGCTGCCCGAGGTGAGCCGGCCCGCCATGCGCGTGGTTGCCGCAGAACCCATCGAGGACGCTCACGAGGTGCATCGCATGCGCGAGCGCGCATGAGGATCTGCTGATGTCAAACGTGATCTTTGTGTCCTTCTTCCCAATCCTCAAGGTGGAGATTCTCCGGGAGATCGACAGAATCCTCACCTCCAGTCTCCCCAGCAGCAGGGCCAATAACCAACTTGGCCATGAAGACCGGGTAGATGATGGTTCTGTTCAGAGCCAGTTCCCTTCGGATGAATGTGGCGAGGGTGGGCACCATGACTGAATCCATGAACAACCCAGTCTCCACTTTGTCGCTGAGCGAGATCAATGCCCAGCTCGCAGACGCCGCGGAGGAACTGCGGGACCGCTGGGACTTGCTGGTTTCACGCGATGACCATTCCGCCATCGAGGAGTGGGTTGCCAGCAACATCGCACGTGTCCGTGGACTCTCGGATGCCAGGCGCGCCCACATCGCCTTGATCGAGCGCGCGGGAACGGTGTACGAACTGGGGGAGCGTCTGGGATGGTCGGAAAAAGAGCTCGACCATGCCATCGAATCCATCCAGTACGATGCTCAAGCCTTCGGCGATGAGTGCATCGTCACGACGCACAGCGGCCGGGAAATTCGCTCGCCCGCCTATCCCAATCCCTGCGACTACATCCGCGTGACCCAGCACGGCTTCGAACTGGCCTACTGGACCAGCGATGAATGGCGGGAGAACCCCGAGGACGTGATCGGTGCCGTCATGGGCGCGCTCAAACACCAGTCGGATGCCCCCGAATCCGTGGACCTCACGTCCACCATTGACACCCGTCGCCACCGCGATCGTCAGGAGAACCTCCTTTGAAGCGAGCAGACCTCACACCTCAGGGCCGGACGAACCTGGGTGCTTGCATTGGGCGCCTTTTCGCCGGTGACGACTTCGCTTTGAAGATCGATGGAAGCGTCAGATACCTGTGCTACCGCGCAGGGGAGGAGCTTCTTCCCCGAATTCCGAAGGACCGGCAGTCAGCAGGTGCCATGGATAGCGGCCTGTTCCTGTCGGGTGATTCGTTCGCATCGATCGATGATCTCGGCGGCGAGCCGCTGGAGCGCCGATGGCTGTTTGCCGGCAGCATCGATGAGCTGCACATCGTTCTGGACTGCCAGGGTGTCGATGTCGAGGGGGCGCTGCAGGCCATGGCCACACAGGCTTCGTTTTCATCTGCCATGCGTTCCCTGCAGCCGAAGAGGGATGGCCCTGGAGCCCGATTTCAACAGGTTGGATTCCTTGAGGTTGACTGCGTGTTGGCCGGCAACATCCCCATCGAAAAACAGAAGGCTCAGCTGGCCGTCTCAGGCGATGGTCCAACTGCTGGCCTTGAGTCCAACAGCACGCCCCCTCAGTTTGACCGGCCACGTCCATGAACAACGACCAGTACACAGCCTTTGAAACACCGTTCCGTGCAACTGCCCGGCCGCTCATTGAGCGCCTGCGTGAATTGCTCACGGAGATGGGGCATGGCCCTTTCAATGACGTTGCTGTGGTGGACCTCGATGTGGATCGAGGCCTGGGCTTTGAGGCCGTGGATGACCCTGAGCAATATGTGCAGCTGATGCTGCTGGACGGCGATGAGTATGGCTACGAGGGCGTCGCCTTGAACATGACCTGTTCGATTGTCCCTGGCGGCCAGGTCTGGGCGCCCGGGAACTTCACCTCAAGCGTTGGCATGACCACCGTGGAGGCCCTCCTTGAGCGGCTGGCCACCTTTGAGCCGGGCGAGGCGGCACTGGCCATTTCATCGCATTGGGCCGATCGACAAGCCGGGCGCGAGACACGCGTCGAGGGCTTTCGCTTCACCTGAAGAGGCGGCCCCGGCACTCAGATGAGGCGTTCCTGCCGGGCTGTGTGCACGGTCTCCGCGTTGTTGTAGTTCCGGGTGCCCGGCTCTGTGCGGATCGTTTTCAGCTTGCGCGCCATGAAGTCGGCCGGGCCGAGCTTGATGTTCCTGAAGACGGTGGAGGCGCTCCCGCTCTGGGCAGAACCATCCAGCTCACCAAAGCCGCGCTGAACCAGGTCGAGCTCGGCCAGCTTGTATCCGTCATTGGTGGCGGCCACCGCCTCCAGGCGTTCCATGCTGGCCACTGGTGTCTTTTCCCTGTCCTCCACGACCATCATGAAGACGCCCACGCCGCCGTTGCGCACCAGGCGGCCGCGCAGCTGATGGAGTTGGGAGATGCCGAACCGATCGGCATCGCGAACCGCCATGAAATTCACCGAGGGGATGTCGATCCCGATCTCAAGAACCGTGGAGGCAACGACGAGGCGCTTCTCGCCTGAGCGAAGCATGGCGATGTTGGTGCGCATCTCGTCATCGCTCATGTCCCCGTGCAGCATGACACCTTGGCCTGGGAAGGCTGCGTTGAGGGACTCGAAGGCGCGCGTGACCGATTGGGCCTCGCTGCCTTCGGCGGTGTTGACCTTGGGGTAGATCATGGCCGCGATGCCGCCCTGGTTGAGGGTGTGGCGGATGCCGGCGATGACCTGGCCGCGGTCGGTCATGTCAATGATCTCGCTGTGAATGGTCTTCTTCACCGGGCATTCGCGCAGGTTCAGGATCTCCATGCCCTCGTACAGGGCCGCAGCGAGGCTGCGAGGGACCGGCGTGGCCGAAACCTCCAGCACATGCGTAAAAGGCGCTACGAGCGATTCTCGCGAGGCAGCGCTCAGTTTGTGTTGCTCGTCACAGATGAGGAGTTGAGGGGCATAGCCTTGGCGCGCGGCCGTTGAGGAGAGCCCGTGCGTGCTGACCAGGATCGCGTTGAAGTTCTTGATCTTGCCGCCCGTAGGAACCCGCTCAACGTCGCCCACCAGGCCGTCAAACCGTTTGATGATCTCCTCTGCGATCTGGTCCGCCAGCAGCGTGCGCGGGGTGATGATGGCCACGCGGGCGCCGGCGCGGTGCGCTGCGATGGCCGGCACCAGGAAGGTCAGGGTCTTGCCGGTACCGACATCGCCGGAGAGCAGACCATTGAGCGGCTTGGGCTCTTGCAGGCGTAAGAGCACCTGGGTGGCCACCTCGATCTGCCCCTTGGTCAGTGGCATGGGCAACTGGGCAGTGCATGTCTTGAGGTCACCGATGCTCACCGGCAGGGGTGCCTTGGGGTGAGGGTGGCGAAGGTGGTGGCGCAGCGCAGAGGCTTGCAGCCCGATCGCAGAGATGCGCTTTGCATACTCGATGGCCAGTCGTCCTTCGTCAACGGTGTCTGGGCGGTGTAGGGCCCTGAGCACGTCGCGCACGCTGGCAAACCCTCGATCCTCTGTCGAGCCACAGGCGGCCATGAGGGCTTCGTCGCTCATGCCGGTCTCACCCAGCACCGTGGCCGCGCATGCGCGGTGCGCCATTTCGTTGTCAATGCTCTGGTTCACCAGCAGCTCGATGCGTTCGCCCGAGATCTGGCCAGGAATGCCGGCGTACTGGGCCCAGATGGTGCCCACCGCATACGCTGGAGCTTCTTTCTGCACGTCGATGCTGAGCTTCGCGCCAAACTGCCTGAGGCATCCCAGCGCCATGATCGCCTCGCCCGGGGAGCGGCTGGCCCAGTTGCGTGGCGCGAAGAACTGGGTGAGGTGCACCTCGCGCCCGCCGGCGTCCATGAGATCGATCTCTGTTCGCTTCGTGGTCTTCATGAGCGGCCAGGTCAATGCGCCTGGGTGAGGTACGCGCTCGGATGGGCAGGACCAGATCTCGACCCGCTTGTCGTTGTAGCCGCGCATGCGGCCGGTGTAGGTCAGCTGAAAAAGCGCGGCTTCCGGGCTGACAAGGTCGTATCCGACGCGATCGATGGGGTGTGTGCAGTCGACGAAATCAACCGGTGGGCACAGGAGGATCTGTTGTGGGTCTTCAAGGCGGAGTGCTTGAAGGGCGGATCTGGGCTTGCGAGGGGTGCCAGGCTCCTTGGGCTTGGCCTTGGACACGGGCTTTGAGCTGGTGACCTGGCGCGCCGATGGCCGCCCGCCCATGCGCTCACCGCTTGGGGATTGCTGAATCAGTCCCATTGGGGTCCATCTTTCTGGTGGTGTCGATGCCGAGGAAGCGTGCAACGGAAAGGGCGATGTGCGTGCCCTGGGTCGTGTCCCCCTTGCCGAGTTCAAGAGCGGTCTGCATTCCGTCCTTGTCGAGCTTGATGTGGCCACCGGTGGTGGCTCTGCGGGCGATGGCGCGCGCGGCGCGACGCAAAGACAGAAGCATCTGGCGCGGATCGTCCGACTCCTCCCCAATCACCGCGAGGGCGGCGCGAATTTCAGCCAGCGCCCGGAGGTCTGCCGACATCGATTTGGCGTTCTTCAAGTTTCGGGCGATCGAGATGGACTCACGAACGCCCTTGCTGAGATTGCCACTGCCAAGTTCGAGCGCGAAGCTCTTGTCTTCAGCCGGGAGACGTACCTGCTCGGGCTTCCCTGTCTTTGGTCGCCCTCGCTTGCCGCTCCCCTCACTGCCATCAGGGTGCTGCTTCATTCTTAGTGCCTTGTTACCTGCTGGTAGCGTACCAGTGAGGCAGAATAAACGCAAGCGTATATTCACAACCAAGGCGCAAATTTACAGATTAAACGCTGGCGATTATTAATCTGGCTGGTGATTATCTATACTTCGTGAATAGATAACACCGGAAAACACATTATGTCATCAGATATCGTCGTGTACCTCAATCGTGAAACCCACAAGATGGGCGGCTCCCTGGTGGCAGCGATCGAAGGCCTGCCCGCGAAATTGCAGAAAGCGCCTCCCAAGGAATGGGCCAACACCCTGAAGAGCCTCGTCTCCAAGGGCCAAGTCAAACAGGCGGAGGTCGATGACATCGGCATCGTCCCGTGGATGGAGATGAGGGGGGCGAAGTCCTACACGAGGGCTGAGTTGCTCAAGGCGATCGATGACCTGGGGATCACCATCAAGGAGGTGACCCTGGGCTCTCCCCAGTACCCCTCCTTCTCGCACAAAACGGCAGTTGGAAGTGGCAGCCGGTACGCTGAGGTCCTCTTCATTGCGAACTCGCAGCGTGACAACATCGAGGACCGCCTGGAAGAGATTGACTGGGACCTGGAGCAGTTCGCCTTCGACATCGAGCGGCTCAGCGAGGATCCCGAGATGCCTGCGCGTCTGGCAGTAGAGCGCTCACTGCTCATGCAGCAGAAGCTGGTCTCGCACGATTTCAAGTGGTCCCACTTCACCCGTGATGATCTGGGTCGCCATGGCAAGAACCTGTTTGCCCATGCGCGCGAACTGGTGTTTGGCAACACCTTCCTCGTCGAGGAAATTCAGTCCGATTGGGGTCAGCGTGGGCGCATGGAGGAATGGAGGAGTATCCCCAAGGGGCCCTTCGTGACGGACACCAAACTCTGGGCGGGCCTGGCCATGCGAAGGATGATGCAGCGCGCCGCCGAGAACCCTGCCATCGAACGTTTCTACTGGATTCGGGGAAGCATGCGCAACGGTGGCCGGCAAGTCACGCAGGACAACCTGGACGAGTTCTACCTGAAGGTGATGTCCGGGATCGTCGACCGAGCGTTGTCCGGTACCGGTCAGAAGTGCCGACTTGACACCATCAAGATGGGCGATTTCGAGGCCGCCGAGGTGCCGTGCTTCGACATGACGCCGGCGGTGCGTGAAAAGCTGCTCAAGACCCAACCCCTGTATTCGTTGAAGAACATCGTTCACGGGCCGCGCCAGTACGATCCCGACCAGCTGACGGAGTACCTGGCCATGGCCGGGCACATGATCGGCAGTGCCCGCGGTATCCGCTTCGTGGGACACCTCTACAACGTGGCCTCGGGCCGGGAGGTGGCAGGCAGCTACATCAACTCGATGGTTCAGGTTTCTCTCGGCGCCAGCGATGTGAAAGCCGAACTCGATCACGAGTGCTTCCACTTCGGCATGGACAAGCTTTTCAGCATGTCCGAGCGCCGCATGGTTCTGACCGACTTTGCGCCGGGTACCGAGCTCAATGCCCGTGTGCGTGATGCCCTGATGCGAATGAACGAACCTGCGGCTGCGCGCGAATGCGAAAACGCCGAAGAGGCCGCTGCCTATGCATTTTCAATGTGGAATAAGGGGACCTTCAGCTTGGCGCCTTCCCCTGTCCGTGGTCTGTTCGAGGAGTATCGGGTAATGCTTGGGGACGCCATGGCCTGGTTACGCCGCAATGTGCTCGCCCAGGAAGCCGGGTCGGTGCAGGAGCTGTTCCAGCGCTTCGCCGGCGGCGAATACGCCTGCTACGCCACGCAGGCGGCTGAGGATCTGAGCCGGCCCGCCGTGTTCCGGTCGCAGACGCATCGTGAATCCGCATGAGAGTTTCCACACGCCTGAGCAGACCCCTGCGATTTCTGATCGCAGGGGCGGCACTCGTCCTTGTGGGGATGTCGGCCTGGCTGGTGAGCCTGAGAACGCCCCAGACCGACTTGCCCAAAGTCGCCCTGCAGGTGGGCGACGCACCGCATCAGATTGAGGTGCAGCTGGCCACCACGCCGGCGCAGATCGCCAAGGGTCTGATGTTCACCCGCTCGCTGCTACCCGATCAGGGCATGCTCTTCGTGTTCGATGGGGGGGATACGAAGCGCTGCATGTGGATGAAGAACACCCCCATCGCTCTGTCGATCGCGTTCATCGCTGCCGACGGTCGTATCCGGGAAATCATGGATGCACACGCGAATTCCCACTCCACGCTGTGCGTGGATGGGGTCCAGAAGGCCTTGGAGTTGAATCAGGGGTGGTTCAAGGCGAATGGCGTCCATGTGGGCGACCTGGTCGAAATGGCCGCCCAGGGCGATCCACGCTGGCTGCTCGTCAGCCGCTAGCTCGTTCCCTGATCCGCTCCGGCGGCTCGTCGGGCTCCACAGCCTCAGTACGGCAGTTCCAATGGCGCACATCTCCCTCGGCCAGGCCGAAGCGAACCATGGCGCCCAGGTTGCCCTTGCGCAGCAGCGCGAGCTCTTTCTCGACATGCAGGATGAACTCCCCCACGTCCTTGGGCTCCACGTCCCCGGGGATGCTTGAGTCGCCGTCCAGAACGGCCGCGCGGACCACTTGCTTGATCGTGCTGCGGTACCGGACCTGAGTCGCGGTGGGCACCGCGGTGCGCTTCATGATTTCAAAGCGCTCAGTGGAGTGCAGGTAGCCATCGACGAAGACCTCGGCCAGGATGGAGGGGTTGTTTCGCTCGTAGACGCCGATCAGGCCATTGCTGTAGCTACCGTGGTCCACATCCAGCCAGGACATCGGGACCACGCCATGCCGCAGCAGAGGGATGTTGCAGGCCACACGCGAGGTGCGCTTGTTGCAGTCCTCAAAGGGCTGCAGGTAGGGCAGGTGCACCAGTAGGAAGAAGGCCTTTTCGAACGGGTCCTCGATCTGGGAGGCCTTAGCGCAGATCATCTGCAGGTTTCGCACGAGCACGTCATGCAGCACCGGGGGTACATAGGACGACTGGTGGATCTTCACCGGCGCGTGGCGAATGCTCCCGCACATTCCAGGGTCTGCGAGCAGTCCCGAGGCGAGTAGACCATGCAGCTCCTTGATGTCCCGCGTCTCGATCTTGACATCGTTGGGGAAAGGCGGGAAATGGATGTTGTCCACCAGGTGGCGCGCCGCGTCGTGGTGATTCAGCACCATCGTGGTCTCCAGCGGTGTGGCGTCCTCCTTCACCAAACCCTCGAGGAGCAGCTTCTCGGTGGCGATAAGGTCGTAGGAGTTGCCCTCCATAGCGGAGCTGGCAAAAGACAGGCCGCACATGAACAGCGACTGGTCGCGCTGGGTCAGCTTGGTGAACTCGGCCGTGCCGGGCTGGCATTGGCGGTGCAGACGGTCCAGATCGCTCTTGCTGAGGTAGCTGCTGCGGTTCGGCTCGTACTCCAGCAGGAAGTCCTCCTGGTACGGCACCAGCGGGCGCTTGTTCACCGGCTGGCCGATCTGCTTGCGCAGGACATCTCGCAGGAGATGGTCTGAGGCGCGCCAGACGCTGGACTTCTTGTCGCCCGCCATCTCCACCATGCCCTGGTCTTGCGCGGTTTTCAGCCAGCGCCAGACCGTGCTGCGATGGAATTCCGAGAGGCCCATGCCTTCAATGAGGCCCGAGAGGCTTTGCGGCCGGGAGCGCTCGGCGAGGTACATGGCCACGCTGGTCGGCGAGGCGACTTGTTGTGTCTGGTGATTCATGGATTTGCGTTTGAAAAATGGATGCGGCAAACTTGTTTTGTAATTTTGCGGTGATATACATCCGCAAAGCAAATGCTGAACATCCATGATCGAAACGCCCCTGACCCTTCGCCGCCATCCTCTGGTTGTGTCCACGGGAAGCCCGTTCGCATCGGCAGCTGAGGACTACACCCCTCCTGAGCGACTCAATGCGGGCGCCATCAAGGGCCATCCATGGGGACGGCGAATCTGCCGTGTTCGACCTGTCGCCGAGCAATTCATGGTCTACGACGCGATGGGGCGCAACGTGCTGTCCACTGCCCCCACGCCAGAGCTGGCAGCGCATCTGGCCTGTCGTCGAATCGCGCGCGAGTCTTTGCCGCCCTCGACCTTCAGGCCCGTCCTGGAGGGGTGCAGGTTTGCGTCTCGCGCGCCTGACAGCGGTTCGATCCTTGTGCACCAGGTGCTCGATGAGGATGGGGAAGTGTTGGGCGAGAGCGAGTTCGGCCGCGAAGATGCCAGCAAGGCTGCGGCCACGATGCGGCTGGCCGAGATGGAACGCAAACTGCTCACGTTCGAGGAATTCGAGCTGATCACCGTGCCGGTGGCCATCAGCCGCGAGTCGCTCGGCCGCAAGACGTACGGGGCCGTCTTTGCCGCCGGCGAAGGCGGGCGCCATCAGCTAAGGGCGTTGATGCTGGCGATCTGGAAGGCAGATCCGGAGGCTCGCGCACTGCAGCCCAACCATCAGAAATTCATCGCGCAGCGGGAGATTGACCTGCTGCAGGCGGCCGGAAGTGGCAATGCCTCGGTGTGTGATGTTGATGTGTCCTTCTGTGGTGGAACACGATCCATCAAAGTGCTGCTCCACGAAGACAGAATGGGGGCGCGGACCGTCATGGCGATGGCCTTCTATCAGTTTCGCGACCCCGACGAAGCTCGGATTCAATCCCAGCGCAACCTGCGCCAGGTGGGCTGACATGATCGCGCTGGTGGGCAACAGGGTCGACCGGTGCGATGGAACCGGCGTGGTCGGCACGATCGTCTGCGCCAGCCGTGAGTCGACCTGGAGCTCCAGCCTTGCCCTGGTCTACGAAATCGTCTGGGATGACAAGACCTGCGCCCGCAAGGTGCCCATGTCCTTGATCCAGTCCAAAGGATGGAAGCTGACGCCCGAACGGGTGGATGCGGCTGAGTGCGACCGAATCTGGTACGACTACCAGATCGAGCGCACCCGTCAGATGGCGCAGCGCCACGGCGCGCCCGGCGGAGCACGGCCCATCGTCGTGGACCGCCAAAAACGCATGCAAGCCCAACAGGCTGCGCCAGCCTTCCAATTGCCAGCGCTGGCTGTTGTCACTGACCGGCCCGCATCCGTGCAGGCGAGGCTGTTGCTGGAGGAGGCCATCGCAGGCGTGCAGTTTGCGGTGACCGTTGACCACAAGAAGCTCAACGTCGCCTGGCTGGACGGCCCGGTCGAAGCTGTGGTCCTGCGTGTTCTGCGACCTCTGCAGGACATTGGCAAGGTCAACCGGATACTGCCGCGCCGTGTGAGTCAGGAAGCCACGGTCCAGGCCGCGATTGACTTTGTGCTCGCGCGCGTCTGGGGTGAAGAAGATGCCCCGGAGGCGCAGGCTGATCTCATGCGGTTGACGCCGGCGGACGTGCTCTCCGGCGGAGCTGCATTGGTCATGACGCCAACGGCGTGCGCTGTAGGCGCCGTGCCCTATGGACGCTTGATTCGCTGCGTGCTGGACCGCTGGGACGCCTGGCGCGGCACCTTTGTGCCCACGGAGCGCACGCGTTACCAACTGGCCGAGCAGTCGCTCCTGTTCCCCGCCGGCGATCAGGCGGCGACTCAGGATTTCATCGACTTCCTTACCGAGGTTGCCCGCAAGCGCGAGATGGCAGTCGAATGCTTTGACGAAATGAAAGTCAGCCGCGAGGTGCCCGCTGTGGAGCGCCAGCGTGGATGACCAGACCAGAGAGATCTCCAAATGAAAAAACCGAACGTACAAAAAATGCAAGCCGAGTGCGATGCATTCAATGCGGCCCACCCTATCGGCGCGGAGGTGTTTGTGCAGCTGGACGGCGTGGATGAGCCTTTCAAGACTCGGACACGATCCTCAGCACAAATTCTCAGCGGTCATACCCCGGTCATCTGGCTGGAAAACGTATCCGGGTGCTACCTGCTCGAGTGTGTTTCTGCTGTGCCAGCGCAAGCGGAGGCCCCATCCAGCGAACCCGCCAGGGCTGAACGCCAGCGCGCCTGAGTGAGCATCATGATTTCCTTGAACGATCCAGCCCACTGCCCTGTCGCGCCACAGTCACGTTCCATCAAAGTCATGCGTGATCACGGACATCCTTGGGATAGCCGTCCTGGCTTCGATCTGATGATCATCGACGCATTGACCGAGTCCGACCGGGACGCTGCCGTGAAGCTCGCCGAAGGAAGGTTCTGGGCTGTGTGGCTCTCTGGATTTGACGCCAGCGCGGGGGACACTCCAAGCGCTGTCCTGTACAAGCCATCCGGCATCAATCGGCCTTGGTGCGATTCACCCCATGCACCGCACCCGGGTTGCCGCGAGGGCATTGAGCTTGACCTGGCGGCCAGGTTCGAACGGGCAAGGGGTTGAGCGTGGCACTCAAAGACGTATGGATCAAGAAGGTGGGCGCCAATCGTGGGCGTCCCCGCATCTACTTCGATGGCCTGCAGGCCATTCGGGCCGGGTTTTCTCCTGGTGAGCGCTTCAACGTCGATGTGGATGGGCAGCGCATCGTCATCTCGAAGAACGATGACGGCTCACGCGCCGTGAGCGCCCGGCGCCGTCAGGACGAAGACCTGCCGGTCATCGACATCAATTCTGCCGAGTTGCTGGCTGTGTTCGACGGTATGGACGCGGTGCGGGTGGTCGTAGGGAAGGGGAAGATATTCCTGTTGCCGCTGGCGAGCGAGATGCGCAAGGTCGAGCGGATCAACCGGTTGCGCACCAAGCTGATCGAGAAGCAACCGTTGGCGGCCGGCAGCCTCGCCCACGGCGGCGGCGTGTTGACACATGCCATCCACCAAGGCCTCAAGGACGCCAACATCGAATGCGACCTGACTTTCGTGAACGAACTGCGCGAGGACCTGTTGCTGCACGCGATGGTCCAGAACGACGCGTGGAACGAGGACACAGCCGCGCTGGCGGTGCCCATGCAGGAACTTGCGCAGGATGAATGGTTGCTTTCGCGCCTGCCGAAGCTGGATCTTCTGGAGATGGGACTGCCTTGCTCGGGCGCCTCGCTGGCTGGCCACACCAAAAAGGGCCTGGAGAAGATGGAGGACCACGAGGAGGTGGGTCACCTCGTCTATTCAGCGCTCGTGGTGATCAGCAAGACCAATCCCTCGATCGTCACGCTGGAGAACGTACCGCGCTACGCCAGTACGGCCTCTGCGATGATCCTGCGCCACCAGTTCCGCGACATGGGCTACGACACCCATGAAGCTTTGCTCGACGGGGCAGACTTCGGCTGTCTAGAAAAGCGTGTGCGTTGGGTCATGGTGGCGGTCACCAAGGGGATCGAGTTTTCCTTTGAGCAGCTCGCCCCGCACATGCGGGTGGTGCGCACCCTCTCAGACGTGATCGACCCGGAAATCACCGAGGATGATCCCAGGTGGCGCGCGGTGCAGTACCTCAAGGACAAACGGGCTCGCAACGAAGCAGAGGGCAACGGCTTCAAGATGCAGTTTGTGACCCCGGACTCGCAGACCGTGCCCACGTTGCGAAAGCATTACTACAAGGGCGGTAGCACTGACCCACGTCTTCGCCACCCGACCAATCCTGAGCTCTCCCGCCTGCTCACACACGAGGAGCACGCCGGCGTGAAGGACGTGCCCATCCAGCTGGTGAAGGGCCTCTCCCCGACCATGGCGCATCAGCTATTGGGACAAGGCATCACCTATGACCTCATCCGCGCGGTGGGCAGGCGCATCGGCGACAGGCTCAATAGCTACATCACACCGGCGGAGATACCCACCGATGCCAGCGAGACCACTGGCGAGCGCGAGGCGTCCATGGCCTCCCTGCGCCGCCAACGCGCCGTCGGCTGATTCAGAAAGACATCATGAACACCATTGAACGAAACACCCGGATGGCCAAGCACATTGCTGCGATGCGAGTCGCCATCGATCAGGCGAACTGGGTTCCCTACGAAGGACTGCCTGGCGAATCCGCCATTGCCTCCCAGGAAATTGCAACGGCGGTGGGACCCAAGACTGCGTACGCATACCTGACTCCATACGCGGATTGCTTCCAGCTGGTGGGCAACTACATCAGCGAAGGGCGCAACGTGCTTTCGACCTGCACTGTCACGGTCAAGGACGACTTCACCGCGGAGCAGGCAGCCTCGGCCTTCAATGCCTTTGCGGAACAGGCTGAAGCTGCCCTGGACCAGTCGTATGCGCGAAGCCTCTACCTGAGGGGCATGCGGCCGCGGCCGTAGTCCCGAGATCGAAATTCCTGCATCCTTTCGAACTGAACCCCCATGAGCACAAACACCTTGAACATCGACAGCGCAACAGGCGTGCCGCTGACAGCCCGTCTTGTCCTGCCCGGCATGGGCTACGGCAACTGGTACCGCGGCAAGTGGGCCCTATCCCATGACGCCAACACACCCATGGTGGAGTTCTTTGACCAGCGCTACTTCCATAGCGTCTACGGGCAGTTCATCTCCCGCTATTTCTTCCCGACCCTGGACCAGCGGGTCAACCGGGATGGGCTGCTGCTCGACACCGGTTCCCCCGACTGGATCATCAACGAGGAAGTCCTGGAGCTGGTCCTGAACCAGTTCCGTGGCGATGCGCACGCCGCGCGCGACCAAAGCGAGCAAGGCCTGCGCGTCTTCCTGGCCACCCGCGACAACACGGAAGGTGCCGGGCCAGATCAGCCCGTTCCCTATGGGCCGGATGACCTGTGGTGGCCGGTGCAATGCCTGGACGACGCCTCCAACATCGTTCGCCAGTACGCTGCCGCCACGGGCATTGAGCAGTGCGTCTGGGCCGGTGGCCGAATCGAGGACGCCCAGGGCGAACACGTCGGCGATGTCAACTTCGAGGGGGGTGTCTTTGATCCGGCGGGCGCCACGATGCGGCTGCCCGCCCATGTGCGTGATTTCCCAACGGTGACCGCCGAAGCGTTCTTCGAGGCCACGGGCACGCGATCGGCCCACACCATGCCTGAGCGCGCCCGGTGACCCCTTTCACCAACCGACGAGACCCCGTATGACCCAAGTCAATGATGCAAAAGTTCTGGAAGCCCTGCTGAAGATCGCAAAGGCCCATGGCGAAGATTCGGAGCCCGATCACGAGGTCGGTGATCTGCAGGACCTTTTGCGGCCGATGTGGGCCCTGCTCACCCCCGAGCAGCGCGGAGCCTATCTGGCCAGTGAAGCAGTGCGCGACATGCTGGAGGGGGCGTTGGTGGACGAACCAACGATCGCAGACATTGAAGATGTCGATGTCGTCGAGCTGGAGGCGGCAGCGAGATACCTGGGCACACCGATGCCCGCGCCAGAGAACGATCAGGACCGCATCAGCGCGATCAATGCCTATCGGATCCGCCGGGCTGCCGAAACCGATCCGGAAAATGAGCGGTTTCTTTCCGGGAACTGGTCGCACATCTTCACCCAAGGTGGCCCCGATACTCACACGCGCATCGTGTTCGACAAGGAAGAAAATCGCGTCGTGGCCATGGAACTTCACGCCCCCCGGTTTGGAGGCTGGATCCAAGCCACGCGGTCGCATCGGGAGGACGTGACCGACAGCATCGTGAATGCAAACCCCGAAGCGCTGACGGAACCTGAAGATTGGGGACTGACTTCGTCTGATGCGCCTCCGACGTGGAGTCTGAAATACATCGAGTGGCCACCAGTGGCCAGCGCGCCACGGCAGCGCGGTGAAGTTTGAGGTTTTTCACTCTTGCCGAAGTGAGGCGAATTCCGCCTGAACTGGTGTTATATAAATCGCTCTGGTATATTGGTGCGAAGCGAATAAAACCGATGCATGGCGTGTGCCATGTGGGCGGCACCCTATGCACCTCACCCTCGGCACACACTACAACCACCCCGACAACCCGAAAGCTGGGCAGCCGTTCAAATGGCGCCCCATGGACCTGATCAACGCCCACATGGTGATGTTCGGCGACTCGGGCAGCGGGAAGACACACAGCCTGCGGCTGCTCTGCCAGCAAATGGGGGAGACCGCCGGCCGCAATCTGCAGCGGATCCACATCCTCGATTCCCACGAGGATATCGAGGTGCCCGCTTCCTACGTGAAGTTCTCGCAGTCCACTCCCTACGCCTTCAACCCGCTGGAGATCAATCCAGATCCGCACTTTGGCGGCGTGCGCCGCAGCGTCGCCAATTTCCTCGGGATGCTGCAGCGCTCGTCCCGCAAACTCGGCACCACGCAGGAGAGCGTGCTGCGAAACCTGCTGCTCGACGTCTACCAGATGAGGGGGTTCAACCCGGACAACCCGGCGACCTGGACCCTCGACGGAGGCGACGGTCGCCCGGATGGGCTCCAGGAGGGCCGGGTCTACCTCGATGTGCCCTACGAGGAGAAGGAGATCGCCAAAGACGCGGCGCGCCGGGACGGAGTGAGCCTGCAGTTCGACCCGGCGACCAAATGCTGGTGGGCAAGTCGGCACACTGAGGGCCTGGCCAGATGGCCAGAGAAGACCTGGGGCAAGCAGTACCCAACCATCCATGACGTCATCAGCCTGGCGCAGCTCAAGCTCAAGCAGATCTTCGTGGGGACGGACCAGAAGGGCCTGATCGCCCTGGAGGCCTATTGCCGCGCGCAGGCCGCGCTGCTGAGCAAGGTGAAGAACACCATGAAGCGTTCAGCCTCGGAGGACGAGGAGGTCCTGCAGGCCGAGCGCAATCGGGCTGCGAGCAAGGCCAAGGAAGCCATGCTCAACTTCATCGACAAGGTGGCCACCGGTACCGAGCTGGAGGATCTGATCCGCTATGAGAGCGCTGAGACCCTCAAGAGCCTGCTGGACCGCCTGGATAACCTCAAGGCCACCGGCGTGTGCCGGTCGGTGCCGCCGCCCCTAGACCCGCATGACCTGGTCTGGCGCTTTGGTCTTCGGGCATACGGCGACGATGAGAAGCGCATGTTCGTGGAGAACCTGCTCGACAGGATTTTCCAGGCGGCCGTCGCGCGCGGCGAGGTCGACGACATCACGGACGTGATCATCATCGACGAGGCCCCGAAGTACATGCTCGATGACTCGAACCACATCATCTGCCGCATCATCAACGAGGCCCGAAAGTTTGGGATCGCCCTCATCCTGGTGGCGCAGAGCCCGCACCAGTTTCCCGAGCAGATCCTGGCCGGCGTGGGCTGCAAGATCATTCTGGGCCTGGATCCGATGTACCACCGCATGGCGGCCAACAAGCTCGCCCTGGACCAGAAGTTCATCGAGAAGATTCAACCGCGCAAAACGATTTTCGTGAACCAGAAATTCAAGGGTCAGGTCGCCCGTTGGGCACCCGTGCACGTGGGCGCGTGAGAGCCAGCTTCGACGCCCAGGCTGTGCTCACCGCATTGCGTCGGGATCGTCCAAAGAGGTCGTGATCAACGCCAGTGTCGCTCCGCCGGCGGGTGAGCCCGGCGTGGCCGCAGGGCTCCATGTGCCCGCCTTGTGAGCAACCCACAACGCCTCGACGACCTTCTTCAGCAATGCGGCCTTCGAGGTGGCCTCCTCTTCGATGCGCAGTCCTGCGCAATAGATCCGGCTACCGTACAGGGTGGGCGGCAACCGCCCGGGGCCTTTCGCACGGCCGCCGTACCGGACGTAGCGCCCCAGCCGCAGCCCGTCGAACACAATGTCTTGGGAGCCGGCCGAGGTCAGGCGGGCGGCAATCAATGCCTTGGTCAGCCGGGGCGCACTCACGGGCGAGGCACCCATGACGTCTTGCAGGCGCCCATCTTCTTGACGGCAAAGCCGAGCAGGCCGCAGCGCAGGCCGGTTTCTTTGCGCAGGTTGTCAGGCAGGTCCTCCACCCGCTTGAACACGCCAACCCCGTAGACGCTCACCTCGCCTTTTGTGGCGATGTCCTGGGCCATCCAGGCGACCGGCTGCATCTCGGAACGAAAGTGGGCACAGGTGCCACACACGGGCAGAACGGGACTGTGGGTGTAGCCGCAGGTGGCTTTGGTTTGTTGGAGTTTCGAGACCATGTTCTTGCTGGGAGCGTCCGAGTGATGAACCATCCTAGCGCGGTGCGCGGAAGTACACAAACGCGAATCTGCCCGGCCATGGTCCACGAGGTGTGGGCCGGTGGCGCACCATTTTCTGAGAGAATTTCAGCAGGTGCCCGGCAACCGTTGGGCCATTCGAGGGCAGCCCACATGGCAGTCAGGATAGACGCGATTTCCGAGCCCATCACCTACGCAAAAATCGTCTCCGACTACATCAAGCGCTGCCGGCCGACTCAGCTCAAAGAGTTCGCCTGGTTTGCACAGAAGCAGACCTACAAAAAGTCCCTTCAGCTCATTGCTTCGGCGCAGCTGTCAGATGACGGCTTCCTTTTTACAAGCAAGGCGGACCACCAGCGGCGGTTGAAGGACGAGGTCCTCAAGAAAGCCGAAAGCAGCCTTCTTGCGTTCGAGATGGAGATCAGGAAGGCAAGCACTTTTGAGGAACTCCACCAGGTCGTGAAGGACGCCCTGTTTTTCGTGAAAGGAGCAGGGGACCTGTATGCCTATGACACCGCGCTGCGCATTGCAGCCCGGAGGGGATCGGATCTCCTACCCGACAAGGTCTACCTGATCGCCGGCGCGAAAGAGGGCGCAAAGCACATCTTTGCCCAGGGAGCAGGGCGGGCCACGGTGATGGAATCAGCAGCGTTTCCGCGGGAATTCCAAAAGCTCATGCCCTATGAGATCCACAACTTGCTGTGCTCGTATCGCAACCACCTTGCTCGGGTCCACCGGAGATGAGATCTGAGGCCCCGGGTTCTCGCTGCGCCCGCGCCAGAACCTCATCGTCGATCCAGTCCGTGATCTGAACCCAGGCCATCCCGTTGCGCTGCTGCCGGCCGCGGGTGGTGCTTGCCAGGTGACACAGACGCTGGCCGGGCCGCGTGGCTCCCTGGCCAATCACTCGCCAGGTATCCTCGTCATGCTCGATGACCAGATGTATTCCCCGAGGTTCTATGGACATGCCCAACACCGAGTAGGGAGGCTCGCCAGGACCCGGTCTAAGGGGACACCTTGGTGATGGCCGCCAGGCGCGGCAGTGCAGCCTCTGCGGGAATGGTGAACGTTTTGCCGGTGCGGTCTTTGAAGACCAGGATTGGGGCAGAGGAAATCGAATAGCTGCCTAAAATGCGAGTCGTCTCACTGACTTTAACCACCGCTGCAGACTTCGGCGGATCTTGCAATGACTTGGGGTCCAGTGGATTGTCAAGTTGCTCCCGAAGGGCGGCGGCGGGGTCCTCTTGCGAAAGGACGTGCGCAGCGATAGTACCGTCGTTCATGGCGTGAGAGAACAGAACCCACCGCACCTGCAGACCTGCCTTTTCATACGGGCGCAAGGCTGCCCGCACCTCAGCGCACGACAGGCAAGTCGCGGCGCTGTAGGTCACGTAGACAACTGCCTTGCGCTCGTTGTCAGACGGGCCGGTCGCCACCCAGGCAGCGTCTTTTTCCAGAACCTCCCAGAGGTTCGGGCGCTTTTCGTGAATCGGGTAGGACGCTGCACGCAACTGAGTCGTGGTCAGGCTGGCCCCTTCAGTGCTTCGCACAACGCCCTGGATGTAGATATCCCCGCGGCCCTCGACGGTATAGACCACCAAGGGAAAGGACTGCCCTGGTCGTTGCAACAGCCAACCTGTGAGCCCGGGCGCCCCGCCCTCAAACACATTGCCCACGCTATAGCCGCGGAACACCAAAGATTGAATACTCTGCGGAAGTGTGACGTTTGCCAAGCGACCAGCCACCGTCGTAAACGAGGCGTCAACGGGCAGGCTCGGGGCAGCGCCCTTGCTCAGCTCCTGTGCTTGCGGGGCATCAGACAAGTTTGCGCTCCAAGCAAATCCAACGGAAGTCAATGCAATCAGCGCAACCCCCAGACGGGCGATGGGTACGAATCTCAGTTTGGTCATGGTTTTGAGGCAGTTTGATGATGCTGAAGGGTGTGGGTTTGTCGTTCTATAGTGCTTGCCTGGTGACACAGGCGCTGGCCGGGCCGCGTGGCTCCCTGACCAATCACGCGCCAGGTGTCCCCGTCATGCTCGATGACCAGATCGGCGCTCATGCACAGCCTTCAGTTCTGGCGTGGGGATCACGTCTGTTGAGGAGGCAGCGCCAGCGCGCGAGCAGGAATTCCAGGTAGGCCATGGGCTTGAGCGAGTTGCGGTACCAGCCGATCGCCCAGGCGTCGTTCACCTCCACAACTGCGGTTCTGCCATCGGCCAGCACACCGATGTCCAGTGCGTAGGGGTGCTGGATCGCCAAGCTGGCCATGCACGCATTGATCACGACCAGATCGGGCTCAGGCGCATCGTCCAGGCCATCCGGATCGTATCGAGCGGCCCCGATGATCAGGCCGCCCAGGACGTAGTAGCGCCACTCGCACTGGAACTGGACAACCTCGCTGGCGTAGACCAGGGTGTCCGCTGGGAGGCTTCGCATGGCCGTGTGCTGCTCGAGGTCATGTTCATCGAGATACTGCGCCAGCGGCGCATCTGCGTCGAGAACAAACCCGTTGAAAGACTTTGTTGTCGTCGGCTTGACGAACTGCCTGCCCCGGAGCTCCACGATGGGCACCCTTCGAATCTGGCGATGCAGGAACGGCTCGCATCCCGGTGGGTAGGACATGGCAGCCGGCTCGTGGATACCCGCGAGTTTCATCGCCTGGCGCACGAACTCCACGCTGCCAACCGGCATGGCGCCCCTCTGCAGCAACAGGCTGCGCGATGGGAGGGCCCCGATGTCGCAGTTGATGACCTCGGCCTGGCCACTGTCCATCAGCATGGCGGCCATGCGCACTTGCTGCACCTCTGCAGAAGAGGGGATCTCAAGGATCAGGCACAGGGGTGGGTGCGACACGAGGGAGCACCTTGCTCAGAACTGGCTGGCCAGACGCTCCAGGGAGGCCAGGGCGCTGGCCTTCATGGGCTTTGTGGCATGAACTTGACCCGGTGTGCCGGACTTGACGGCCAGCTCGGCGCGCAACTTGCGGTTCATCTCCAGGACGCTGAGTGCAATGGAACGCCATTCGCCGATGCCGGCCTCGGTCCATTCCAGGAAGGACATGACATCGGCATGTTTCACCAGCGCTTCTGGCTGGTCCAAATGGGTGGGATCGGAATGGATTTCCTGCGAGCCGTTGCCATCGATATAGGCGATCGGTGGCACGGAGGTGACCTGATCCCTGTCGGGCTCGATGTGCGAGCTGCTCAGCAGGCTCAGGTTGCCATTCTCAAGCGCCACCTGGTGTTGCAGGAGCATCTGCTCAACCTCGGGCGGGATCGAGTTGGAGACCAGGCACGCACGCAGCAGCTCTCCAGTGACCACGGTCTTGAGCAGCGCACGCTCCAAGAGTCGCATTTGTCCATTGGACAGCGGGCTCGTGGTTTGGATCATGGCGTGTGCTCCGGGTAGAGGCCGATGGTGAGATTGGGTGTCGGCCGTCAGATTCGTGTCGAAGAAGCGATTTGCGTACATCGTGAACGCATTTTATCATAGTGTATAACCGCGAAACGCAATATACCAACCTATGAATCATGCCCTGTCCGTTGAAACCGCCCCCAGGCAACGGGTGGGCTGCCCCGCCGGCAACGTGAAGAGTGTTGACTCTGCAGGGCAGATGGATCTGTTCGGGAGCGTGCTCAATGTCTACGCTGGCGCAGCCCAGGTGACCAATGAGCAGCTGTTCTCCGCCTTGTGCAAAACCGGGGCGCTGAGTGAGGAAGAAATCCATCGACGTGTGCCCATCGGGCAAAGCGGTGAGCTTCACAGCGTGGCAAAGCGCAAAGTCCGCTGGTACCAGCAGACCCTCAAGAAGCTGGGCCTGATCGAGAAGGTTCCCGGCTCGCGCGCGCTGTGGCGGGCGGCCGCCGGCCTCGTCAAGGATGGAGATCTGACGCCGGCGCCGGCCGGTGTGCACATGGTGGCATTCAGCACCCGGCTGGGCGTCGCCATCTGGGGTGATTGCCGCACCGTGTTTGCCGCTCTCGATGAGCCGATTCACCTGTGCATCACCAGTCCTCCGTACTGCCTCTCCAGGCCCCGGGCCTATGGCAATCCGAACCAGTCCGAGTATGTCGACTTCATTTGCGAGTCGCTGGAGCCGATCGTGCGCCACCTGGTGCCCGGCGGCAGCATCGCACTGAACGTCTCCAATGACATCTTCATGCCGGGCAGCCCGGCCAGGTCGATGTACCAAGAGCGCCTGCTTCTTGCTCTGCACGACCGGCTGGGCCTCTACAAGATGGACACCCTCCAGTGGGTCAACCCGTCCAAAGCGCCCGGGCCCATCGCCTGGGCCAGCAAGAAACGGGTGCAGCTCAATGTGGGCTACGAACCCATTCACTGGCTGACCAATGACCCTCATCGAGTCCGCTCGAACAATCAACGCGTCCTGCAGCCGCACTCAGAACGCCACCTGAAACTGATCGCGGACGGTGGCGAAAAGCGAACGGCCAGCTACGGCGACGGCGCCAACCGAATCCGTCCTGGCGCATTTGGCCGGGTCACGGAAGGGAAGATCCCTCGCAACGTCATCCAGGCGGGGCACAGATGTGCTCACCAGTCGCCCGCGCGCGCGGCGGCCGCGGCCCACGGGTTGCCGGTTCATGGAGCGGCCATGCCCTTCGCTGTGGCCGACTTCCTCGTCAAGTTCCTCTCCGAAGAGGGAGATCTGGTGGTCGATAACTTCGCAGGCCTGAAAACATCAGCGGAAGCCGCTGAAGTCAACGGCCGACGTTGGGTCACCAGTGAACTGCACCACGAATACGCCTTCTGCGGTAGCTACCGCTTCGAGCAGTTCGATGGCTTTCAGCGAAACCTCTCTCTTTGAAGTCAACACGGAAATCCCATGTCACTCACCCTGTCCTCAGAGTTGCTATTCGCCACCACCGCTGAACAACTGGAAAGGTATCGCAAGCTCGCCAGCACCACGATCAAGGACCGCGAGGTCAGCATCGAAACGGTTGACCTCGGTGAGGCCGCATTGCTCGACATCATCCGGGCTGCCAGCGCAACCCGCGACACGAAGTCCGCGCGAGCCGCGGAATCCATCCTTCAAGCGAGGCAGGGCGCATTTGACAGGGCAGTCCCCAACTTCAAGGCCTTCAAGGGCGTGCTCGAGGCGTTCCTGAAGTGCGATCTGATCGATGGCTGGATCTACGTAAATGAGGACGATGGGACCGTCTACCCCGAGCTCGTGACCCACATCAGCTTTGACGATGGCCAGACCTACGGCCGCGGCAAAGGAAGCCAGGTGGTTCGGGTGCATACGATCAGCTATGGCCTTCTGGGTGAAAGCGGGCACCGGTCCAAGATCGGCAACAAGTCGAACACCCACACGTTCTCACCCCGCGATGTCGCCAATCGCAAGATGACGGACATCCTCTCAGCATTCGGGATTTTCAAGGAAACGCAGGCTCTCAAGAGCGCATACCTCGCGTCACTGGAGCGCTACCAGACTTCGATCCAGGATGCATTTTCGAAGCAGTTTCGGATCAGTGGGAAGGTGTACCGGTTCGAGGAGTCGAATCACATGCGCCGCGGATTCAACCTTGAGAATCGCCGCGTCATTCACGATCTTGAAGCGAAGGATTTCGGCCCATACGCCCGGTATGCTGAATCCGATCTCCTCAGCCATGGCCTCGGCAATGGTGTGGTTCCAGAGCACCCTGTCGTTCGGCTGTTTGACCTCAGGACGCATGAGTTCCTCTGGGCTCACAGCGACACCCTTGAACCCCACAAGTACGACAAGTCGCTGCGTGACAAGCTGGTTCTCCCGGCAACCCACCGCGATCTTCTGGACGTGCTCACCACAGACCTGGACGCATTTGTGGACGACTTCATCGAAGGCAAGAGCGCAGGCAACGTCATCCTCTGCAAAGGCATTCCCGGCGTCGGGAAGACACTGACGGCCGAGGTGTATGCGGAACTGATCGAGCAGCCGCTCTATTCGATCCACTCCGGCTCGCTGGGGACCACGGTCGAAAGCATCGAGAGCAATCTGAAGGAGATCTTCCAGCGCGGGAAGCGCTGGGGGTGTGTGCTGCTGCTCGACGAGGCGGACGTGTACGTCGCCAAGCGAGGCAACAACATTGAGCAGAACGCCATCGTTGCCGAGTTCCTGCGCACGCTCGAATACTTCGACGGTCTGCTGTTCCTCACCACGAATCGCCCTCAGGACGTGGATGATGCCATCGAGCACCGCTGCGCAGCCATCATCGAATACCTGGCTCCGGAAAAAGAAGATGCGGCCGCGATCTGGCGCGTGATGGCCGCCCAGTACAAGGCCGTCTTGAGCGAGACGTTGATCGAAGGGCTGCTCGCGCTCTTCCCCACCCTCACGCCTCGCGACATCAAGATGCTCTTTCGCCTTGCCCTGCGTGTGTCAGCAAGGAACAAGGAGGAACTGAGCCTCGAGACATTCCGGCAATGCGCCATGTTTCGCGCCATCCCGATCGCCAATGCCCTTCCGCGAAGAGCGGATGGCAAACGGGCGACGTCCTTTGACCCAACCCTGAGCGAGGCGTACTGATGTCGAACTGGAGCAAGATCGAGCGCATGCACACCTGCTCGGTGAATGGCTGCACCTGGGCGAGCGAGCGCCGCCTTTTCACCTGCATGCCGCATTGGCTCAAAGTGCCACAAGACCTGCAATCGAAGGTCTGGGATGCCTACCGGGCCCTGCCTCAGAAAAGGCCTGATCGGCAGACCCTGCTCAACGACCCGGCCTACTGCCAGGCAGCGGCTGCGGTCATCGAGCACCTTGCAGCGGCCGAGGGCCGCGCACCTCTCAGCGAGTGGCGCACGGCCGCCGCTGGCCATGAACATGGAGCCGCAACAGCATGACGAACCCACCAACACTCGCGCGCGGCGCATCGCTGACGGCCGCCACCTGGGAAGATTTCCGCAACCGCCTGGAGCACGATTGCATCGGGCCCGGCGTGGACAGGCACCACACCGCCGATCCCGTCTTTTGTGTCCAGTCGAAGGCCTACGTCTACGGACTGGAAGACCTCTACGGAGGCACCCAGGTGGCCTGCTCGGCCGATGGCGAATCGGTTCACGAAAATCCCCTGGATTTCTACAACCATGCCCTTGGCGAGGAAGAGCAGGCATTACTCGATCAGACAGCTCTGGATGCCCACGGGGAACGCTTCGCAGACATTCATCTTCGCGAACAGTGGCGACTCCTCGGGGATTTGAAGAATGTGAATGTGACGAACCGTGCGGAGCACTGGCGCCACGTGTGTTCCCACTTCACTCGCGAGGCAGCCGAAGCGTTTATCGCTCGCAAGGGGCATGACTACCGCGATGGCCTGCGGATCTATGTCGAGGCTCAGCCCTATTCCTGGGAGATCAACGCAATTCGGGAAGCCATCATCAGCGGCCGCCTGGTGCTGAATGACCACCTCCCCGAGGCTCAATGCACCATGGGATCAGGGCCTGCTCATGCGGCCGCCAGCACACTGAAGACCGCATGTCGCATTCATACGGAGTTCATGATCAACAGGTACCTGATTGCCAACACGCATGGGCGTTGGGACGGTGCCGAAAAGGCCCAGCGGCACATCGAACTGTGCAAGTTCTACGTTGCCATTTTTACTGGGGTAATGCTGGACGATGTCCTCTTGGCCGACGAGTTCGAGCGCGTGCACGAAGCCACGCAAGCTCTCACGGACAACATGGATGAAGTCATCGGCTTCCCGCTCGAAAGCAGGCCAGACTACGACCGGCTTGCCCCCTTGTTCTTTGAGCATTTTCACGCCTTGGCAGTGGAAGCCCTTCAAATGGCTCCACAGGCAGTTCCAGGCGCGGAGCCCGATCCAGCACCGCCCGCACATCCGACGGCTGGGCGCAAACTGGCCGAGCTTGTGGCGCAGGGATATGAGCCATGCGGCGTGATGATCCAGCGCACCAACGCCGATTGCACCGTTACCCGCGGTGCAGTCTCCGACGGTGGCATGGTGATCTGGTGGCACCCTGAGCATCCGGCCGTGGAACAGGACATCGAAGTCGATGAGAGCTTGGAGCGCCGCGCGGCCCGCACCGGAAAGGCCGAGGTCCAGTGATGGCTGTCTCGTTGAATCTGACCCACTGCACGCTGACCGGCGTCGACGCATCGACTGCGCTTGAAGACATTTGCTCGCTTTCAGCTTCGTTCCCCCTGGTCGAATGGGGATTTCTGTATTCGCCAAAGCGGGAAGGTCAGCCCGGGCGGTACCCCTCGATCACGATGCTGGCCGAAGCCTTCGGGGCCTTGCCGGCGAATGTCAGGGTGGCCATGCACGTGTGCGGGGATGGTGTGCCCCACCTGCTCTCCGGCTGTGCCAACGAAATCAGGCTGCTCGAACTGGTCGCAGCAAGGCGGGGGCGCATTCAGTTGAACTTCAACCAGCGCCGGCAGCCAGTTGATCTTGGCCGGCTGGTTGATCTGCTTAAGGCCTATCCCGAAACCACATTCATCACCCAGGAAAACGAAGCAAACCTGGGCGTTTGGGAATACCTCGCTCAGCGAGGGATCACGAACCATTCGGTCCTGTTTGATGGCTCTGGTGGTCGAGGGATTCTGTGCGCCGAGTGGCCCGCTCGCTTGCCTATCGCTTGCGGGTATGCGGGTGGCCTCGGTCCTGACAACCTCCAAGTGCAGCTGCAGCACATCGCCGGTGTGGCGCTCGCTCGGTCCACCTGGGTGGACATGGAAGGCCAGCTCCGACGAACAGATGAAAACGGCAACGACTGGCTGGATCTGGCGGCTTGCCGCGCCTGCCTGGAGGCCGTGCAGGCTCACCTCAACCATTCCCACACCCAAACTCAAACTCAAACGGTGCCCCAATGAAGATCTATCCTGTCATCCACTACCTCAACCGTGACCTTGCCTTGCAGCAGGTCGACCTGGCGCGCATCTGCGGCGCCGACGGCGTGTTTGTGATCTCGCACCACGGCAACGATGACGAGCTCGTCCAGGTGGCGGCCGTTGCCAAGGGCCTTTATCCCGACTTCAAGATCGGCATCAACCTGCTCTCGGAAGGAGCGTTGACCGCATGCAAAAAGGCCGCTGATGCCAAGCTCGATATGGTCTGGGCGGATGACATGGGCGTGGATTCCACTGGCGGCAACACCATGGCGGATTCGCTGTCCCGCTTTGCTCGCGAGTTTCCTGCCATTCAGCTGTTTGCCTCGGTCGCCTTCAAATACCGACCGCATGAACCGAACCCTTCACTGGCAGCGAAGAACGCGCAGCAGCTCGGGTTCGTGCCCACCACCAGTGGTTCGGCCACCGGTAGCGCACCCGAGGTGCAGAAGATCGTCGACATGCATCTGGCAACCGATGGGCAACTTGCCATCGCCAGCGGCATGTCGCCGGAGAACGTGTCCGACTTTGCCCCCTACCTCAGTCACATCCTGGTGGCCACCGGCGTGGGACTGGATGAACACCGAATCGATCCTCAGAAGCTGAACCAGCTCATCGTCAACAGCAAGGCCGCACCAACCCATGAAGAGCACCCACGATGAAGCAGAGGCTTCTCGACGATGGCATTGTGCTGATGCGTCGCTTCTGTGAGGTGAACAGCCTGGCCGTACCGGAAGTCAATATTCGGTCGACGGCTGAATGGCCGTTCGGTGTCTGCGCCTACTACCGGCCGACAAAGATCGAAGTCTGCCTGGAAAAATGCGCCCATATCGGCGTCGCCGGCCGGTCCTGGTCGTTCCCGGGCAACACGGTTGATCGAACGCCCTACGGGGTCATCCAGCACGAGCTGGGGCATCACGTCGACGTGATGCATTCAACCCAGACCGCGCGATACCGCGGCGACTTCAGCGTGAAGCTGAGACGCGAAGCCGGCGAGCCGCCGATCAGTGGCTACTGCCCTGACGACGGCGAGTGGTTCGCTGAACTCTTCCGGGTTTTCGTCACCAATCCTGATCTGCTGCGCATCATCCGGCCAGCGACCTATGAACGGCTGCGGAGCCGTTTTGACCCGGTGGTCGCAGACTCGTGGGAAGCAGTCCTTTCCGGTGCGCCAGATCGGACGAAGGCCGCCTGCTCCAAAAAGGTGGGTGACGTGCTCCGCCGGCACGCTACGCCTCAGTTTGCTGCCATGGCCGACAGCGAGCGATAGAACGAACGAGCAGTACCACCAGAAGCAGTCGTTTGTCTCCTCATCGCTTTGCGCATATGCTCATTTGCAGAGAGTGTTTGAGGGGGCGCTGATTGCGCGCGTCGCCACTATTGCAAGGATCAAGAGAGTGAAAGCCAGGTACATCCTCATGTCCGCGCCTATGGTGCGATCAACGCTCGACGACTCCAAGAACCAAACCCGGCGGATCGTTTCTCCTCAGCCCGCAGCGGATGAGGTCATCAAGGTTCTGAGCAAGACGAAGCAAGACGATGGCGAGTTCGCCCTTTCCATGTGGCTTGCATACCCGCAGGGTGAATCCATCTCGCGCGAGAAGAACTCAGCGATCACCAGTCCGTATGGAATCCGAGGCGATCACCTTCTGGTCAAGGAATCGGCCTGGATGTGGTGCGAGCGGGTGCCGTTCGGGAAGACGCCCAAAGGTCGCCCGAAGTGGAGCTATCAGCCCATGAAGGGTGCTCCGATTTTCTACGCCGCGGATCATCCTGAGAAGCCGCAACAGATGATCGCTTCGCCGCATACCGGGAACGAGTGGGGGTGGAGATTCAAGGTAGGCCGGTTCATTCCAGGTTGGGCCGTACGCATCGAGCTGGAAGTGCAGGGCGTGCGCATCGAGCGTCTTCACGACATCACGGACGAAGACGCTTGGGCGGAAGGAATTGACACCAGCGAAGCGTTGTCGATGGGGTGCACGGAGGGCGCCGCGCGCGCGGCCTATTCCGCCTTGTGGGAGCGAATTCATGGCGAGGGATCCTGGGATGTGAATCCTTGGGTCTGGGTCGTGATTTTTCGAAGGCTGCCTGGCGCGCCCATGGTTGGCAAGAAGGGGTTGAACTGATGACCTACTGCCGCTTCAGCAGCAGCGATCACAACTGCGATGTGTACGTTTACGAATCAAAAGGCGGTTGGGTGACCCATGTGGGCAGGGCGCGCCATGTCTCCGATGCCGGGCCCATCCCACCAACCCCGCCCGGCTGGCACAACCTGGAGCCCAGTGCGATGCTTGCCTTCATCCGCGATCAGGAAAGATGGCTTGAAGGCGCCAAGCTCCAGCCTATCGGCCTGCCCGAGGACGGGGAGGCCCACATCGACTCATCACCAGGTGAATGCGCCAATCGGCTGCACGCGCTTCGAGAGATGGGGTATCTCGTCCCGCAGTTCGCCATTGACAACCTGCGCGGGGAGCAGGCCGAGATGGACCAGGAGGTTGGCAATTGAGCGATACCGGGGACGAAGCTGCCGCGTCATCGGAGATCGCCCAGCCGTACACCCTGTACCTGCTCGAATGCGCGGGCGGCCGCTTCTACGCCGGCATCGCCCGGGACGTGGAAAAGCGGTTTGCACAGCACCAGGCCGGCAAAGGCGCGGCGTTCACGCGCGGGTGGCCACCGGTGAGGATCCTGGCTACCAAGGTGTTTGGCAGCAAGGGAGAAGCGCTGAGCGCCGAATACCAGCTCAAGCAGCTACCCAAGGCGAGGAAGCTGGGCTTCTTTGAGGTGGGACCTGAAACGGCCGGAGAGTGTGCTCCGCGGGAGCGCAGCCGCTGCTGAAACAGCTCTGATCGTCAGCCGGCGCCGAAGGCCTGGGCACCCAGGCGCTGCATGCCGTCCTCCATGGCCTGCTCATCCGCATGGAAGTACATGGCGCTGGTGACGGCCACCGACGAGTGCCCAAGCATCTTGGAGGCCGTCTCCAGGCTCATGGCACCGGTGTTGATGGCAATGGACGCACCGGCATGGCGAAACCAGTGAGGGGTGACCCCATCCAGCCGAGAAGCGATTATCTCCCGATCGACTGAGTCCAGATCGACCAGGATCTCATTGGCCCTCAGCGCCGCGGCAGCATCGGCCGCGACAGCCTGCACTTCCCTGTAGACCAGGTCATCAGCTGCTGCGCCCGGGTTGCCAGGCCTGTCGCGTAGCTTGGCGAGCACCGGCATGCCCTCGCCATCCCCTTTGTGCGGGATAGGCGAGAGGCCGAGAGACTTGCGGTACCGGGTCAGCTCCTGCATCACCCATGGCGCGACAACCACCACTTCATCATGGCCGCCCTTGCGGTGAAGGAGAACGGTCCAGCGCTTTCCGTCATGGCTGAATTGGTCCATGGTCAGGCCGGCGATCTCCGCCCGGCGACCCCAAAGGCCAAAGAGCAGGGCGATGACCCAGCGCCGGCGCGCGATCCGCTTGAGCTGGGCATCTCGGCCGGCCAGTTCACCATCGGCCTGTACCTGGGTGGCCTGGGCATCGAGCGTCTGCATCATGGCCTGCAGGGCTTCGATCGGGAAGTTGCGATTGGACTGGCGCTGCACCCTGTTGGTCGAGCCTTTCACGCGGCGCACCGGGTTAGCTCCAACGTAGGCCAGCTTCGTCTCCGGATCCGGTTTCAGCCAGTATTGGTAGAGGGCGTGCAGTACCGACAAGGCCAGGTTCACGCTGGAGGCCTTGAGTTGGAGGGGGCGAACCATCACCACGCCGGCAACCTCGAAATGGAGCAGGAAGGGCTGATCCTGGCGCCCGTAGCGTCGCAGGATCTCATCAGGAACGCGCAAAGGGACGAGAGGCTCATCCTTCAGGCGACCTCGCAGATGGGCCTCGTAGAGCTTCACGTCGATCTCGGTGGCATCCCGCATCAGGTGTGCGGTGCTGCGCCCTGGTGTCTGCGCGTGGATGGTCTCCAGGAACATCCGGAACCGAAAGGCCTCCTTCCGGTACGAGCGGAAGGTGTTGTCATTGCCCAGGCTCAGAAAACCCAGCCAGCCCGCCAGCGCGCGCTCATCGTCGTGAGGCTTCACAGCCGCAAGGGTGGCCACCTCGGTGGTGCCTTGCAACTGCTCGGATTCGATGATTTTCAGTTCGTGCGAGTTCACAGGACGAACTCTATACCGGCGTGGTGGTGTTGGTGCGTTTCCCGGAGAAATACCGGTTGGCCAGCGACCGGCCCAGCTTGGCATCCCACACCACTGGGCTGAGATCCACAGCAAGGGGAGGGCGCCCAGCATATCGCTTCAGCTTCTCCTGCTTTCGGCGCTCAGGGACCGAATCATCACTGACACCGAAAATCCAGCTGACTCGGTTTTTGAGTGATTTGTAGAAGGCCCGTCGTTTGAGCGGCGCCACTTCCATCAGGCTATCAAATGCCCGGTTGTGCGAGAGTTTCACTGTCTCACTGGAGTGGTACGGCTGGCCACCTGCAGCTCGGCGCTCGGCTCGGGTCCCCTGCCTCGATTTAGATTTCGTACCACCTCGGCGGTGGCTTTCGATGGTGGCCCATTTGGGATCCACCAGCCCTAGCCTGGTGGTGTAGCCCTTGACGTGCTCACTGCAAACATAGACCGACCATTTGAGACTTTCCCCAGTGTTGCGGCCGCCGCGCGATCGGTGCATAAAGCGGCGCACGTCGGCCTTTTGCTCCGCGCTGCCATGCGTGAACACCAAAGGAACGGCCGCTGCCGTCATGAACACGCGCATCACTGGCGACTCGCGGGTCATCTGGTACATCCCCACCGGAAGCGATACCCATGCAGACGAGAAATAGGTGTGCTCCTGCAGGATTGCCATTTCCTTGGTGATGGCGCGGTAGATTTCATCGGGAAGTTCCGTGCCTCGACCATTCACCTGGGCACCCCATGACGCGATCATCTCTGTGGTGATGGCCACGCGGCTGTTCCACTCCACAAGCGCCGCAAGCGTGCAGGGCGCCGCTCTTGGATTGAGCCATTGGTCCAACTCGGCCCAGGCATGGAGCTCTATCTCCGAGGCATCCACGATCCCTGCCTGCAGCCACACCTGGGAGCTGGAGGTCACGCTGATGCGATCGTTCTTGAAGGAGATGACCATGCGGCGCACCCATCCCCAGATCAGACCTGATCCGTACTGGGCGCGCTCAGCTTCTGGCACCTCAACGTAGAGGCACAGCCGGCTCTTTCCGTCGCGGGTGAGCTTGAGTGGCACCAGGCCCTGGTCTTTGGCGTAGGCCTCGGCCAGGGGCCGCATGCTGCCGGCCACCACGTCAGCAGGGTAGAGCAGGGTGAGGAGGGCGCTGACGCCTCGCTTGTCGTCCAGCGTCGGTGCGGCTGCGCCGCGGTGGTCTGCCCGCCAGACGCCGATGGCGTGGCTGACGGCGCTGTCCAATTCGGACTCGGCCAGAACACCGGCCTCAACTGCGACAGAGCGCAAATGCGATCGCAGGTCCTTTTCGGCCACGAGGTCAGCTTCCAGGATGAACTGCACTCTTCGCAATGTGCGCAGCCAGGCGATCGAGCCCGCGCGGTTGCGTCTGCTGTGGATATAGCGGTGAACCTCATGGATCTGCACCTGATCGACGCAAAGGAACCAGTCGTCCATTTTTGGTGCTGTAGGGCCGGTCAACCAGGCGATTGCCGTTCCGGTCGCGCGGTTGTCCACGGTGGCCACCCCGATGCAGAGATGCTTTGACTTGGTCTGCACCACATGCGCTGTCCACTTGGCGTTGTCGGAGAATTTCAGGTTGTACTGGCGCTTGACCGATGGACACGCCTGGTGGAGGCCCTCGCTGCGGCCGACGACCACCCGCGAGCCTGATCGCAGGTTGCGGTTGTGGGCCACGATCCATTCATCAACGGACACAGCGTTGTCTTGTGCCAACGCCAGGCCGTCGTCATCGTCCTCGATGAAGCGCATGTAGCTCGACTGGAACCCCTTGGACATGAACGACATCGCGCGCTCGGGTGGGTAGAACTCACCGAAGAGGCGCTCGCGGTGATCCAGGCCGCAAAGCAGGATGAGGAAACGCAGGTAGTGCAGGGCCTGATCCTCAAACCTCTGGCTGGCTTTTCCGAACGCAACATCTGTCAGCCCGATCTGCGTGCCGTCCCGTCCCACAAATGGGGACGTGATGTCATCACGGGTCGGGAAAAGCCTCCAGGCGGCTTCGTGCGAAGGTTCACTGGAGTAGACGGCGCACACGTTCTCGCCGTTGCGCACCAGGAGGAACACGCGCTTGTTCGCCATTTCGTTCATCAACTTGGTGAACGGGTCGACATCGCGGCCGTATTCGATACGCCGGCGAGTGACCGCCATGCTCACCACGCAGCGCGCAGCGGGCAGGACCTGATCGCGAAGACGGTCATCTTCCCGAAGGGCCTTGAAGAATGCCGATTGGTCGGTCCAGTCGAAGCCTTCGCCCACGTCCGCCCAGACAGCCAGCTCTTCGTCCATGAATCGCTTGCCCTGAAAAATCGTCAGTGGCTCATGCGTTGGAGCATGCTCGCCTTCGCGCACGGGCGCCACGTCGACACCTTCGCCGGTGTAGAGTTTGAGCGAGGCAATCCCCTTGCCCAGCTCGCTCACGTAGTCGATCGCCCGCTTGGATTGGGCCAGCGCGACCTCACCCTTTTCCATGAAATATGGCGTGAGTCGCTTCAGGGTGGTGGTCATCTGCTTGCTGCGCTCCTGAAGCCAGCCAGAGACTGCCGTGGCCATGGCCACACGGCGTCCAGCTTCCAGCGCAAGTTCGCGCGAGGTGTCAGCCGTGACGCCTTCGCTGATCATCACGTCCAGACGGTCAGAGATCGTTGTGCGCCGAAGGGCGATCGGGTTGCCCTTGGCCTCAGAGCGTCTTGCTGCCCTTCGGTGAATTCGCCGGAGGTCGGTCTCCCGCTTTTGGATGTCTGCTACCTCGGCCTGGACGCGAACCGTCTCCTTCTGGTCGAACTCCACCACGGCGGCTTCGATCGCCTCCTGCACGCCGGGCAGGGCCAAGGGGTTGGCCTGTGCATCAGCCATCTCCTTCTGGATCTCCTCGACCTCAGCCATGACTTCAGCTTGCTCCTTCGCCCGGATGGCATTGGCCTCATCCATGAGGACTGGCTCGAAGTGACTCAGAAAATCCTGAATCAGGATGGTGTATTTCTCGAACGACGAACCTGTCTGGCCGGGGTGACCCAGGATGATGGCCGAATGGAGGACTCCCTCGAACTCGAACAGGTCGACCAACAGATGCACATCACCAGAACTGAGCCTCGTGAAATGCCCTTTGAAGCTCGGATGTTCGATTCGCAGGTCTTTGACAAGCTGCCAGTATTGACCTGGCTCCAGGCGATCACTGGTCCCGGTGCGCGTCAGCGCGGGGTCGTTTTCGGCTTCAAAGGTGCCGTCGTGTCCCAACTGGTGCAGCTGCTCAGTCTTGGTGGCGAAATCCATGGTGATCCTCATTGGCAGCAGGGTTGGGCACCTGACACGTGGGTCTGATCGTGGCCGAGTCGCGCACCAGTCCCTTGCCGGTACGGCAAGACGTCGCCTTCAGGCGGACATCGCCGATGCGCGCCCGGTGCGCGCCACCCCGAACCAGGCGGTTTCGATGGGAGTGCGATTGCTCAGCGCGGTGGGAAGGATGGCTTGCGCCATAGCATCCAGCTCGGCCTGGGATAGCCAGGAGTTGCGCATGTTCGACGTGGGCTCGGGTTTGGGGCCGGCCCGGTATTGACCACGGCCAACGCTGTGAATCAGGCGGCGGTGTGCCGCGTTCTCCAGTGCCTTGCTGATGCGTTTGGGCTCGACTTTGGGGAAGGCCTGGTCGATCACATGACGCTCCAACGCGCAGTCACACCGACCAATGAAGGCGGCTACCTGGTGGTAAAGGCTTTCAACTCGTGCGGTTCTGTTTAGCATTGCGCCAGTATATACACACGAAATATAAATACACAAGCCGAAAGCGGTCTGGATTACGCATTTTGGCGCTTGCTCATATAAACGTGAGTTGCGCAAAGGTACAGCCACGAATAGAATAAACGCATGAACCGCCTACGGATACTGCGCGCTGGTACCGCTCTGGGGAGCTTGTTGCTCCTGGGGAGCGTCTTGGCGCAGGCAATCTCGGCCGGCGATGGGGGCACGATGTGGCCAGAGATGACCATGGGGGCGGTGCTCGCAGCCATCTGGCACCATCTCCACATTGAGTGCAGCATGACGGGCGATCAGGAATGAAGCTGCGCTTCCTTCTGGTTGCCCTGTTCGTCTTCGGATCGGCCGCTGCTCACAGTTCAGCCAGGCCTGATCGATGCATTGAGCCGGCGGCGCAAACCCACAGGGTGAATGCAGACATCTTGCGTGCGATCCTGATGATCGAGTCCCGAATGAACCCCAGCGTCGTGACCAGAAACTCGAATGGTTCGATCGATGTGGGGATCGCCGGCATCAACTCGATCCACTTCAAGGAACTCAGCCGCTTCGGCATCACGGAGAGGGAGTTGATGGACCCTTGCGTGAGCACCTTCGTGGCGGCCTGGAAGGTCAGCAGGAAGATCGCCAAGTGGGGGAACACCTGGTTCGCTATCGCCGCCTATCACTCCGAAACCCCATACTTCAACGGCCGGTACCAGATCATGCTCTTCAACGAGATGGTCCGAGCTGGCGTGGTGCGGGGCACTATCCAGAACGTGCCGCCGCTGCGCCGGCCAAAGGAGATCAGAAAGTGAGCCTCGACCACCACGCCTATGTCGACAATCAATGCATGGCTTGGGAGGCTTTGAGTCCACCCTACTTCTGGCGCGCGGCCGGTATGTCGGTCACGCATGACCGCCATCTGCCCGACGGGACGCGCCAGCATGCGGTTGGAGGCCCTGCAGCGCCTGACCTGGTCATCGGCAATGCAATGGTGGTGCCCGCGTTCACCCTTGCAGGGTAGCCAGCCGGGATTTGCTTTTCAGGTTTGGCCTCGAAAGAATCGAGGGATGCGGTGAAGCTCTACCGCGAAACAGAAAAGGAATCCTGATGCCCGAGAACATCGACCCCGTGGAACCCCTGCGCGGGATTTTGTACGCCGTGACCTCGCCAGGTGGCCAGAAGATGGAGCTCTATGACCTGTGCGTGAACTACGACCTCCAGCAGGTGCGGTTCCTGAAACTCGGCTCCCCTGGATCTGTCGTTCACTACCATCAGATCGAGGTGCCCACACCGGCCGGGACCATTGAAATCGTTCTTCCTGGCGACATCGAGCAACTGGCTTCAGTCGCCGAGAAAGCGCTGCTTTGCCACATCCCGGCAGAGCTGGAGCTGCAGGCATGGATCAACGATCACGCAGTGGCCACTGGCGAGCCGCCCGTGGCCTTCAGCGCTCTGCCCGCGTTGGTCGGGATGACCCATGGGGACATGCTCTCCATATTCGAGCGGCGTGACTTTGATGTCCTTGCGGGGCCCATCATTTCCCGCCTGGACTTCGAAGGCCCGTACACCGTTTCGATCGACCAGAGCGAATTCGTCAAGATGGTATGCCTTGTCAGTGGGTATATGACCAGGTACGCCGAGGGGGCAACCACTGACATCATCGATGAGCGGATTTGGAAGGCCTTTCAAGCCAGAGCGCCTCTGATCCACTTGGCCACCATTCACGAGATCCCATCCCTCGACATCGATGGGAACGTGTTCAAGCTCGTGGGCCGGCCCGGCGGCCTGTGCTCAGTCTTCACGACCTGGGCACAGCCGTTTGAGGACGATGCCGTGCGGCTGGCCATGACCCAGCTGGAGGCTCAGGTGCTGGCCTTGCACAGTGCAGGTGTCCTGTTCGATTCGGCGAAGTGGGCATACGACCCTCGGGTCGTTCAGTCCCTGAAGACGGTTGCAGATGAAATTCCGCGCTTGATCGAACGGCTCGACGAAGATGAAGGGCGGGGGGCCTGGGTTGATTTGAGGCCGCGGGGTTGAAACCTCACCGAGGCAACATTTGGAGAAGGGTAGAGCTCCGAGGGAACGGATCATGTTCTCGACCATGTTTGCATAAAATGCCCAGCTACCGCAGTGCAACTGACCCAAGGAAAGAGCATCATGTCTGAATGCCGCACGTTCATCGAGTTAACGGTCACTGAGAGCGGACTTTCAAACGTCCCTGTGCCTCGCCGCTTCCTCGTAGATGCAGCCCTGATTGCGTCCGTAGAAGACATCGACGGCAACCCTCACGCACGCACCCATGTGACCCTGCACCAGCCGAGCGATTCGACGGCAGAAAGCGAGTCTGGGGAGCAGGTAGTAAGGGCATCGAAGACCCTAACGGCGCTCGACTCGTATGACGAGATCAAGGCGAAGCTCGCTGATGCCGCGGCGGTCGTGTTGCCGTCGAATAGCGCCGTTGAATCAATCTTGGCGGCTGCCAAGGATCGCGCTAGGAAGCGCAAAAGCTAGGCCACTGTTCCACGCCATTAAAGTCGCAAACACATCGAGCTTGCACGCTTCGACAGGTGATGACCACCTACGAATCACAAGACCGACCGTGGCATGGGCCTGGCCTCTCGCCAGTAGATGGAGTCGACAGTCAAGCGTAAGTTGCAGCTTTGGACAAGGTTGCGGCGCGACTTTTGATGTTGGCCTCCCACTTGCCAATAGAGCCGTTTGGTTGACGCCAGTTTGCATGAAACTCGTGTGCCAAGGCGGCTTCGGCGAGGGCGACTGCGGGGCGGGCCAGCCACTGTTCAAACGTCTGCTCAAGCCCATAAGTTCGCATTGCCGCACTCACGTACTGGTCCACCATAGTCTCGGCATCTGGCGAGACTGTCCGCATGGACTGCATGTCGTTGACAGCATCACCGAGCGCATCGAAGTCAAGACTGATCACATGCCTCATCGGGGGGTACATGAACACTGACAAGTACAAGGACTCGGCCGCCTGTTGAAGCCGCTGATTTGCAAAATGGCAGATCGCCTTTACCAGTTCCATGCCCGCGTCGACATAGGCGTCACCGGAAGTCATTTTCTTGCACGCCTTGTCTGCAGCTTCAAATTGGCCATCTGCAACAAGTAGCACGGGCAGCCACATCCTCAAACCAAGGTTATCGCTTTTGTTGAGGCGTAACTGGCGACGGGCGAGTGCAACAGCCTTGGATGTATGCATCTCGTGAGAGTGCCACACCATGGCGCCATAGAGCAGTCGATGGTAGAACCGGTTGGAAATTTCGTACCACGAGATCTGGCCTTTGAATCCCGCTGGAAGTAGTGCGTTTGCTCGGTCGATTGCATCGACAAAGATCTTCCCCTGTTGTCTACGATGATCATGTTTGAAGCGCAGCACCTCTGCCTTGGCAAGTAGCCCTTCAAGAAAATCCGGACGTGCATCAAGAACCTTGGCTAAGAGGACTTCGAATTCTTGCTGCTGAGATTGCGGGCGCGAGTGGAACTCCTGAAAAAGAACGTCCTGCTGATCGATGAGGGCCGCGCACGCGCTGCTGATAACGAATCGCCCGTCGCCAGCCTCATCAACTTGGAATTCGTAGAGCGATCCCTTGGCCTGTTCGGGCCTTCTGTTCAGAAGCGCCTCCCATGAGTCAGCGCCGTTCATCCTGCCGATCATGTCCAGCATCGGATCAAGGCCGCTGCCGCACGCATCGGCCAGTTGTGTGGCGGCTTTGGCAAGGCCCCTTTGTTCGTCCGGAGTAGGAGCACAGTCCGGAGATGCCTGGACCATAAAGACGAATGCGTGAGAAAGCGTCTTTATGGGCTCTCTCCCACCTTTTGGGCGGGGCCAGTGCACTTCGGGGTTGAAAGCGTCAAAGAGGCCTTGAACGACAGTGTGAAACGCATGCCAATTCGGGAAACCTGAAGCCTTGCCAACCGTCTCCAGAGCTTCAGAACGGGATTTGACAATGCCACCTTTCTTCAAAAACCGCACATACCTCTTGGAGGCCGCCATGAGCTGGCTAGCGAACAGGTCGGGACATATTTCCCAGATGAAATAGCCAGAAAAGCCTGACGTATGGCTGGCGCACCCTGCCGCGCGTGCGGCGTTTTCGATATCTTTATCCATGAATTACTCCTCGCGCCAAACAGCGAAATGCTCACTATTTCGACAGCGCATGAAGTAAATCGTGGCTACGTAGGGCGGGACGTGTGTCCCATTGAAGACTGGTTGATCGGCTTCGCCTTTGTGAGCGGCAGGCGCACCAGGAGCACCAGGCGCGATCATACGGTAAACACTCCCCTTATGCGGAACAGGGGGTCGGACCCTTTGGCCTGGCAGTTCAGGAATATGAGGCTATGCCTGCAGGCCTGGGACTAGATTTCCATCGGCAAGAACCCATGCGTGAAGATGTCGGGCTTGATCTTCTCCGTCAACGCTGCATAGGCCGTTTCAAATGGCCCGAAATCAACAGATGGGTGATCCCCGCTCGCGTTGCGATCCCGCAGGGCATTGCGGATCTGGTACCAGCCTGCATCGGTGCGATCGAGATGCCATTTCTTGCGGGTACTGTGCGGGGCTGTGGCATCGAAATACGCCGCCCACAGCAGCCGGCCTGCGGCCAGGACGGATCGAGACTCCTTTGACAGATGCTTGGCCGCGAGGTGCTGCGACATGAAGTCGGATTCAAACGCGCCAGGGGCATTGACCTCTGCCTCGGTGAAGGGCACCCAGTGGTTCACCAGTGTCCATGTGCGGCTGTTCCACGCCAGACTGCTGGCGCTGGCAGTCAAGTTACTTCCATTGAACAGCGCCCAGACAAGGCAGTCGTTGATGAACTCGTCAGGCAAGGCCTTGGTTGGCGCGAGCAGCTGGTCGCGGTCATTCACCCAGGTGTGCTTGATGATGCGCCGGACAGTGAAAACCACAGCGGCCTGGTCTACGTTGTGCCGCGTCACGAGCATCCCGCCGGCGCTGCAATAGCCGGAGGAGAAGAGGGCGGTATTGCTCCCGGCATTCTGGAGGTCGGACCCCTTGCACATCAGACCGCCGATGGCGTCGTCAGCCCACTTCGTGCCTCGCACATCTTTCACGCTTGTCGTGGGGGTCAGTGCGTTTTTCAGGGGCAGGGCGTCCTGGTCGTTGGGCTTGACACGTTCAATCCACTCGCCGAGCAATCTTTGCGTGTGCGCGTAGAAGGTCTTGCTGCCTATCGGTTTGGCGAACCTATCCACCACCTCTGTAGCAATTTCGGTGAAACGCGGCACTTCCTTTGTCTCGTACTTCCAGACGAGGAATCCGATTGGGAAGTCCCCTTTGAGGCCTTCAAATGCCTTGCTGTGAATGATGAACCCGCCAAGGTAGCTTGCGTTCCATCGCTCCCGAAACGGGGCAAAGTTTGGTGCGTTGATGTGTTTGAGCTTGCTGAAGCATGCGATCGTCGCAGTGGGGATCTCTCGTGCGATGCGGACAAGAAACTGCACGAAGAGTTCGCGTGCGGCATACCCGTATCCATCCATTGTCTTGCCCATGCGCGTGGCAGAGACCTCTGACTTGGCCTCTGCATCGCCGTCGCCGCGGTTGGCATCGGCATTGGCCGCCTCCGCATACGGGGGGTTTATCAGGATCAGGATCTTCTTTCCCTTCGCGATGGCGTCGCGAAGGGCCTGCGGGACCTTCCCCGTAAGGCTGTAATCGATAGAGCCATCGGGGGCGATGTCATCGTTGAGATAGTCGTACTGAAACTTGGTTGCGGCAGGGCAAGTCTTGGTGGAGGCCATCATGGAAAGATCGGCCTGGTCCAGCGTGCTCATGAACAGGTTGCGATGGTTCGTGTGCTTGACCTCGAGGTTACCAACACCGCAGCACATGTCCCAGACTATGTAGTCTTTCTGCCAGGTCGGCCCCAGCAGATCTGCCAGCGTTTCGTAGGCCTTGTCCACCGTCGACAAGGCTGTGTAGTACGCCCCTTTGAACATGCGTTCATCGAGCGGAATCAGGCTATCTCGCCGCTCAAGAAGGTAGTTTCGGTACTCCGACTTCGGGGGTCGGTGGTAGATCGCCCAGAAGCGGCGATAGCCCTCTTTGTTGCCCAACTTGTAGAGCTTGTTGTGCAGGATGAAAGCTGGCTGGCCATCGACTTGCGCCAGGCTCGCTGGCAGACCTTTGTAGCTTGAGATCACGCCGTCGTGCATGACGTCGGCATAGAAGAGGAGGGTGTAATCCTCAGGGTTAGCCCCCTCGATCTCCTTGCCTATGAGATCAACCCACTTGTCAAAAACCTGCCGGAGGTTCGATGGAGTGATCTGCGTCCGGATGATGTCACCGGTCTTGATGGCAGTCTTGAGCGTCTGGATGAATTCCGCTTCACTGGTCGCAAGCCGGAACGAGACGAAGTGCGTTCCAATGTGAGCACTGATTTCTTCCAATGCCTCCTGCGTATATTTCGATGCCGACTTTCCCCACTTCACCGTCTTTTTATCCAGGAATGGGACGACATCTGCCGACTTCATGATTGCGGCCTTCTCGGTGTCGATGACTGCGAGAAACGGCGGGATGTGCTCACCCTTGTTCAGCGCAACCTGAACGTAATGGAGGAGCTGGGTGAACTGGGCGTATGTCGACAGCTTGCCCGTATCCTTTGCCTCGAACCAGACCTCCTTGGTCTGGATGTCGATCAACCCTTTCGTGTAAGACTTGAGCCCCAGCGCCTTGATGTAGGCGTCTTTCACATCCTCTTCGGAACTGACGTTTTTGAGTGTTTCGTACAGGCTGGCCATGGATGCTCTCGTTAGGGTTGATCAAATGCGGAAAAACTGGAATCAAAGGGCTTGCGCCCCATCTCTCAGCCGGTCAACCAACCTCCAGTCATGCGCCAGCTGCTCGAACTTCTGCCCGCCCTGTGGAAAGTAGTTGTGCACCTCCTGGCGTGGCTGGTAGTCCATTCGCAGGACCGCCAAGCAGTCTTCGAACAGCTCGAAATCCAGACCGCGAAAATCGGTCAGGTCGAAGGGAAATCGAGTACCGTTGTAGCAGCCCAGCAGGAAGGCAGCTATCCGGCGCGATTGCCCGGTGTCGCGTTGTGCGACCACGAACAGACGCTCCAAGGCTGCCCGGCCCGCTTCCTCGATCGCAGGCCGCTCAGCCTCTCGCTGGGCGCGCTCCGCATACATCCGATCGAACGCCTCGCGCGCCTTCGGATCAGGATGGTTGCTGGCCATCGGAGGCTGCATCGCCGGCGGAAACTCACCGGTACCGGCGCCTGGGTGATTCGGGTTCGTCATGATGGATTCATTCCTTTGCGGACGAGAGTCAACCCCATGGCGACGAGGACAAGCAACACACCAACGAAGGGTAGCTTGCTGAGAAGATATTCAGCTCGTTCACCAGTGTTCATTTCTCCCCAGGTTTTCGACTCAAGCGCAGCCACTTGATCAGCCTCGTGGTATCCACCAGTTGCTTTGTGTTCAGCTGGTGTTGCGAGCGTTATATCGCCTGTCACCTCTTTGGCCATCCCATTCACGAGGATCTCGTTCACACGGTTGCGCATGCGGTGCAAGTCAGCGCGACTAGGGTTCGGCGTTTCTTTCAACGAAGCCGCGAGTGAGGCTTTCGACTCGGGGTTTGAGGATGCAAGCGAAATCACTGCTTGCAGATCTTGCGATTCGGCTGGCGAGTTGCCCCACACAATCAAAAGAGCGGCAACTGCAAGCGCCAATGTCACAAGTAAGCTCGCCGCTCCCTTACCCAGTTGTGCTGACTTCAACGCTGTTCTCCGGACTTGCATCAACCTTCTCCTTTGCTGTTGTCTTTCACAGTGCTTGAAGCCGCCTGAAGAGCCGCTTCAAGTTCTTTCACGCGCCCCAGCACACGTTCGTGCTCGATGGCTGCCAGCTTGAGGGCATGGTCCTTTTCGACTGCCCGGGCCTCGAGGGCGGCGCGCTCGGTTGCAAAGTCCTGCTGCGCCCGCGCCTCGCGGATCGCACCAGTTGCGATCTGGTCCTTCAAGGCATCGATCTGCTCGCCCGCCTGCCTGGTGGCCACCGCAGCCGCTTCCGCGCGCTGGTTGGCTTCCTTCACGTCCTGGCGGTACCGGTCGATGGCCAGCGCATGTTCTCGTGCGGCAGCATCCAGTCGGTCACGCTCCTGGTTGATGCGGCCGTTGGCCGCTGCGAGATCCGCGGCCGCGGCGCGAACCTCGTCCTGGTGGGCACGGCGCTCCGCGAGCATCTGCTCTTCATACCTGGCTGCCTGAGCACGCAGTTCCTGCTGGTGCTCGATCGCGGCCTGGGAAATGCTCTCGCGGAGCTGGTTCACCTGTGAGGCCAGATCCACCACGTGGGCGGTTGAGGACTGAAGCTGCGTCTGCAGATCTTCCGCAACCCTGGCACCCTCGGCCTTCGCAACCTCGAATTCTTCGGTGAGCACCTCCATGCGCTGGTTGGCGCTGGCCAGTTTCTCCGTTGCCGCTGAAAGCTCAGCTTGCAAGGCATTGATCTGCTGGAGGGCGGGCTCCTGCACAGCCGTGGTCACCAGTGTCCACATCTGCTCCAAGAGGGTGTTGGCGCCGCGCTGGACAGCTTCAGGGACCTTCGCATGGTTGGCTGAGAGACGTTTGGCCAGGCCGGCGTACCACGCTCGCACATCGGCCGTCACGGCATTGGCGTTGCCCCACTTCCCGGCAAGGCGCACGTTCAAGCCGTTGGGCGACACGGAGCGTTTGGCCAGCTGGTCTGCGACCATGAAGTTGTATGCGGTCCGGTCGGTGTATTGGCCTCGCAGCAGTTGCAGGGCCGCCGAAAATTCAGGCGCATCAGGGTCGGCGGGGAGGTCGAGCGAGGCGGTCTCCAGCATGTCCTGCGCGAAAGGCATGCAGCCTTCCTGAGGAGTCTCATCTGTTGCGAGATCGCCCGGGTTCAAGTCGTCTGTCATGTCTAGAGTCCGGTGGGCCGGTGGCGGCCAGATGGGAGGCGTGGTTCCAAAAAGGGCGCCCAGTTCTTGGGCAAGCTGCAGTTCAAGGGGGAGGGCGCGAACAGGGGTGCAATCCTGGCGTCCTTGTAGCCAGCAAGGCCGCAGCCCACCCTGGTCACGAAGAACTGCAGCTCGGGGTGCTCGGCCGCATAGAGGAGGAATTCTGCGACCGAGTCACGGATGGACTCGAAGGGCAGGACCGACAGTTTCTCGTCCTTCGTGGGGATGGCGTAGGACTGGCCGGTCCGTCCCTGTCCCACACCGCGCTCCGAACCGAAGGTGGTCGCTCCGACGAGGGCAGCGCCGGCGCCGTGGCGGCCAGCCAGGTTGGACCCGAAAACCCAGATCCATCCGGCACTCGCCGGAGGCTGTTCTCCATCAGGGTGATATCGCTCAATTTGCATGCTGTTCCGATTGTGCATAGGTGCCGCCGCGGCGTCTCCGCGGTCAATCACGCAGGTGTTGTGCCGGGCTTGGGCAATCAAAATCATCGGGGGAGGACTCGTGGCCAGTGCAGTACCCTTTCGAGTTGTGGTTACAGCAAGGCGGGATCACCTCAAACCCCCGGGCTTGGTAAGTCACGGCAAGCGCGTACACCTCGTGGCTTTCCAGCGTCCTGCCGGTGGCGGCGTCCTTCAGCATGGCGCCTACAACCTCTGGCGGCTCTCGGAGGATTCCGGAGCACGACATTGCAACGTGGAAAATCATGGTGCTTCCTTCTGGTCTGCAGAGTAGGAACACATCGCGGTCAATCCCGCAGGGTGTTTTTACGGGCTTGGGCAATGTAGCCCTTGCGGTCGAGATACTCCATGGCCTTGCCAACCAGAGGCTCCTCTGGATCGAGCTTCTTCAGCTTCGTGGCCAACCGTGCAATGAGCATCCCCATGTCGTGGAATTGCTGATCCTTGGCGGACAGGCGGGCCCGTAGCGCGATGTTCTCCTGCTCAAGCCGTCGCGCTTCTGGAGCCAGTACCTGGTGCACCGCCTCGAAGTAGGTAGCGATCTGTCTGGGCGACCTCCCAGGGTGCTGGGCCATGACCCGGCAGATCAACTCGTTGACGCCTTCGGCGCTGGTCGGTACGGGAGCTTTCATGCCGATTCTCGTGGGGGTTTGTAGCCACGGGCGCGAACGGCCGCTGGCTGGCGCAGGAACACATGACGCTGAATGAGCATGAAGCCCACCTCCGCGTAGAACATGCCATGGACCTTGCCGACCCCTGGGACAAGGCCCGATTGCTCCAGGGCGATGACCAGCATGTCGGAAAGGGCGCTGACGCCCATGCAAGCGGCCACCAGCGTGCTGGCGCGGTTGCTGCGCTCAAACAGGATGAGCAGCATCAGCACGTTCAGAGCGAGCGTGCCGACTGCGCCGAAGAAGTCGGCCGGGCCAAAGATCCAGTGTCGCAAGAGGCCGGCAACCACGAACACAGATGCGAAGGAGGCCACCGTTCTCTGATCGTCGGCCATGTAGGCAAACGCTGGACGCACTGTGGCGATCCGCCAGAGGTGCCAGACCATGGCCAGGGCCCACACCGCGGCGACGCGAGCCCGGGAAATTGAGCGGGTCAGCTGCATGTCGGTCGGTCGTGAGCTACGTTTTGATGAAGGCACCCATCGAGGAGGTCGTCAATCTCTTGATCAGAAATCTCCCATTCCACAAGTTCATCCGGGACTTCAGGCTGCATCCCAAGCACGGCACCTGCCTTGCATCTCATGCTGGCCATCGCGGGCGTCTCGCCAGCGAAAACGCGGTTGATTGCAGACGTGTATGCCCTCCAGGTGCCGTCACTTTTCGGGATGGTGGCGATTCGATGCTCTTCAGCGAGAGCTGCGCTGATCGACCGGTCGACGCAGTAGTCGGGCAATGGCTGAGTGCCGTGCGTCCCCGACCGTACTTTCAGCTGCGGCGTCTGGCTTTTGAGAGCCATCCGAATGGTCTCCTTCGCCGGCTTGTCTGCCATGTTCGAGACGACCTGGAGCATGTACTCCCTACGCGCGTGGGCTGTCTCAATGACAACTTCCAAGCCCAGGGATCTCGCCACAAGCCAATTCAGAACAAGCCCTTTGGCCTCATTGAGTGGAACAGTCTTCATGCACGAAGGTTTGAGGATTCATGAAGTTATACACGCGCAAAGTGAATTACACAAACGAGTGCTCTGGTGCGTTTGCCCTCCAGGCACATCCCACCACCGGGCCCCTGCGACACGGCCGCGCTGGCCAATCGGCTCCAAGTTGCCCCTGGTATGAGGGTCGGCCACATGAACGCATGGGCTTCCTTTTAACACGTTCATATTCTAACGCATAACGCGGTAACGGTTATAACATAGCATCCCGCCAGATGCTATATGCGCGATTATTCCAATAATCACGCATAAGGAGAGCGGCCGGCGGGGTGGGTGGGCCGCGTTTGTACGACGATGCAAATAAAGTCGAAAACCGTCCAATAAAGTCGAAAACTGGCCGGCCGTCAGCCGCCGCCTCCCCAGGGGCAGAAAACCGCTGGCCGCCGCGTCCGCACTGGTGCTTTCGGAATTGGTGAGCCTTGTGGCCACGACCTGGAGGCCTCAGGCAGGGTCGGAGATCCGGGTCTCGGTTTACGACTTTGTTTCGCTATCAAGATCCTTGGATCGCCCGCCAGTCCGCTTGAAAGCTGGGCCGCGGTTTGCGACTTTATTGGTGAAAAGCCAGAGGACATGCCGGCACTGGTTCGCGATCCTGATGGCCACAATGAACCACTTGAAGAAACTTCCATGCTTTGGCATACTGCGCAGCACATGCGGTGAGCCGACACCGCGCCTCCCGCAAGGTGAAGCCCAAAGCATCGGAGTCAGGAAGAGGGTCGGCAGGGATTCATGTAAAAAACCGCAGAAACAAGCTTAAGTCCCTGTCCCCGTTGACTTTTTTGACTCTCGCTTGACTGATCGATGGGCCACTTCATCCGGGTTTTTCGCCGCCAACCCAGGACCAGGTGCCGTCGCACTGAATCGCTCCAGCATGCTGGCCACGACCTGCTCTTGCGCCGTGACGGATGACCTGGCCGTCGCCAGTGCCAGCTCCAGCTGCTGCTTCGCAGTGAGCAGTCCATCGACCTTGGCCTGCAACTGCTCGTTCGTGGTGCTGAGCTGCTGGATGGCCGCATCCTGCTCTACCAGGCGCCGCCCCAACTCCTCGGTGCGCCTTTGTGCAAACCCCAGCTCATCCTTGAGCGGCCGCAGGCCCCGCATCTCTTCCTGGGCTTGATGCAGATCGCCTTGGGCGCGCGACAAGTCACCCAGCAGGCGCGCGTTGTCCTGCAGGGCGTGGACGGCCTCCTGCTGCTTGGTGGCCAAGGTCTCGTTCACGGTGCGCACCTCGGCCTGCAGGTACTGCACCTGCTGCTCATGCTTGCGCTGGTCCTGGTCGCGCTGCTCCTTGCTGGATTGCCGGAAATGCTCCAGCGCCTGGCGCGCATGCTGGTGCTT
>JAUSAI010000143.1 GCA_030652945.1 Caldisericota bacterium | reverse complement strand
TGTTCACGACCATCGGATTGCTCGCTCTGCTCATCAACCTGTTCACGGACAACCTTCTCAATTCCTGGGCCATAGCCCTGCTGATGTGGACACTGATAGCGTTGGGAGTATCCACCAGAGAGTCGGCATGAAGGCTCTTGTGTTGAGTACCAACGACTTTCGGTCCTTTCCCAGTCGTAAACAGCGCTTCGCCGGTTGTCTGGCGTCAATGGGAATGGACGTTCTGTATGTCGAGGCTCCGGTTACCTGGCTTGCAGCACTGAGGCCCGGCCACTCGCACAAACTGCTGGCCTGGAGGGAGCCGCCGCGGCTGGTAGCGGAGCATACGTGGACGATTTCGCCATCCCCGTGGTTGCCACTGTTCAAGAGGTATGAGCGCATCGCTGACTACAACGCTCGCAGGTACCGGGGCTTCCTTGACGGTCTCGAGGGGAACTGGATGGAGGGAGTCACCGTGGTCCTCTCCTATCTGCCGTTCATCCCCGACGCACTCACGGGCGTGCCTGCGCCAGTGATCTACGATTGTGTCGACGACCATGCGGCGTACCCGGGGCTTCTCCGCAAGGAGACGGTCGATCGCCTGGAGGCGCGTACCGCGAGGATGGCCTCGGCAGTGATCGCCACGAACCAAGCCATCGCCCGTAAACTTGCCGAACACGCATCCAAGCTCACTGTGATTGCGAACGGCGTCGACTATGACCTGTTTGCGGCGCCGGCACGGACCCTCCATGAGGGAGCCGCGCTCCTTGAAAGGTCACACCGCTTCCTGTACGCGGGGGCAATGCGCGAGTGGTTTGACGTTGATGCAGTTGCCGCTGTCGCTGTCGCCTTTCCATCCTTTGTCGTAGACTGCTACGGATCGGCAATGCCGGCGGTGCGCGAACGGCTGGCGCCCTTCCGCAATGTCCGGCTTCTTGGGACAGTAGCCCAGAACCATCTCGCCCAAGTGGCACCAGGATATGACCTTGCTCTCATCCCCTTCAGGGATTGTCCCCTCACATCTGCCATTGACCCGCTGAAGTTCTATGAGTACACGGCGGCTGGCTTACCTGTCGTTGCGGGGCCCATCGATGCACTGGGAGCATTTGACGAGCGCCAGGTCATGCTCGCTGGCTCGCCCCGGGAGTACGTTGAAGCCGTCCAGGCAATGCTCGATGCGGACACCGCCGCCCTCCGGCGATTTCGCACAGAGGATGCCCGACGCTTCGACTGGTCACTGCGGCTTGCAGAGTTCAGGCAAGTCGTCACGTCTGTCATGTAGCTGAGTCCAATTTCTGGGAGGATCACTTGGAGAAGCAGATTGCGATCATCGGGCTTGGATACGTCGGACTGCCGCTGGCATTGACGTATGCGCTCGAGGGATTCACCGTTTCGGGCGTAGACATCGATCCGGGCCGCATCGCAGCAATACGGTCGTGTTCGCTGGGCATGCGTGAGGATTTCGATGGCGTCCCTGTCAATGCGGTTCTCAAGCGCTGCCTGGGCGATGGAACGCTTTCCGTGTCGGACGCCTTTGAGCTTGTTCCTAAGGATGTCCACACCTTCATCGTCACCGTGGGCATTCCCATCAGTCGCGGATGGGAACTGGATCTGGCGATGCTGAGGAACGCGTGTACTCAGCTTGGGCGCCTGCTGCGAGAGGGCGACCTCGTCATTTGCAGGTCAACCGTCCCGGTCGGAACGACACGTGGGCTGGTACGAGAAACACTGGAGCGCGAGAGCGGGCTTGCTGCAGGCGACGGGTTTGATTTGGCCTATTCCTCTGAGCGGATAGCAGAAGGCAGCGCATACGATGAGTTCCGCAAGATGCCTCTGGTGGTGGGGGGGATCACGGAGCACAGCCGGAATCGAGCCGTTGAAGTACTTGGCGCCGTCAACAGGGAACCGGTATTCGAAGCATCCTCCATGGAACTGGTGGAGGCTGCCAAGATGTTCGAGAACGCTCAGCGGGACGTCAACGTTGCGGTCGCGAACCAACTGGCTCGGTTTGCGCATCGTTTCGGCATTCCTACCCGTGAACTGGTTCGTGCCTGCAACACCCACACGCGTGTCAAGATCCTCAACCCAGGCATCGGCGTCGGCGGTCACTGCATTCCCTATGCTTCCCCGTACCTGTTTGGCTCACTGCCAGACGCTGGCGAGTACCAGGATCTTCTTCCGACCTTTGTCTCGGCCCGGCAGGCAAACGCCGGACAGCCGGCCTACATCGCACAGCGCATCAGCGAGCGACTGGAAGGGCTTGAGCACCGACGTCTCCTTGTCGTCGGCGCGGGCATGAAGGATTTCTCTGACGACATCACGGGCAGCCCTGCGCTTGACCTTGCAGGTGAACTGACTGTACGCGGTGCCGAGGTACGAGTCTTCGACACGGTCGCAGCATTGCCGGGTGATGTCTGTGCAGTGGAGAACCTGGAAAGCGGAGTGCTATGGGCCGATGGCGTCATCCTGCCGATTCTGCAGGGTGGCATCGACTACGCGGGTCTCAAGCATGTACTTTTGGAGCGCGGAAGGAACGATCCGGTGATCCTGTTCGACTTCAGAGGAGTCTATGAACAACAGGTCGACATGGTGAACGCCAGCTGGTACGTCCGGCTGTAGAACAGCCGCCTCCGGAATGGCCGAAACAGATCAGCATCGTCTCTGGATCGCCGGCATTCCAGTGGACAACGTGACGCTCGACGAGGCCGTCGAGCGGATTACGGGTTTCGTCTCCTCGCGCACTCCACACTTCGGGGTGGCCATCAATCCCGAGAAGATCATCAAGGCAAAAGGGGACAGCGAGCTCGAGCAAGCTCTCGTCCAAAGCGATTTCAACTTCTGTGACGGCATCGGCGTCATCTGGGCAATGCGAGTCTTCTATCGACAGCGCATCAGGGAACGCGTGACAGGGGTCGACCTCTTCCTGCGTCTGCTGGAGGCGGCCAATGAGCACGGATGGCGTCTTTACCTGCTTGGTGGTCGGCCTCATGTGCTGGAGAAGGTAGTTACCACCGTACGAGAACAGTTTCCGAAGGCCACCATTGCAGGCTCCTATCACGGGTACTTCTCCGCCCACGAAGAGCCCGGACTTGCCGAGACCATTGCCGCTTCGCATGCAGACCTCATCTTCGTCGGCATGGGCAGTCCAAAGCAGGAGAACTTCATCAAAGGGAATCTCGCTGCCATGAACGTGCCATTTGCCATGGGCGTTGGCGGCAGCTACAACGTCCTTTCCGGCGAGTACAGGCGGGCACCAGCTGCCGTCCAGCGGATGGGGCTCGAATGGTTCTACCGGTTCGTTCTTGACCCGAAGCGGCTTCCTCGCATTCTGTCCCTTCCGCGATTCGTTGGTATCGTCATGAGAAGCCCACGTCAGCGAGTCGAGACGGTCGACTTCTTTGGCATCACGATCAGCAACAAGAGCCTTGGGGAAGTCGTGGCCGTAGCAGACAACTATATCCGAGATGGCGGCGCGCACCTCGTCGTTACCCTGAATGGCGAGATGGCCGCACGAGCATTCAAGGATGCTCAGTTTCTCGACATCGTACGGCGCGCGGATCTCGTCGTGGCCGACGGCGTGGGCGTCGTCTGGGGAGCACGCATGCTTGGATCGCGCATCCAGAAGCGTATCCCTGGCATCGAATTCGCGGGTGCCTTGCTGGAACTGGCGGAACAGAGAGGGTATCAGGTCTACCTGCTTGGCGCCCAGCCGGACATTCTGGAACGTGCCGTTGCCAGCGTACGCTCGAAATACCCCGGTCTCAAGCTGGCAGGCTACCATAGTGGGTACTTTGATGAAGCCGGGGAGCAGCGCATCGTCGATGACATTCGGAACGGGCACGCGAGCATCCTTCTCGTGGGCATGGGCGGTGGAATCCAGGAGAAGTGGATCTGGGCTCACCGCGACCTTGGTGTACCTCTGTCGATGGGGGTTGGCGGAACATTCGATGTGTGGAGTGGCAGTGTCAGACGTGCGCCAAAGGTGGTTCAGAAGACCGGCACGGAATGGCTCTATCGACTCGTCGTTCAACCAAGCCGGTTCAGGCGCATCGGCAACATCATGTACTTCATTGTTCGTGTTCTTGGCCAGCGTCGCAGCAACAGGAGCGCGGACGGATGAAGCTTTGTGTGGTCGGCTACTACGGGTACGGGAATTTCGGCGACGAGCTCATTCTGCGGGGTCTTGAAGACGAGCTGAGAGATATCGAGGGGTGTAAGGCGTCCTTTCTCGTTCACGATCCGGGCCAGTATGCTCAGCGCCTGAGTTCATGCGTTGACTACGTCGAACGCTCGAGTCCCGCGGCTGTCTGCCGAGCGCTCCTTTCCAGCGACGGCATCATGCTTGGCGGCGGTGGGCTGATCCAGGATGCCACGAGTTGTCGCAGTGCGCTGTACTACCTGGGGATGCCGCTTCTGGGCAGACTTGCGCACAAGAAGACAATCGCCTATGCACAGGGTGTTGGACCGCTGCGACATCGCCCCCTGCGTATGCTGACGAGCATGGCATTCCGGCACATGGTTCTGGTCGACGTCCGCGATGATGCGTCGCGGACACTGCTCACTGCATGCGGCGTGGATCGCGCGCGAATTCATGTCTCCAGCGATGTTGCCCTCGCCTACTTGTGCCGAGTAGCTCAGAGCGCTGTATCGTTGGATAGCGCAGTCGATTCGCCGATTGTCGTAGCGCTCAATGAGCGGTTTGGCTGGAGTGCCACGGCAATGGCAGGAGCGCTGGACGAGGCTTCCAGAGCTATGGAACGCCCACTGGCGCTGGTCGTTCTCTTTCCTGCCGCCGACCTCGAGTATACGAAGCAGGTTCATCACCTGCTTCAGCAGCCCAGTCAGATTGAAGCGGCTCCAGGACCGGAGGAGCTGGTCCAGCTGTGCCGCCGCGCAGTCTGTTGTGTCGCAGGAAGGTATCACATGGCGGTGACAGCACTTGCCGCGGGGACGCCGACGGTGGCGCTCTCCTACGATCCGAAAATGGATAGTCTGGCGCAGAACTTTGGCTGCGTCGCCGTTCAGCCCGGAAGCGATCCTCACGACCTTGCCACCCTTGTCGTGAAGCACGCGCCGTCGACCGTGGATCCCGCCGCGGTACGCGCTGCAGCCGGGGAAAGGCGCGCGGGACGGATCGCGATGCTGCGACAAGCGTTCGCCTGAGGCTGGATGAGCTTCCTGCGACTCATTGGCGATGCCCTGCTGGACCGCGCGTGTTTTCTGTGCGGCGAAGACAGTGACACTCCGATCTGTGGTGGATGCCGGGGAGACTTCCGGAGCTTCAATGGAAGCATCAATCTTGCTGATGGCGGCATCGCATCTGCGGACGGACATGCGGCATTCTGGTATGAGGGGCGCTTGCGGCAAGCCGTTCTTCAAATGAAGGTACGAGGCGAATACCGTCTCGCCGACGTGCTGGCAGGTGTTCTTGCCCAACGGTCACAGGAATTCACATTCGAGACCGGGACTGTCTTCCTCCCAATTCCGCGCTTTCGCGACAACGCGACGTCCGTCCGGCATCACTTCCCCCATGTGGCGAGCAGATTCCTCGCGGAGATGCACCGCGGCGAGAGTCCGGAAGGTCTGCTCACCAAGGTACGGAGGACGCGACTTCAGACGGAAGTCACCGATGCCCAGCGTCGCACGAATCTTCTGGGAGCTTTCACATTGTCTACCGATGGCCGGGAGCGTCTCGCGCACCGCAATGTCGTCCTCGTCGACGACGTCCTGACGACCGGAGCAACGCTTTCGGCAGCAGCCAACGCAGTCTTCAACGCCTCTCCTCATCGATGTTCGTTCTTGACCCTTGCTCGCAGTCGCGCTACAATACAGGCAGGATCATGAAGGCAGAGGTCCGAATCTGTGCAATAGGGAGGCACGCATGAAGATCGACTACAAGTCGAAGAGTCTCGAGTTCTCCCCACGAGTTCTTGCCTACCTGACCGATAAGACGTCGCGCTTCGACAAGTTCTTCCGAAAGGAGCCCACTCTTGGCGCCAATCTGAATCTCCTGCGCGGGAAGTATATCTGTGAGCTTACCCTTGAAGTGTCAGGGCGTGTCATCAAGGCTTCCGGACAGGGCTCGGACATGGAAAGCTCCATCGATGGTGCGAGTGACAAGCTCGATGCACAAATACGGAGGTTTCATGCCCGGGTCTTCCGCAAGGACTTCAAAGCACTTGCGGAGCTGAAGGGCCTCTTCGAAAGCCAGATCCCTGTAGAACAACTTGACGATGTACCGGAGACCGTTGTCAAACGAAAAGAGTTCAGTGTTGTGCCCATGTCCGAAGAAGAGGCTATCCTGCAGCTGGAGATGCTAGGGCACCAGTTCTACGTCTACCGAAGCTTCTCCTCGAACAAGATTTGCGTACTCTACAGACGAAATGACGGGGGCTACGGACTCATTGAGGTTGACTGACGCCGATTCCAGAGCGAGCATGCTTTGCCGGCACGTTCGGCAGGGCGGAAACGTACGTGCTCGTCAACGTCTCCTGCCGACATTGACACCCTCCTGCTGACGATGCCAGCAGGACTCCCGCACGAAAGCTCCTCTCCAGGAGTTTGTGGTGGCTTTTTACAAGCAGGCACAATCGGAGGAACCTGATGGGACTGTTCAACTTCTCTTCGTGGCGCCGCAAGCTTGCCACATGCCAGACATATGTTCCCCGCATCGAAGCACTGGCTGAGGACTATCATCACCTGGCCGACGAGGGGCTCCGCTCCACGTCGGCCGAACTTCGGCGACGTTCGGCGCAGGGCGAGGCGGACATGTCTCTGCTCCCTGAGGCGTTCGCGCTTGTGCGAGAGACCTCTCAACGTGTCATCGGACTTCGGCCATTTCCTGTCCAGCTTCTGGGCGGCATTGTTCTCTACAACGGGAACATTGCGGAGATGAAGACAGGTGAAGGCAAGACGCTTGTCGCAACCGCTCCACTGTTTCTCAATGCCGTGGTGGGGCATAGGGGTCACCTTGTTACCGTCAACGACTACCTCGCGAAACGCGACAGGGTCTGGATGGGTCCGGTGTACGAGTTTCTTGGCATGTCGGTCGGGCTCCTGCAGAACGACAGCTCGCCTGAACAGCGGCGTGCAGCCTATGGTGCCGACATCACCTACGGGACCAACAACGAATTCGGCTTCGACTACCTGCGCGATCACATGGCAATCGGGCCGGACGCGATTGTGCAGAAAGGCCAACTAGACTATGCCATCGTTGACGAAGTCGACAACATCTTCATCGATGAAGCACGAACTGCTCTCATCATCGCCGGGCCGTCCGAACAGGGAACAACGTACTACTACGAGGCTGCGCGTATCGCTGCACGGCTGCGGGGGCTGCCCGTTGCCAAGCCCGAATCAACGGACCCGGGCGAAGAGCCGCCCGCCGACATCGACTACACGTTTGAAGAGAAGTTCAAGAACGTCAGTCTGACCGAGGCCGGCGTACGCCGGGTCGAGAAGGCGTTCCACGTCAACAACCTGGCTGCACCTGAGAACCTGGACTACATGCGGCACATCAATCAGGCATTGCGCGCTCGGGAGTTCTTTCACAACGATGCCGAGTACATCGTCAAAGAAGGGGAAGTCGTTATCGTCGACGAATTCACCGGACGCCTGATGTACGGCAGGAGGTACTCGGACGGGCTGCACCAGGCAATCGAGGCAAAGGAAGGGCTCAAGGTGCGGGAGGAGAATCAGACCCTTGCATCCATAACGATCCAGAACTTCTTCAAGATGTACCGGAAGCTCGGTGGCATGACCGGGACTGCTTCGACGGAAGCGGACGAATTCAAGGAAATCTACGGGCTCGATGTCGTCGAGATCCCAACCAACGAGCCTGTCGTGCGACGAGACTACGATGATGAAGTGTATCGTTCCGAGAGGGGGAAACAGCAGGCTCTGCTGGCAGAGGTCAAGGCGCGCAATGACAAGGGACAACCGGTGCTCGTCGGCACGCGGTCAGTCGAGAAGTCCGAACTCCTCAGCCGCGAACTCAAGAAGCTCGGCGTCAAACACCAGGTACTCAACGCCAAGTACCACGAGAGGGAAGCCGAGATCATTGCCCAGGCGGGACGAAAGGGTTCCGTGACGATCGCAACGAACATGGCCGGACGCGGCGTGGACATTCTACTGGGTGGCAATCCGGAGGCACTTGCCAGGGTGAAACTCGACTTGGCAAAGCAGCCCGAGGAATACGAGCGGCGTCTCGCGGAATACAGGAGCACCTGCGCAAATGAGCACAATGAGGTCGTGGCTCTCGGCGGATTGTTCATCCTCGGCACCGAACGCCATGAGTCGCGGCGCATTGACAACCAGCTGCGGGGACGCTCTGGTCGGCAGGGTGACCCAGGCGAATCCAAGTTCTTCCTTTCTGCGGAAGACGACATTCTGCGAATCTTCGGTGGAGACCGCATCCAGCGCGTCTTTGAGATGATGCGCGTAGATGAGCTGACGCCAGTCAACCATCCCCTTCTCAGCAAGACCATCGAAATGTCCCAGAAGAAGGTTGAAGCCTACAACTTCGACGCCCGCAAGACCCTTCTCGACTATGACAACGTTCTGAACAAACAGCGTGAGGTCATCTATGCCGAACGGGACAAGGTGCTGGCGGGGATCCCTCTTGTAGACGAGGTGCATGAGTTCATCAAAGAAGGGGCCTTGAGCATCGCACAGCAAGTGGCTCAAGTGTACGCGGAGAACTCGGATGGCATCGGCCGCGTCTACAATGACCTTGTCCTCGAGTCATTCGGTCGGCCCATTGCTCTGACTGAGGCACAATTGCTGGCACTCCTGGAAACTCGCGATGCAGTGCACGTGCTGGCACAGGAAGTCGGCCAACGCGCGGAGGAAGCGTATGAAGCGAAGTACCGCCAGTACGGCGAGAACCTCATGCATCAGGTGGAGCACCTCATCTTTCTGCGCAACATCGACTTCGCGTGGAAGGGTCAACTGCTGCAGATGGAGACGCTTAAAGAGGGCATGAGCGCTCGCGCATATGGTGTCGGTGGTGGCGAAAAGGGCCTTCTCATCCTCTATGTGAAGGAAGCGACTGACACGTTCAACGAACTCATGGACCAGATCAAGCGGGACATCACGCGCACCCTGTTCACGTTCGAACTGCAACCTGCTCCTTCGGAGAAACCACATGATAGAACTTGAATCGACGGCGAAACGTCTCTCGGACTGTTTGGGCCGCGTTGCAGCCTTGTACCAGCCCGGCTGACTGGCACATCAGCAGTCCAGACTCAAGGAACGGCGCGACAGGACCATCGAACCCGGATTCTGGAATGATCAATCCGGTGCGGCGGCCATCATGGGCTCGATTTCGCGCCTTGAGACCGATATGGCTGATCACGACCGTATTCGTGTCAGTCTTGAGAATGCGCAGGCGGCCGTGGACCTGGTTCGGGAAACGTCCGATGACGAACTTGCAGTCGAGGCCGAGCTCACGGTATCGAAACTTGAACAAGAGCTTCAACGGCTTGAGACGGCCGCCTACTTCGCCGGCCCCTACGATAGCTTCAACGCCATTCTGTCACTCTCGAGCGGCGCCGGCGGGACCGATGCGCAGGATTGGACTGACATGCTCATGCGTATGTATACGCGGTATGCTGAACGCCAGGGTTTTGACGTCCAGCTGACGGACTACATGCCGGGGGAAGAGGCTGGAGTCAAAGGGTGTACGCTGATCGTCTCCGGCGCACTTGCCTATGGTTTCCTTCGCCATGAGAGAGGCGTGCACCGGTTGGTTCGCATCAGCCCGTTTGACGCCAACAAGCGCAGGCATACGTCTTTTGCCGCGGTGGATGTCATTCCAGAGATTCCAGAGACCGACACGGGCAGTGAGATTCCGGAATCGGACCTGCGCATCGACGTCTTCCACGCTTCCGGCCACGGTGGACAGAATGTTCAGAAGGTCTCTACCGCCGTTCGGATCACGCACATCCCTACCGGCTTGGCAGCGAGCTGTCAGAACGAACGTTCACAGCTTCAGAACAAGCGGATGGCCATGGCAGTCCTGAAGTCCAGACTCATTGCCTATCAGGACCGGCAGCGCGACGCGCAAATCAGCCAGGTGCGCGGCGCACACAAGTCGGCCGAATGGGGCAACGAAATTCGCTCGTACGTCCTGCAGCCCTACAAGCTGGCCAAGGATCACCGGACCGGACTTGAGAAGGGCAACGTAGATGCTGTCCTGGACGGCGATCTGCAGGACTTCATCCTTGCCAGTGTGCGACATGAACAGGAAACAGGTCGCTAGGGCAGTTCGAGACATATGCGGGATCGCGGTTGGGTGCTTCATCTATGCACTGTCATTCACGCTCTTTATCATCCCACAGAATCTTGCCCCCGGGGGTATCTCCGGGTTTGCAATCATCCTGAAAAGTTACCTCCCTGTCGTGCCGATCGGTGCTACCATCATTGTTCTCAATGCTCCGCTGTTTCTGGTCAGTCTGAAGCGATTGGGGAAGGGATTCCTCTGGCGTACGGTCCTTGCAACCGTCCTTTCTTCCGTTCTCATCGACGCGCTCACCCCGTATGTCCATGGGTTTGAAGTGGACTTGCTGCTTTCCTCCATCTACGGCGGCGTCGTCATGGGTATTGGCATCGGCATCATCTTCCGCTTCTTTGGCTCTACAGGTGGCACCGACCTCTTCGCCCAGCTTCTTTCCGAAAAGGCGGGGCTGAGTTTTGGCTCGACGCTGTTGATTGTCGACACGATCATCATTGCACTGTCGGGCATCGCTTTTCATAGCATTGTCATTCCACTCTACTCGATCGTTTCGCTCTACATCTCGGCCAAGACCATCGATCTGGTTCAAGAGGGCCTCAGCTTCTCGAAGGCGGCCTTCGTCGTCTCGAATAATCCACAACTCGTTTCAGAACGCATTATGGAGAATCTCGACCGCGGAGTGACGAAGTTCCTTGCAGAAGGAGGCTATACTGGACGACGCATGGAAGTCGTCTTCTGTGTCCTGCCCCAAAGCCAGATTACGCACTTGAAACGGATCGTACATGAAGTCGACCCTGCGGCCTTTGTAGCTATCGTGGAAGTGACAGAGGCGCTGGGACTTGGTTTCAAGGAGCTTGGTACACGCTGATGCTACAGTTTCTAAGTGTCTCTCGCCGTTTCGACGACGGCTACTACGGATTGCGCGATGTCACGTTCAAGGTGGACCCGGGTCAATTTGTCTTCTTGACGGGCGAGTCAGGTGCCGGCAAGAGTACCGTGTTGCGGCTCGTGTTTCGCACCGAGCGTCCATCGGGTGGCACTATTCTTGTTGACGGCGTCGACACGAGCGCTGTCCATGGGTCCTCGCTGACGTCTCTCCGGCGGTCCATCGGCATGGTGTTCCAGGACTACATGCTCCTCTTTGACCGGACCGTCTTCGATAACGTTGCCCTGCCCCTCGCGGTCCGGGGTGTGAGCAAGCGTGTCATGCAAGAGGAGGTCGACACCTACCTTGAACGAGTCGGCATGTCTGGATACCAACGGCGGTTGTGCCAGTCCCTGTCGGGCGGAGAGAAGCAGCGCGTTGCCCTCGCTCGCGCGCTCATCACCAAACCAAAGGTAATCCTTGCCGACGAGCCTACCGGCAACCTGGATCTGAGCAACGGGGAGAAGGTCATCGAGGTACTCCGGGATGCGAATCTGCGCGGAGCGACGGTCCTGATGGCCACCCATGACCTGTATCTGGTCCAATCGACCAGACTGCCCTACGTACGTCTGCGAGGTGGGCGAAAAGTGGAGGAGGGCAACTTCTGACATGTTCATCGTTCATCAGACTATCAACGAAATACGGCGACACCCCGTCCGAACTATCATCGTGTCACTGCTCATAGCCGTGCTAATGGTCGCCGCGGGCGGCATCTATGCCATGTCCGTGGACGTCCGGCACACTATCGGCGAGATGGAGAGCAACCATTCCATCAGCGTCTATCTCAAACCATCTCTGGACCAAGCCGCAATTCAGTTGTTGCTCGACCAGACCCAGCGCAACGTGGCGGTACTGCGTGCCGAATACATCAGCCCAGCAGACGGCCTCAAGAAGCTGGCAGAGCAGTATCCCCAGTTTGCCTCGGTCTTCAAGGACCTGACGCGCAATCCCATCCCGCCGCTTCTTCGCGTCTACCCAGCCTCGGTTGCCGAAACCGGAAGCCTCGCCGCAGAGTTGCGGGCGTTGGCAGGCGTCCAATCGGTCGAGTACGACCAGAGTTCGGTCCAGGGAATGGTCAGGGCAAACGAGTTTGTGCATAGCCTTCTGGCCTATGTCATGACCCTCGCTGGTCTGCTATTCGTGGCAGGGTTCTGTCTCATGGCGTTCAGTGTCATCAACGGCAAGCGCAAAGAGACTGCCGTCCTGAGCCTGGTCGGCGCGAGCAATACGCAGGTCCTGCTGTCCACTCCTGCCCACCTCTTCGCGGTGTGGGCCATTGCCTCGCTTCTCTTTATAGCGGCGCTGCCTCGCGTCGTACGCTTCGCCACATCCAGACTCGCGGAGTCCATTCCCTGGGTCACGCCCGTCTCGACCTCCGTGACTGTTGCCGCTTCTGCACTGGTAGTGCTCCTGGCGTCACTTACCTGCCTGTTCCTTGCCTGCGTCATTGCCACTATTCTGGCGTATCGCATTGAAGAAGAACAACGCCGAGAGGAGTCCCTGCTGGAATGAGGATGATGCGTCTACACCGTCAATCGACTCTCAGTACGCGTA
>JAUSAI010000141.1 GCA_030652945.1 Caldisericota bacterium | reverse complement strand
ACCACTCGAAACGTCATAGTTGCTCATTTCCACCGCAGACACATAGCCTGGCGGTTGGTCGTCCATATCGGCAATGGAGGCATGTGCCAGCAGCCAGTACATGCCTAAAGCCAGCGGCAGGACAGCCAGAGCAATGGTTTTGGAAAAGCGGTTCGGGTGCGTCATAGGTGCCTGGTTGTTGCTTTTGTATCTGGGGTTGGACGTCAGCAACCGTCTGTCGCTTCAACGGTTTCAATGATTCTTGACGCGTCCTGGCCGGCGTCTGCCTTGGCGACTACGCGAAAAAGATCGACCAATTTGCAGCTGGCGGCGTTCTGGCCGAGGGCAAGCGAGTCGCCAGGCCCTCTGATACCTCTGCCGAGCAACTCGATCAGGTAACGCCCCTCTGCGCTGTCGAGTGAATTGGAGTTGCTCCAGGTCATGGTCGCCGGTGCCAGGTCGAGCGCGGCCAGTTCGCCCTTGGGGTACAGGTGCGCCGATGTCGGGTCGTAGACGTCGAATGCGATTGATCTGGCATTGGCTTTGATGCTGAGCCAGCCTCGCGCGGCAGCGCTGGCCGACTCTGCGCGGGCAAACGCCAATTCCGAAGCCTGTATGTTGCCAACCAGCTTGTACTGGGTTTTCGAGACGTGAAACGCAGTCAAGGTGATCAGGATGATCGCCAATATCATGACCGTGACGACCAATAGCGAGATGCCGCGCTGCGCATGGGCGGAGCTTCTTTTGGATAGAAATCTTTTCATGATTTCTGGTGTCAGCTATTGCGAATTGCAATGACGCTCGAATAGACGGTACGGCGGAAGTTGTCACCCGGCGTGTAAGTGACATCACCGAGGACATATGTTTCACTCACAAAGCCAGCCTCAGGCGTGCTCTCGCGAATCAATAGCCAGATGCGAACCATCTTGACTGCGTGCCAGTCGGTAACGTCATTGGCGCTGTAGTAGCGGACGTTCCCGCCGGAATCGGCCACGGCATACTGGATTTGAAAATGCTCGAC
>JAUSAI010000129.1 GCA_030652945.1 Caldisericota bacterium | reverse complement strand
CCCTAAAAGCTGACACCCGTCGATCTGATGCAGACTCAGAATATTGCCATTGACCATCACCCGGTCATAGCGCTGAACAGCGTAAATGGCCTCGGGCACCCGCAGCAACTGGACATCGGGAACCGGCAGCCTCAGGGCACGCGCCAGCTGCATGCAAGCGAATTCATTCACCACGCTGGGTTGGAAAGCCTTGAGCCGGGTGTCGGGCTTGAAGATGTGCGTGGTGGGTGACTGTCCCACACTGTCGCTGATCTTGCCGGTCTTGCTGTCATAGCGCAGCCCGATCTTGTCCTGGGCGCCGGCCAGCGACATGGTGGTTTGCTCGTTGGCGGTAAGCAGCGGCTTGGTACTGCGTTCGGCGAGGCGCTTGCTCAGTTGCTCGTAGGTCAGAGTGGTGTACTCCTGCTTGAGCTGAGGGGCAGCATTCTCGGGCAGCACGGACAGAACCCCTGGCAGCTCCGTCCCCAGGCGCCCGACCATCTCGAACGGTGAGGCCTCGCGCATCTGCATGGCGTTGAGAATATCGTCCAGAGCTGCGCCTTCGGGAAGCAGGTTGGCGAAGAAGTTCCGGATATCCGTGCCAGTGAATCGCTCCTTCTGCAGCGCAAAGCGTGGGGCAAGCACGAAAGCGCCATCATGCTCCAGCCACTGGGGGTCGTATTCGAAAAAGTAGTCTCCGGCCTCGTGCCCGAACCATCCCATTGGGCGCGCGTTGGCCCACACTCGCAGGCGAATCATGGCCGCGGCTTGCTGTCCGTGATGAGCATGGTCAGGCCCAGCCCGTTGATGAGCAATGCCAACTTGCCCAGTGAGCAGCGCTCTGGATGTGTTTCGGCGTCCCGGATAAACGATGGGCTGACATCGCACACAGCCGCAGCTTGCGAGCGCGAGAGCTTCTGGCGCTTGCGCTCTTGGGTCAGCATCGTGGCAAGTTCGGACTGGGTATGGGTGTCGATTCGCATATTTTGACCTCAAGAGGACATTTTACTCCATATTGATTCGGGATCTCATGATTTGCTCTTTTGGGAGCAAATTTCATCTGCAAACGAAAGATGAGCCATATTTGACCTCATGAGATCAAAATATGATACGTCGCCCTACAGGGTTAACCCGAGATGACACTATCGTCCAAATAGCTTCCGTTATTAGCACTCCATCCCATGGAGTGCTAAAATACCCCTAAATTCTCGAAAGGAGTTCGGGTATGACACAGATTGCTGGAACCTCCGCTGCACCTGCCACAACGGCCTTGGCCGTGGCCAACCCCTGGGCGGTCGTGCCGCCTCTGGGCAACCTAGACGCCTACATCAGCGCAGTCAACCGCCTGCCCATGCTGACGCTGGAAGAAGAACGCGAGTTTGCGAAAAAACTCAAGGAAAACAACGACCTG
>JAUSAI010000117.1 GCA_030652945.1 Caldisericota bacterium | reverse complement strand
CGACTTCTCCGCCGCCAGAGCCGCCGAGCTCGAACAGGCGGCACTGAAGGAGCGAGATGCGGCGATGGGGACAATTGCCCTTATGCTTGTCGTGATCCTCTTCGGCGGTGCGGCATTGGCTTTTCTGATCACCCGCAGCGTCAGGCAGTCGCTGAAGCTTGCCGTCACGGCAATTCATGGCTTGATCGCGGACAGCACAGATAAAGTGCTCGCTGCGCAAGCTGTCGGGGACGGCGACCTGAGCCGGGAGGTGGTCGTTTCCGCACCCCTGAAAATCGATCTCGACAGTCTTCCCAGGGATGAAATAGGCGTACTGATGAAGACAGCGTCTCATCTGAGCGAAGTTCAATACGCGCTCGATGAAGCTTTTCTGCAGATGACCAAGTCCTTGCGGCGCGCGCGTGAAAAGGAATCGGCGCGCGACTGGCTGAAGAGCGGGCGCAACGAGCTTAATTTCCTGATCCAGGAGGAACAAAGCACGGCCGAGATAGCGGATACGGTACTGGGGTTTTTGGTGACCCACCTTGGCGCTGGCTTGGGTGCCCTTTACCTGTTCGATGAACGTGCCGTAAAGCTTAACCTCACCGCCACTTACGCCGCAAGAAAGGACATGAACCTCGGCCAGCATTTCCGCCTCGGCGAAGGGGTGATCGGCCAGGCGGCGCGTGAACAGAAGATCATCTTCCTGAACGACGTGCCGGCCGACTACATGCCGATCGGCTCCGCCTTGGGCAAATCCGTGCCGAAAATCGTCGTCGCTATTCCATTGCTGCATGGCAACCGGTTGGTGGGCGTAATCGAGATCGGCACTTTCCGCGAATTCACCGACACCGAGGTGAAGTTTCTGGAATTGGCGAAGGAAGGCATCGCCATCGCCATCGATGCCAGCATCGCGCACCACCAGACGGCAGAACTCCTCGAGCAAACCGAACAGCAAGCTGAGGAATTACGGGTGCAGCAGGAGGAACTGCAGCAGAGCAACGAGGAACTCGAAGAGCGGGCACAGTTGCTGGAGCAGCAGCGCGAGAATATTCGTCTCAAGAATCAGGATATCGAAACCGCGAGCCAAATCCTGCAGGAAAAAGTGGCGGAACTGGAGCAGGTCAGCACCTACAAGTCGGAATTTCTGGCCAACATGTCGCACGAACTTCGCACCCCGCTCAATAGCCTGATGATTCTCTCCAGTTTGCTGAAACAGAACAAGGATGGCAACCTGAGCGCTAAGCAAATCGAATTTGCCGCCACCATCCACTCCGCTGGCACGGACCTGCTCAACCTCATCAATGACATCCTCGAC
>JAUSAI010000110.1 GCA_030652945.1 Caldisericota bacterium | reverse complement strand
TGAGGAACGGCTCACGGCTCACGGCTTACTGGTTACCGCTGATAGCTATCCTAAGAATTGAGGTCTTGCAACTATGATGACGGAATTGTCCCAGATAATTTCTCAGATCGAACCCCTCAACCCCGCCTGGCTGGACCAGGCCCGGGAGCGCCTGGATTCCCTTACCAAGCCCCGGGGCAGTTTGGGCCGCCTGGAGGAACTGGCGACTCTCTATGTCGGCATCCGCGGCGAGTTGCTGCCTACCCTCGAGAAGAAGTGGGTGGTGGTCTTCGCCGCGGATCATGGGGTGGTGGCCGAAGGGGTGAGCGCCTATCCCCAGGAAGTCACCTATCAGATGGTCCTCAACTTTCTCCGGGGCGGAGCCGGGATCAATGCCCTGGCCCGGCATGCCGGGGCCCGGGTGGCGGTGGTGGATATCGGGGTCAACCACGATTTCGGCCACGTCCCCGAACTCATCGACCGGAAAGTGGCCTACGGCTCCCGCAATATGGCCCAGGAACCGGCTCTCACCCGGGAGGAGGCCCTTCAGGCCCTCCTGGTGGGGGTGGAAATGGCGGAACAGGCCACCGCCACCGGGGTGGACGCCCTGGCCGCCGGGGACATGGGCATCGGCAACACCACCCCCGCCGCGGCCCTGGCCTCAGTCTTCACCGGCAAGCCGGTGGCGGCGGTCACCGGACGGGGTACCGGCATCGAGGACGCGGTTTTTCGCCACAAGGTGGCGGTGATCAACCGGGCCCTGGCCCTGCACCGCCCCAGTTCCGAAGACCCTGTGGGGGCCCTGGCCGCGGTGGGCGGCCTGGAGATTGCCGGCATCGCCGGCTTCATCCTGGGAACCGCCGCGGCCCGGCGGCCCCTGGTGCTCGACGGCTTCATCGCCACCGCCGGGGCGCTGGTGGCCAAGGCCCTGGCCCCCGCGGTGACCGATTACCTCATCGCCGCCCACCGCTCGGTGGAGCCGGGGCACCAGATCATGCTGGATTTCCTGGGCCTCAAGCCCCTGTTGAATTTCCAGATGCGCCTGGGGGAAGGCACCGGCGCCGCCCTAGGCTTGACCCTTCTGGAAGCCGGCGTCCGAGTCTACCGGGAAATGGCCACCTTCGGGGAGGCCGGGGTGGCCGACCAGGACGCATGAACTCCACTTTGCCCTTAGCCCTCACCTTTCTCACCAAGCTGCCCTGGCCCTGGCGAGGCCCGGCGGACGAGGCGGCCCTGGCCCGCTCGATGTTCTGGTTCCCCTGGGTCGGGGCTTTGCTGGGCCTGATTTTCTGGGTGGCCTGGGCGGGCTTACAGAAAATTCTGCCCGCCCCGGCGGCTGCGGCCCTGCTCCTGACGCTGACGGTGTGGGTCACCGGCGGGCTGCACCTGGACGGCCTGGCCGACACCGCCGACGGTCTGGGCGGGGGCCGCACCCCGGAAGAGGCCCTCACCATCATGAAAGACTCCCGGGTGGGCGCCTTCGGGGTCATCAGCCTCATCCTGGGGCTGGTCCTCAAA
>JAUSAI010000108.1 GCA_030652945.1 Caldisericota bacterium | reverse complement strand
GCTGACTCGACCCGCTTTGCCAACCCGTCGCAACAAGCGATGAACTCTGTTTGATGCGCGCCTGTTTCGTACCACAATGCCGACGCGCAGTTGCCATGTCAGAGTAACAGACGCTAGTTTGCGAACCTTCTACTCCTGGGCAGCTCGAGTTCGTAGGCGGAACGCGCACGCCCGAGTCATCGCCGCTGCACTCAGGGTCGTGATGTACGCACACACCCTGAGGTTCGGCCCAGTGCTACCCGATGGACCCGACTACCTATTGAACAAGACCGCCGAAGAGTCGAGAATGAGTGACAGGAGTATGGTGGCAGGGAACGTGTCGACCCAAGAACCATGGGAATCACAACCGCGTGGAGAGATTCAATCTGAAAGGGGAATTGCGATGGCAGGTCATCCGGTAACACGAGAGGAGATGCTGAACGAGCTTGACAGCATCTCCGAGGAGTATCAACGGTACGGGGACTCCGTCAGCTCCAGCTGCGGTGCCATGGGTGCTTGAGTGAGGTCACTGTCTACGCAGTCAGTAGCGAGGGATTGCAGGGACGCTGTCTCCTAGGCAGTGGAGAGCCCGCTACTCCTACACAGGCGGACGGAACAGCTGCGAGGGAAGTCGTCGAGTCAGGGACAGAAGATGAGGCAGAGCAACAGGGGGGGCTTGACGTGGGTAGAGATCTCGATGGTCAAGCAGGACCGCGACGTCGGCGTCCCGTACGTCAACTATGGTGACTACAACGAACTCGAGTGGCGTAGCGTCGACGAATCCATGGACGGAGACGGGCGCAATTCGTGCGATGGGATGAATCCTGACGAAAAGGACGATGACGCGCGCGCAAGGGTGCCAAGCTCAATTGAAGCACAAGACAGGAGTGCGACTTCGCAATGAGTGCTTCTGACTAGGACTACCGATACAAGAGCAGTGCCACTAGCTCTAGGGGGGAGTCATGAAGAGAAGTGACATGCAGCAGCCAGGGAAGCCAGGGCGGAGTGGCGATGCACGGGGTATGTCGTCCACCCCTGCCAAGTCAGCCGTGGCGGCCACGCATGGAAGCGTTGCCCATCCTCAAGCGTCCAACGTCACCCAGAGTCACAGAAAAGCCGCGCAGAGACTCCGAGACCTCCTTCAGAACGAGAACTTCACGAGTACCTTGTTGACGTTGTTGCACAACGAGAAGCGAGTTGGGGGCATTTCCAAGCTGGACCAGTTCGCACTGGAGCACTACTTGGACCGGCGCCAGATCGAGCTCCTCGAGCAAGAGATTCTCGGTGAGTGGCCGAACCTCGATGATGGTGATGTGGACTTCTGTCACGTAGAGGACGCAGGCGCGCAGGCGTTCAAGGCCTTCGAACGAAGGGTCGACCTGGGCGCGGCGTGGCCAGACCTTGACTACGAGTTCTCCGTGATCTTCTCGACCGCTCTCTACCCGATACACATCTGCATCAGCCCCCTGGCCACACAACGAGATGTCCTCGACTGGGTCAGGAACAAGTGGAGCAGAACCGTGGCCCCGAGCCTGTACGCCTACAGCGGTGATGTTCCAAGGATCCGGCGGCGGCGGAAGCTCAAGAGAGACCAGTTCATCTGGGGACACCGGGAACTTGCGTCTGGTTCGATCGGGACACTCGTCAATAAGGAGTTTGGCGAGTCACTCGACGACGAAGAAGTCAACTCCATCTTGGCATACATGAAGAAGCGCTACTCAGGAATCTAACGTGATACGATAGTTTCCATGGCCTTCCTCGGTTGCCGCAGTATTCTGGCAATCGATGAAGAGCCGACTTGCTCAAAGTACACTCTCGATAGAGGAAGTTGAGGCCGTTGGCAGTTCCCATCTGATTGGTCTCGCTCCGAGGGACATCGGCTCCGTTACGGGTAGGGCCGTCGTTTCCCCCAATCATACACGATGGCTCCAACTAACACACCTCCCGAAGACGCGCCAGCACTCCACAATGCAGCAACCCAACTACTGCAACCACGCGATTGTCCATGACCACCGTCAATACAAGCCACTTTGTCCGAAATCGATCGACAGCGACGGTCTATTCCGTAGTGCCCCGCTAGACCATGCAATGGTGCTCCGCGCCCATGATTGACAACGCAGTCCTTCGTGAAAGAATGCTGGCGGAGCCAGACAGCTGCGAGTCTGTGGGAGACCGGGCTGAACAAGAAGCTCAGGAACTCAACGTGCTCGCTTGTCTGCTCATTGATGCAGTGCTGGAGGGGATGCCACATGGCAATGCAAGCTAAGCTAGGAGCGGTCATCTACACGCGTGTTTCAGAGGGCCGCCAGACCGAGAACTACAGTCTCGACACTCAGGAACGAGCATGCAGAGAGTTCGCGGCTCGTGCAGGCTACACCGTAGTCAAGGTCTTCACTGAACGCGGTGAAAGCGCCAAGACCGCTGACCGAACTCAACTCCAAGCCATGCTGAGGTTCGTATCGGAGAATGCCCAACTGCTGAGCGCAGTCATCGCCTACAAGATCGACCGATTCACTCGCAACTCAACTGACTACGGCAATCTCAGCATGCAGCTGAAGAAGTATGACGTGCACCTACAATGGGCAACCGAGACCTACGACGACTCTCCTTCGGGACGATTCCATGAGACCACAATGGCAGCCATTGCACAGCTGGACAACGAAGTGCGAGCAGAGCGTTCGAGGAGTGGCATGGTTGCCGCCGTCAAGGCAGGGAGATTCGTGTGGCCCGCACCGATCGGCTACGTCAATGGCCCGAAGAACGGACCGAGCTTGGTTCCGGATACTCAGCCCACCGTTGACCTAGTACGAAAGGCGTGGACATTGGTAGCATCGGGTGTGCCGCCCTACGAGGCTAGGGCTCAACTCGTCAACGAAGGCCTGTGCAACCGTCAGGGAGACGCTCCGAGCGCGCACACTTTTCGGCCTATGCTCAAGAACGAGCTATACATTGGCTACATCAATTCGTTCGGCATGAGAGTAAAAGGGGACTTCCCGCCTCTCGTCGATGCTGAGCTGTTCTACACCGTACAACGCTTGCTTGGTCAGCCGAGGGGACCAGTCGCGCGCCCCTATGAGAGCGCCCATCCGGACTTCCCCTTGCGGGGAACCGTGCTTTGTCCTCGCTGCGGTCAACCCGTGACAGCAAGTTGGTCACGCGGGAACGGCGGCAGGTACGGGTACTATCGATGCATCCGTTGCAGCCGTATTGCATTTCGGAAGGAAGCAGTGGAATCCGCATTCATAGACCACCTGGACAGGATCGGCCTCAAGCCCTCGCTGATCAGCCGTCTAGGCAAGGCCATTGAGGTAAATCTGGGAGAACACGCCAGGTCAAGTCAGCAAGCTGTTCGTCAACTCGAGACTCGCCTTGAGGAACAGCGAGACCGGAAGAAGCGAATCGTCGAGAAGGCCCTCAAGGGGGTGCTGCCCGACGACATCGTTCCACAGCTTCTCCAGGATACAGATCGGGAGATCCAAGGGCTCGAAGCCCAGAAACGCAACGGGATGGAGAGTCAGGCCGTCGACCTAGACATCACCAACGCTGGTCTGGCGCTGCTGGACAGGATGGGGTCAATGTGGAAAGGGTCGAGTGTAGCGATGCAGAAGCGGCTGCAAAGGTTCGTATTCCCCGACGGAACGCGCTTTGACGGTGAGAGATTTGGAACCACCGTTCTTCCCACTTGTCTACAGCTTGGAAGGAACCTCGTTGCACCAAAAGGACGTCTGGTGCGCCCGACAGGATTCGAACCTGTAATCTACGGCTCCGGAGGCCATCACCTTATCCAATTGGGCCACGGGCGCACGCACCGATTATAGCAGAACAATCTGAGCCCCACAAGGCGGAATCTTGGTAATAACAGCTTGCGGACAGTCCGTTTGGTGGCTACTCTACGGTGACGCTCTTTGCCAGGTTTCGCGGCTGATCGACGTCCAAGCCCTTCCTGTCCGCAGTGTAGTACGCCAGAAGCTGTAGTGGAACAGTATAGAGAACCGGTGAGAACAGCTCGCCGACTATCGGCATGGGGATGAAGTCCGACGCCAGGCCCTGGGCTGTGGCATCAGTACTCTCGGCCAGAATTACGAGTGGGGACTCGCGCGCATTGGACTCCTGCAGGTTCGAGTAGACTTTCTCGTAGAGCGGGCCGCGTGGAAGCAGGCCTATGACTGGCACGTTTTGCTCCAGAAGGGCAATTGGGCCGTGCTTCAGCTCCCCAGCAGCATATCCCTCGGCATGGATGTAGCTGATTTCCTTCATCTTCAGCGCTCCCTCAAGAGCGATCGGGTAATTTACGCCGCGACCCACGAAGATCATGTCGTGGACCTGATAGAACTTGCGGGCAATGGCTTCCATGACACCCACGTACTCCAGCACCTGCTCGCACTTCTGGCTCAGTCCTGCAAGCTCGCCGCCGAGACGGAGCGAAGCTTCCTGGTCGATGGTCCCCTTGCGCTGGCCGAAGGAGATGGCCATCAGGTAGAACGCGATCAGCTGTGCCATAAACGACTTGGTCGCCGCCACGCCGATCTCGATGCCCGCCTGCGTGATGAACGAGACATCGGACTCGCGCACCGCACTGCTCTCCGGTCTGTTCGTGATGGCGACGACGCGAGCGCCCAGCTGCCGCTGGAGGCGCAAGGCTGCCAACGTGTCGATAGTCTCGCCCGACTGCGTCACCGCGATCCCAAGTGTCCCCGGTTGCACGATCGGCTGTTGATACCGGTACTCGCTGCTGAAACTCACTTCCGTCGGAATGCGTGCAAGCTGCTCCAGCAGGTACTTTCCGACACGCGAGGCGTGGTACGAGGTTCCCGCAGCAACAATCGAGATACGCTCCGGGACCGGGCTGTCAGCGAACTCCTTGAGATCGACCCTGCCCGTTGCGACATCGAACCGGCCATAGAGAGTATCCCTTATGACGACAGGCTGTTCGTAGATCTCCTTAAGCATGAAGTGCTTGTAGCCCTGCTTCTCTGCAGACGCTGCACTCCATTGGACGATCATGGGGGCACGGGTGAATGCGTGGCCGTCTTCGAGAGCGTAGAAGAAGTAGCCGCGGTCATTGATTTCGACGACGTCTCCATCGTGCAGGGGCACGATGCGATGCGTGTAGTCGAGAAGGGCAGGGGTATCCGAGCTGAAGATCATCTCCCCGTCTCCGACACCCAGGACAAGCGGTGAGAGATTGCGCACCGCGATGACCCTTCCCGGGAATCTGCTTGCGACAACGAGAAACGCGTAGGCACCCTGAAGCTGGTGTGCCGTTCCCCTGACGGCGTCGAGCAAATCCCTGCCCGCATCGACCTGTTCCTCGAGCAAATGGGCGATGACTTCCGTGTCGGTCTCGGAGGAGAACGCGTGCCCTTTCTTGATCAGGTCGGAACGCAAGGTCTGGTAGTTCTCGATGATGCCGTTGTGGATGACGGCGATCTCGCCCTTGCAGTCCATGTGTGGATGGGCATTCCGATCCTCCACCCGGCCATGCGTCGCCCATCGTGTATGGCCGATGCCGGTCGTCGCTTCGTAAGCATTGCCCCGTACGGCCTCTTCAAGCTCACGGAGCTTGCCACGTTTCTTGACGACCACCAGCTTTCCCGCCTCGATGATGGCCATGCCGGCCGAGTCGTAGCCTCGATACTCCAGCTTGCGCAATCCTTCGATGATGACTGGTACAACCTTGCGGGGCCCCACGTAACCTATGATTCCACACATGTTCTCATCCTCCACGCTCAATGATCGTTTGCAGTACGGTTCGGAGACGGCCCGCTGCTTCGGTGAGACACACCGTATCCCGGCCTTCCAGGAAGATGCGCACCAACGGTTCCGTTCCTGACGGGCGGACGACAAGGCGAACCTCGCTGCCAAGCTCCAATCGCATCT
>JAUSAI010000105.1 GCA_030652945.1 Caldisericota bacterium | reverse complement strand
TACCGTCAATCCGGCGACCGAGAAACTGACGGTCCACTACGACGAATCGCTCGTCGACGAAAGCGATCTCAAGACGTCCATCGAGAGTGCCGGGTACGGCGTCGCCGAAGCTCCGGCCTTCAAGACCGTTGTCATTCCGGTCCAGGGCATGACCTGCGCCTCATGTGCGGCGGCAATCGAGCGCGCCCTCCACAAGCTGTCCGGTGTCCACGAAGCATCGGTCAACCTTGCAACAGAACGCGCGATAGTCTCCTACGAACCCGACATCGTCCGCCTTTCTGCCATCAAGCAGGCCATCACTGCCGCAGGCTACACGCCACTCGATGTCGAGGCGTCGGCGTCAAGCGTCGACGACGATGCAGAGCGAAAGAGCAGGGAAACCCGCTCGCTCTGGCAGAGATTCACTTTGGCTGCCGTGGTCTCGGTGCCTCTCCTGTACCTTGCCATGGGTCCCATGATACCGTGGCTGGGCTGGCGCATTCCGCCATGGCTGAGTCCCATGCAGTTCCCTCTCCGCTATGCCCTTGTCGAGATAGCCCTGGTCATCCCCGCCATCATCGCCGGCTTCCGCTTCTATACGGTTGGCTTCAAGGCCATCTGGCACCGCGCTCCCAACATGGACTCGCTCATCGCCATGGGGACCTCGGCGGCCATTCTCTACAGTGTGTACTCCACCTGGCGTATCGCGATGGGCTCCTTCTCGGCAGTCGAAGAGTTGTACTTCGAAACGGCTGGAGTCATTCTCACGCTGATTCTGCTGGGGAAGTCGCTCGAATCGGTGTCGAAGGGCCGCACATCGCAGGCCATCAAGAAACTCATGGGTCTCGCTCCGAAGACGGCCACTGTCATCCAGGGCGACAACGAAGTCGAACTGCCGGTTGCAGAGGTCGAGACTGGTGACCTCATCCGCGTACGCCCAGGGGAGAAGGTGCCGGTGGACGGTGTCGTCGAGAGTGGCGCCACGTCTATCGACGAGTCCATGCTGACCGGCGAAAGCATTCCCATCGAGAAGCGCGTCGGCGACAGCGTCGTCGGGGCCAGCATCAACGGTAACGGTTCGATTACCTTTAGAGCTACGCGCGTCGGGGCCGATACCGTCCTCGCACGCATCGTCAAGCTGGTCGAAGATGCCCAAGGCTCCAAGGCACCAATTGCGCGGCTCGCCGACGTGGTGTCCGGCTACTTCGTCCCCATCGTGTTCGCTATCGGCGTCGCCTCGGGAGCAGCATGGCTGATCGCCGGCAGGGGCAGTGTGTTCGCTCTCACGACCTTCATTTCGGTGCTGACCATCGCTTGTCCCTGTGCACTGGGCCTCGCGACCCCCACCGCGATCATGGTCGGAACCGGAAAGGGTGCCGAGTACGGCGTCCTCATCAAGGGTGGCGCCGCCCTCGAGATGGCACAGCAAGTGAGGACCGTCATCTTCGACAAGACAGGAACGATCACCGAGGGAAAGCCTGCCGTGACCGATGTCGTTACGACAGCCGACGCCGACCGGAGTACCGTCCTGCTCCTGGCTGCGTCTGCCGAGAAGGACTCCGAGCACCCGCTGGGAGCCGCTATCGTCAGGGCTGCGCAGGATGAGAAACTGGACCTGCTGCCCCTTCGAACCTTCGTCTCTGTTCCCGGCCGTGGCATCGAAGCCACTATCGGTGAATCCACACTGCTCCTGGGCAACGCTGCGTTCATGACGGAACACGCTGTCGATACTTCAGACGTGCGTCAAGCCGTCGACCGCTTTGCGACGGACGGCAAAACGCCGATGTTCGTCGTGCGCGACGGAGCGTTGATAGGTGTCATCGCTGTCGCCGACGTCGTCAAGCCGAACAGCGTGCGTGCGATCGCTACGCTGCACGGCATGGGCATTGAAGTGGCCATGATCACCGGAGACAACCGCAGGACTGCCGAGGCCATCGCCCGGCAGGTCGGTATCGACCGGGTTCTTGCCGAAGTCCTGCCCCAGGACAAGGCACTCGAGGTCAAGAAGCTGCAAGCACACGGGCGGCGCGTCGCAATGGTCGGCGACGGCATCAATGATGCGCCTGCGCTCGCCCAGGCCGACGTCGGCATCGCCATCGGCAACGGAACAGATGTTGCCATCGAGTCTGCCGACATTGTTCTCATGAAGAGCGACCTCATGGATGTCGCCACCGCCATCCAGCTCAGCAAGGCGACCATCCGGAACATCAGGCAGAACCTGTTCTGGGCCTTCGCCTACAACACACTCGGCATCCCCATCGCCGCCGGACTACTGTACGCCTTCGGCGGTCCGAGACTCAATCCAATGATCGGCGCCGCTGCCATGTCTCTGTCGTCAGTATCGGTGCTCACCAATGCGCTTCGTCTGCGCAGTTTCAGACCACGCCCTTAATCATCACATCCCAGGAGGAACTCCAATGAAGAAACTCATCAGCATCAACGGTATGAAGTGCAATCACTGCGTCATGCACGTTACGGAAGCACTCAAGAAGGTGCCCGGCATCTCCGACGTCGTCGTCAATCTGGCTGCGGGCACGGCAACGGTCAACGCAGAGGCGTCCGTGACCGACGAAGGCCTCAAGGCCGCCATCGCCGACGTGGGCTACGCTGCAGTCGAGATCTCGGCGCAGTAGTCAGTGTCCATACCGGGCGTCATGAACATGAAGAGGATTCTGGTCCTGTGTCTGGTACTCTCCGCTCTGCTCTTCGGGGCAGCGTTCGCATCGCCCGATGTTGTGAGCGTCTACGGAGCGCGGTCGTTTGATGTGCTCCTCCATGCGAAGGGAGTCGTCGTCGCACGCAACGATACAACGGACTCCTGGGTCCTGACGTCTCCGGGCGGCGAGTCCTTTGCCTTTGGCATACGTTCCCCGGCAGCCAACGCGGATCTCATCGTCCAGGTCGATGCGCGACCGTTTCTGACTGCCGGTCTCATCCCTGGCCGGCTTCCGTCCGGCATCTATGCCATCGACACCTCAGCCGACCTGCTCACCATGCACTACGAACTCGGGTCGGTGACCCTGCCCGAGGACGCCGACATCTCACCCCTTGCGGCACTCAACGGCCTCATCGCCAACAGGCGAGACATCCTGGGCTATCACGCGGCACTGGGCCACTTCGGCCTTGCGCTGGGTGGGGGCAACATGGTGGAATGGGCGGGGAACATGGCGGCGACCGACAAGGATCTGGTCTTTGTGCTGAACCCTCGTCCGCTCATCGATGCAGGAGTCGACACCAAGAACATCAGCGGCTGGGTTCTGGCTGACGTCCCGATGATGGACGCTCAGGGACGGCGTTTCACCGAGAGCAAACTGCTCAGGTTCTACAATCTGGACTAGGAGACTGCCATGGACCATTGTTCGTGTGAAAGCAAGAAGGCTCTGGATACGCTCAGAACGGCCCGCGGCCAGATCGACGGCATCATCCGCATGATCGAGGACGACCGGTACTGCATCGACGTTTCGAAGCAGATCCTGTCGGCCTCGGCACTACTCAAGAAAGCCAATATCACCATCCTGCGGCAGCACATGAACACGTGTGTCGCGGAGGCTGTGCAGACAGGCGCAGGGCGAGAGAAGGTCGACGAGATCGTCCTCATTCTCGACAAATACATGGAGTGACTGGGGCATCGATGAAGAGCAAGAAAGTCTATGTCGGCGGGATGCACTGCGATGCCTGTTCGACCCTGATAGCGAGTCAGTTCAAACAGGTTGCGGGTGTGCAGAAGGTCAAGGTGAACCTTGGCGCAGGCACCGCCGAAGTCTTCTATGAGAGCAAGGAGCCGCAAATCGGCGACCTCAGAAGCCGCGCCGAGAAGTACGGCTACACTGTCGGCACGTCAAAGCCGGCGACGGCCGAGCCGCCCATGTCCCTCCGGAAGTGGCTGGCCGCATTGGCTATCGCCGCAGCATTCATCGGGTTGTTCTACCTGGTCCAGCGCTCAGGCATCATGAGCGCCATAGGCGCGACATCGGACGGCGCTTCCTATGGAGTCGCCATTCTCGTGGGACTCGTGGCTTCGGTCAGCACGTGTCTGGCCGTCGTCGGGTCCATCGTCATCGCCTTTGCCGAAACGTATCATGCCGACAACGCCACGACCAGCATCTCTGCGGCCGTTCGCCCCAATGTCCTGTTCCACGCTGGCCGCATAGCGACGTTCGCTGTTCTCGGAGGCGTGCTCGGCCTGGTTGGCGGTGAACTCTCTATCAGCGGACGTTCCCTCTCGATCCTCACCATGGTCGTCGCCGTCGTCATGATCCTCCTGGGCCTCAATATCCTGGGGCTGGCCCCATCACTGACGCGGCTGGGCATCAGGATGCCTGCGCGGCTGACCTCCGGACTCGACCGCATGAAGAAGTCCAGGAGTCCTGTCACGCCGCTGGCACTCGGCGGCCTCACCTTCTTTCTGCCCTGCGGATTCACCCAGAGCATGCAGATCATGGCACTCGGTTCGGGCAGTGTTGTGCGCGGAGCCCTCATTATGGGTCTCTTTGCCCTCGGCACCCTCCCGGTCCTGTTTGTGGCGGGTGTGACAGCGTCATGGACCAGACATCGGAGGATGGCCGTGTTCCAGAAAGCTGCGGGCATCCTCGTTCTGGTTTTTGCCATCTATACCTTGAGCTCTGGAGCACGCCTGTTCGGCTTCACCGGCCAGGTGACCCCGTCCGGCTCGACGCCCATAGTGACCACACCGGATGCGACAACGCCGGGTGAAACACAGCGCGTCGAGATGCACGTCCGCTATTCCGGCTTTGAACCGTCGGTCGTCCACGTCAAGAAGGGGCTCCCCGTGTCATTCGTCATCTATGGAGACGAAGTGACGGGCTGCACCAATCGCATCATCATCCCGAGTCTCAACATCTCCAAGGACATCGGACCAGGCGAGAACATCGTGACCTTCACTCCCACCAAGACAGGGCGCATCCCATATTCCTGCTGGATGG
>JAUSAI010000101.1 GCA_030652945.1 Caldisericota bacterium | reverse complement strand
AATGTCACGATTCCCCGGAATGTCTCGCCGGGGAACGCTTCCAGCGCGACATCGACCGGTTGTCCGTAGCGCACCGACGCGATATCGTACTCGTAGAGATCGAGATACAGCCAGATTGGATCGAGTTCTGCAATCCGATAGAGCTGGTCTCCTTCTTTGATGTACTGTCCCAGCCGGACGTCCTTCTCGATGACGGTGCCAGCCAGCGGCGCGTAGATCGTGATGTGAGTTCGAACCTTGCGTGTCCGCTCGATCTCGGCAATCTGCTCGGGAAGCAATCCCCACAGCCGCAGTTTCTCACGCGCCGCCAGCAGATTCGCTTCAGTGAACCGATCAACGAGCCGCTCGTTCCCCTTCTTGTCGCTCGATTCGGAAGCCTCCAACGCCCGGATCAGTTCCGCCTGTGCGGAGTACAGGTCAGGGCTATAGATCTCAACGAGGTGGTCCTGCTCTTTGACCTCGATCCCGGTGAAGTCCACATACAGACGATCCACTCGCCCGGCGATGCGTGCAGAAATCAGCTCGACACGGGACTCGTTGTAGTCGATTTTGCCGACGGTCCGAATCTCCTTGATGAGCTCACGCCGCGCGATCGCCTGCGTCTCCAGACTGCCGTGACGGCTCGTGCCATCCGCTTTCGCCGCGAGCTTCGACGTGGGAATCAGCGGCATCGCACAGATCGGACACTTCCCTGGACCGGGCAGCCGCACCTGCGGATGCATCGAGCAGGTCCAGATCTCGCCGGTGGCCGATGCTTCGCCGGAGGTCTCGGGCATCCAGACGACCAGCAACACGAGTCCGACAACAACCGCGACTGCAACGCTCATCTTGACGAGATGTAGTCTCACGTTCATGACGATACTCCCGAAGAGTCCGACGGGGCGTCCCGTCCGGCAAACTGACGACCCAGCTTCACCAGTTCAATCACTGTGACCGGCGTGAGCGCCAGTGCCAAGAGTACGAACCATTCCAGCAGCGTGTGCGTCGTGACTTCGAAGATCGGCCGGGCAAAGGGCAACTCGAT
>JAUSAI010000093.1 GCA_030652945.1 Caldisericota bacterium | reverse complement strand
GCAGACCGTGTTGACCGTGATTCCATCCTTTGCGCACTCGCGCGCGAGCGTCTTGCCCAGTGCGATGATGCCGCCCTTGCAGGCTGAATACACCGCCTCGCCGGATGAGCCCACGCGCCCCGCATCGGAACCGATGCTGATGATCCGCCCTGATTTTCGGGGTGTCATGCGCCTCAGGACCTCGTGGCTCAGCGCGATGGGGCCGCGCAGATTGATGTCGATGATGCGATCCCACAGGACCGCGTCGGTGTCGAGGAAGGGGGCGATTTTCTCCCAGCCTGCGTTGTTCACCAGCACGTCGATAGGCCCCAGGCGCTGCTCGATACCGTCCAATGCGGCTTTGAATTCGTTGGACCTGGTGATATCCAGCGGCACGCCGATGGCTTGCCGTCCTCCAGCGCTGACGGCAGCGGCAGCTGCATGTGCGCCTTGTGCGTCCACGTCCAGAATCGCCACTTTCGCGCCGGCCTCGGCGAATCGATGGGCGATCCCCAGGCCAATGCCTCGGGCTGCGCCGGTTATCAAGGCTACTTTGCCCGTGAGTTGTCCCATTTTTGACTTCCTTTCCTTGTGAAGATCACGCTTTTCGTCCCCGATGTTCAAGGACAGCGACGTCGTCGTTCGGGTTTTCCCCCTGTATCCCCAACGCAGAAGTGTCTGGCTCAGGATAATAATGAAAGCATGTTGACATACATTAAAAAAATCGTCAAGATGAACACCTGTTTCAGGCACTGCTTCGAGGCTTTCCCGTGTCATACAGATTGAAAAACTGGCAGAGCGCAGGAGAACTATGGAAGCATGCTTCTGACGCATCCTGTGCGACGTTGTCATGTCGGGATCCGGCGCATGCATTGCGCAGCCTTGACAGATCCGGCGTCGCAAGTCAGAACTTAATGGAGAACGGTATGGATTTCATGGTTGATCCAGAGGTGGACGAATTTCGAGCGCAAGTACGCAAGATGGCGGAAGGCAACTTCACGGCCAAGGCTGCGCATTGGGATGAGCACGAGGAGTTTCCCGAAGAGAACCGGCGCAAGCTGGCAGAACTGGGTTACCTGGGGTTGTCCATTCCCTCCGAGTACGGTGGCAGCGATGGCAGCTTTCTTCAAGCCATCATCGGCGTGGAAGAAATTGCCCGGGTCTGCCCCAATACCGCGATCGTTGCCCAGCTGTATTTGAATAACGTACCGGTTCACATTGCTTCGCTCGGCTCGGAGGAGCAGAAGCAGCGTTGGCTTCCCAAGCTGGCGACAGGCGAATACTTCGCAAATATCAGCCTTTCCGAGCCGCACGCGGGGTCGGCGATGACGGACATGAAGACTTCCGCCACTGTGAAGGGCGACGAGGTGATTCTGAATGGCGCAAAGTGCTACTTCACGGCAGGGCATCGGGTAACCCATGCGCTGATCGTCTGCCGATTCGGAAAGTCGAGTGGCGCAAACGGACTCGGGGCCGTCATGGTCGAGCGGGGCACCAAGGGTTTTGAGACAAGCAAGCCTCATTCGAAGATGGGTGTTCGTGGCATGGGCGAATCAGACGTATTCCTTGATGACTGCCGTGTTCCCATCGAGAACGTGATGGTCATGGGTACGCCGGACAGTACCGCGAGCTTCAAGCGGCTGTTTGGATCATTCGGTGTAGAGCGCGTGGGCACTGCGGGAATGTCCATCGGCGTGGCTACGGCAGCGCTCGAGTATGCGAAGAAATTCTCCATGGAGCGCAAGCAGTTCGGCA
>JAUSAI010000087.1 GCA_030652945.1 Caldisericota bacterium | reverse complement strand
AAATATTCCACACTTGGAGGGATGGTGAAACGAAGAGACTCATGGTTTGTTCCCCTGTATTCCGGCCTGTATCCAGCGATTCTGTGCATGGCCCGCAGATACGCTGGTACATGGGGCGTCGACGCTGACGATCTCGTACAGGTCGCCGGTCTTGCCCTGTGGACATGCTGTTCGCGCTATAGTACCCTGCCGCCGGACCAGCAGCTGCGCATTGGCAATACGGTCGCCCGTCGCACCATGCTGCGCTGGTGTGACCAGGAAGGGCGAACGCCGACCCACCTCGGGACTGCCGGGTCCATTCCCTGGTTCACCGTCCGCTCGATGTGCGCCGAAGAAACGTCGGCAGAGTACTCGTGACCCCGCGTACGACAGGAGGCGCGTCCATGGACATTGGACCATGTGTGACACTGGCGTTGGCCATGATCGACAGCCGCGAGGCGGCCATCATCCGAGACCGCTACTGGCGAAGCCGGACATGGCCGGTTATCGCACGTGAACGCCACTGTTCGGTGACCACCGCGACCAAGCGGTTCCACCAGGGCATGGACCACCTGCGTCAGGCAATCATCCTCATTGAAGGAAGGAATGCATCGCACAATCGCCTGTCGACCCCTATGGCACTCGAAGAGTCGTGGAGTGGCCACCAGACCTGCGGTGCCCCGGGCCAGCCTGCCCCAGACGGTGCTACTGCTGAGTGGAGAGCACCCTCAGGACCTCCCGCATGAAGTCCGGCAGATCCGCCGGCGACCTTGCGGTGACGAGGTTGCCGTCTACGACGACTGATTGGTCGACCCAGATTGCCCCGGCATTCGTGAGGTCGTCCCGGATGGTGGCGGTGCTGGTGAGCATGCGCCCTTTGAGGATCCCTGCACTGACACCTACCCACCCGGCGTGACAGATCATCCCTATCAGCTTGCCGTTCTCGTTCATCTCCCTCACCAGAGAGAGGACGGCCTTCGACCTGCGAAGGAAGTCGGGCGCATATCCTCCGGGCACAATCACGCCGCCGAACTCGTCAGGCGTGACGTCCCCGATGAGCATGTCTGGCGTGAACGGTACACCGTACTTGCCCTTGTAGGCTCGCTTCTCGGTCGCGACGCTGACGGTTTCGAACCCGGCTTCCTTGAGACGGTAGTACGCATAGATGAACTCGTGCTCATGCACCAGCTCGTCCAGCAAGACCGCAATCCTCATTGCCATACCAGCCTCCCTTGCCATGCTTGACTTCTGTCCACATTTTAGCCAGATACAGCCATTATGCATGCAGAAGCTCGAACCCGACCAGCACCCGTGAGTGAGGTTTCTGACCCCGTTCATGGTGACGGCTGCACCCTCTCTGCCTTTGCTGCTATACTACGTTCATGAAGCGACTCGGGACAGACATCGTTGCCGTTGCGCGTATCCGGATGCTGGTCGAGCGCTATGGAGATCGTTTTCTGAACCGGGTCTACGCCCCCTCCGAACTGTCATCTTGTGATAGGCCGGACCGCTGGCAGTGCCTTGCCGGCAGATGGGCCGCGAAGGAGGCTGTCATCAAGCTGCTGCCGCGCAACAGTGCACCTCCCCTGCGTGACATCGCGATCCTTCCTGACCCCGAGGGGGCACCAACAGCAGTCATCCGCGGCGTTCCATGGTTCAACTGTGCCCTCAGCATCAGCCACGAGCGCGACTATGCAATCGCAGTGGCCATGATCGTTGCGGGCGAATATGGGAGCATGTATGAGAGTGGCGACTCGTAGTCAGATACGGAGTATCGAGAAACACACCTTCAACGAGTACGGCATGCCGTCCATCGTCCTCATGGAACGTGCCGGGCAATCCGTCGCCGACACTGCGATGGAAATTGCCGACGATGCCATCGAGAAGGGCATCCGACCCACTTTCGTCGTGGTCTGCGGCACCGGGGGGAACGGAGGCGATGGCTTTGTCGCTGCCCGCGACATCCTGTTCGCCGGGTTCCCAGTCACGGTCTACGCAGTTCCGGGCAAGGGCAGGCCGAGCGATGACACCGAAACGGAACGCGGATACCTGGAGCGAGTCGCTCCGGAAGACACGGTCGTCGAGATCGCCGGAGAAGAGACACTGGACAAGCTGGCGGAGGCGATCACTCCCGACACCATCGTCATCGACGCCCTGTTCGGCATCGGCCTGGACCGCACGATCGACGGCACAGCGGCCGATATCATCGACATCATCAACGCGTCACCCGCCCACGCCGTCGTTGCGGTGGACATCCCCAGCGGCATCGACTGTGACACGGGCGCTGCCCTGGGTATCCCAGTCGAAGCTACGGATACGGTGACCTTCGGACTGCCCAAGCTCGGCCTGTACATGGGTCCGGGCGCAGAGTCTGCCGGTGAGGTCCATGTCGAACAGCTCATCTACCCAGACATCCTGCTCGACCAGAGCGCCGTCCACGTCCAATTGACCGAACGACCCGAGTTCCCCGAGCGCCTGCGCACCATGCACAAGGGCACCTATGGGAAGATCGCCATCATCGCCGGGTCGCCTGCCTACACCGGAGCACCGGTGTTTGCCGCCCAAGCGGCTCTCGCGACCGGGTCAGGGACCGTCCACCTCATGGTTCCCGCCAGCATCGCCGACGTCGTGAGCGTGAAAGTAGACGGCCCCATCGTTCACGCCATGGCGGGGGACGAGGTCATGTCCACCGACCACGTCCCAGGGATCCTGGAGGTCCTGAAGGATACGACAGTCGCTGTCGTGGGGCCGGGCCTGGGCCGCGACCCTCAGACCATGGAGGCGGTCCTGCTGATCGCCATGACATACGCAGGAGTCCTGATCCTGGACGGCGATGCGCTGTACGCCTGTGCGGGGCATCTGGACGTTCTGTGGAAACGCGAAGCCCCCACCATCCTCACACCACACGCCGGAGAGTTCGCCCACTTGGTGGGCCTGACCGCCGAGGATGTGGCAAGGGGCGGCGTCCTGACGCCTGCACAGACGCTGGCCGGCGAGACCGGGGCCGTGGTTCACCTCAAGTCACACCGCTCACTCACGGTGCTGGCAGACGGTACCTGCTACATCAATACGACCGGGAATCCCGGGATGGCCAAGCCCGGCATGGGTGATGCGCTCGCCGGGATCATTGCGTCTCTGGCTGCCCGTGGCATCTCCCCTGAACTTGCGGCCGCGCAGGGAGCCTACATCCACGGCCTTGCGGGCGACGCTGCCGCCGAGGTCATGGGAGAGGAATCGCTGAGCACTGCAGACGTCATCATGGCTCTTGCAGCTGCCATCAAGCAGTTGAGCGCCGGGTAGAATCACCGGCAGACCACCGTGAGGGGTCAGCACTACGGACCGGGCACGACCCGGCAGACCGCACGCAGCGGTCAGGAAGGAACCAGTACCAGATGAACGACACCTATCGCGACACGACGACCGAAGACCGGGAAGAATGTCTTGAGGCGCTGTGCAGGCTGGAACAGGCACACCGCTTCCCCACCGCCGCTGAGCTTGCCTCCATCCCCGACCTCTCGGGCCGCCCGCTCGCGGACCTCCTGCTTGATCTGGCGATGTCGGGTCACATCAGGAGCGATGGCTCCGTCATCCGACTCAGCAGGGAAGGCAGGCGTATTGGACAGCGCATCGTACGGCGTCACACGGTCGCCGAACGTGTACTCTGTCTGCTCGGCCTGCGCCGTGACAAGGCACATGAGGAAGCCTGCAAGCTGGAGCACATGCTCCCGGACAACAACGGTGTCGAGTTCGAGCGACGGATGGAGCTGGTCGCCGGGCTAGTCGATCTGGGGGCAATCACGCTTGCCCAAGCCATGCCGGGGACAACCTATCGGGTGCGGTGGATCCGCTCCGGCTCCACTGTGAGGAGGCGGCTCGAAGACATGGGTCTCGGACAGGGAACCACCGTCACTGTGTGTAACCGTCAGCACGGAGGACCGGTCGAGGTCGAGGCACGCGGTGCGTGCGTTGCGCTAGGGCGGGGTGTTGCGGCCAAGATCCTCGTCACGCCAGAGGCCCACTGATGGAGTGCTGTACGGTTCAACCACGTACAGTGCGGGGCGAACTGTTTGACCTGACCATCGCGCTTGCCGGTAACGCCAATGTCGGTAAGTCCGTCATCTTCAACGCGCTCACCGGCATGAACCAGATCATCGGGAACTGGCCTGGCAAGACCGTCGAGTTGGCTGAGGGATCGTTCGACTATCACGGCAGGCACGTTCGCGTCGTGGACCTGCCCGGCATCTACTCGCTCTCCACCTATTCCCAGGAAGAGGTCGTCAGCCGCGAGTTCATCGCCGAAACCAGACCCGACATCGTCATCAATGTTATCGACTCCACTGTGCTGGAGCGGAACCTGTACTTCACCCTGCAGCTGCGCGAACTTGGGATACCGCTGGTTGTCGCACTCAATCTGGCCGATCTGGCCGACAAGGACGGCCTGGTCATCGACGTGCCCACGTTGAGCCGAATGCTCGGTGTTCCCGTGGTTCGCACCGCTGCCGCAACGGGCAAAGGTCTCGACGAACTCGTCCGTGTCTGTCTCTCCACGGCTGGAACCATGCCGGACCCTCCCCCTTCGTACGGGCTCGAGGTGGAAGAAGCCATTGCCAGCCTTCAGAGAACGCTGGAAGACGTACATCTTGCAGGGCCTCCCGCCCTTTATACTCCCCGATTCCTGGCCATCAAGCTCCTGGAGAGCGACCC
>JAUSAI010000083.1 GCA_030652945.1 Caldisericota bacterium | reverse complement strand
TGGCACATCGCCGCTTTCCCATACAAAGTCATGCGTCGTCCAGCTTTGAGGCTGTAGCCGTCAATGCGGTATGACTTGTACGGCCGCTGGACATCCAGTGGCTTAGTGAAGGTGAGGGACATGGCTCGGGGAGTCAGTAATAGGCGGCTTTTCCCCAGAGTTCAAATTCACTTCATTTCGACGGCCGTGTGCGCCAAGCCCAACCGCAGCGCGCTTTGGCACGGTTGAACGGCGGCCTGATGAGGCCATGGCCCAGCTGCTGAGCTAGTAAAACACCGGGACGTTGTTGACTACTGGGCGGTCGCAATTGGACGGCCGATCTGCACGCTGGCTTCACTTCACGCTGTTGTGAAGTGAATTGAGCATCTTCGAGTCCGGTTTTGCTCGACCCGATTGGGGACAATGCTTAAAAAGGCAGCAGTTGTAGGAGAGGACAAGTGGTCGGCCAAGACCCGAAAGCTCAGCTGTTCCACCGTTTCCAAAATTCACTTCCGCTATTCGCGAACTGAAATTGGCCGAGGACGAAGCCCTGTCAGAGGAAAGTGTCGGAAAAAACGTGAGCTGACTTCTTTTCAGTGGACGCTTGGCCAGGCCGCGAAGAAGGATGCAGGTGTACCTCGCAGCCGTTGATTCCAGGAATAGACGCCTGATCCTACTGCTGACCGCATTTCCTTTGCGGACATGAGCGAACTTTAGGCCACAGCTGCAGGTTTGTCGGTCGCGCGCTAAAAATGTGGTGCAGCGTCTGGATCATCCCATCTGAATGTGTACTTCTACGCACCTGGCGTGCTTACTGCTCAGCCTCGGTTGCCTATTCGTAACAAATCGTATATGGTGAATTTGAGACTCAAGAATGGAGGGCGCAATGGCTTTCCCGCTTGTTCTGCTGCCCAAGCGGGTGATGTATGTCGAAGACGCAGTGAGCTTCTTGGAAGTGCTGCGCTTGACCATGTCGAACAAGCACTCTCGGGAGTTCGTCGATTCGGCACATATTGCTCTGATGACCTTCGCGAAGGAGGTTGCCTACTGGGCTGGCATCAGTGAGGTTCTCAACAAATCTCATTTGGCCAGGATCGAAGGCAAGGGTGAGGCTGCGCATTACATCAGCTCGTATTTCAGCGACTGGCGCAGATTCCATTTGACTGGCGTGCTGATCGTCGATTTCGACATGCCGGGAATGGACGGACTTGAGCTGATCCAGAAGATCAAGGCACTCCCGGTCCGCCGAGTCCTGCTGACCGGTCAGGCTGATGCAGCTGTTGCGGTGAAAGCGTTCAACGCTGGCCTGATCCAGCAGTTCATTCCCAAAAATGCGCCCGAGCTGTTCGATGACATTGCACTGTGTTGTGAGTCGATGCACGAGAGCATGAGCGAGAACGTCGGACATCTGATTCGCCCGACGTTGACCACTGAGCAAATCGATCTGCTCAACGATTCGTCAGTTGCCTACGGATTGAAGAAAAAGATTGAAGCCCTTGACTGGGCGGAATATGTGACGGTAGGCGAGCCGTTTGGCCTCCTTGGTATGGCCCTGGATGGTCCGCTCCAGTGGCTGCAAATCGAAACGCCGGAATCCATCACCCATCTGGTGGAGGTGGGTGTGAGCTACGGCTACCCTGAAGGTGACATTGAAGCCATTCGCTCAGGAAGCTCGATAGCCCATTGGGAAATTTTGCTTCGACTCGGGCTTCAAACAGACGGCAAGTTGGTCGCAACTGAGAAGATTTGCGAGAGTCCGCCAGTACTGGTGGGGGTCACCGATATCCCACTCGCTGTACTGACAGGAAACGCCCACGGAATCGACGATATCCACAGTCCGGCAGAGCTTGTTCGCTCGCTCGTTCGTGACGTTCGCGAAGAACTGAATCGAATCGGGTCTGGTGCCGTGGAACAACCAGGTTCGATCGATGGCCAGGAATCGCTGCAAAAGTCCCTCCTACATCTTGCAGATGCCATCAGATTGTCCGAGGACCACCGGATTGAGTTCGACTGTTGCTTTGCTGAGCTCGCGACCGATGACCCAGCGCGCGGCGAAATCGGCCGGCTCCATGCCGCGTTGGGGTAATCCGATGGAAACAGCCACAACCCCAAGCGCGACGACTGAACTGTCAGTGCGCGACGGCACGGCCATGAGCAACTGGCTTGAGTCGCTGGCCGACTTCGACGCGCGCGCCGTACTCGTTCTGGGCCCCAGTGCCAGTACTGAGGCCCATGAACGTGAGCTGGTGGCCGTG
>JAUSAI010000082.1 GCA_030652945.1 Caldisericota bacterium | reverse complement strand
GTCGATCTCGGCGACGACGACCTCCGAGTCGCGCATGAGCATCCAATCGCTGAGGACTGCGGGGACGTAGTCATAGCCCTCCCATATTCCGGCGCTGATGGCCAGGATTCGTGGGCGGTCGGCAAGTCTGGCGGTACGTATGACGGTTCCCATGGTCACCCCTCCTCCCGTTTCTTCAGTCTGGCCATAACGGGAGCACTGGCGAGTTCACGCAAGGCATCTGTGGCGATCCAGTGAGCGCTTTTCGTGGTCTGGGACAGGATCCTGCGTGCGCAGGCAATGGCTGCCTTGTTGAGGGGCACGGAGCGCTTGCCGATCTGACGGAGCGCCCAGTTGACAGCCTTGCGTACATACTCGCGGTCGTCACCGGCCTCCTCCTCGATGCGTGAGAGGAACGGCAGGAAGGCGGCGTCCCCAAGCGACCGGCCCTGAACTGCCAGAGTGGCCATCAGGACAAACCCGGCTCGCCTGACGAACTCCTCGCTCCGATGGCTCCATGCTAGCGCAGTTGCAGAGGCATATCCCGTCTTGGCAAACAGGTCGTTGCAGACGCCGTCGCACAGCGCCCATGAGTCGAAGTCAGTTACCCACCACTCCATCTGGTCGGGTGTCACCAATTCCGGACGGTCGATCATTGAAGCCAGGAGGCGCGCCTCGTAGACCCCCGAGTCCCACAGTTCCTGTGCAAGAGCGTGGTCGAAAGCGATGTGCCGTGCCTGCTCCCGTATGGTCGGCAGGCGGACACCCAGGGCGTGGTCCGTCACGATGCCGAAATGCCGCATACTGTCCAGCGCGGCGGTGTCAGCCGCCGCATGGAGCTGCGCCAGGACCTGCTCGGCGGTCACCTTCTGGCGAGCGGACGGAGCAGGCTTCACGGCCGCAACATGGCCCGTTGACGGACATCGACCGGCCAGCTGCGGGAAGCTGCTGGTCCGTGACGAACGGCCTGATGACGGCAGTAGAGACGCTGTTTCTGGCAGTACACCCGGCTTCCTCCCATGAAGCTTGCTGGGGCTAGTATGCAAGCGTCCCCGCCATTTTCAAGTCGGGCAGTTTCCAGCCGCGAGCGTCGGACTTTGCACCCCTCGCCTGGGCCGGCTACAGGAACAGGCGCCAGAGCAGGATTGTCAGGGGGAAGAGGAGGGTCGACAGAACGACGTTTCGCGACAACTTCTGGACGTCCAGTCCGAGTTCGGCCCCATAGACCACGCTCGCGACCATGGTTGGCATCGCACTCTGAATGATGAATGCACTGCGGATGTCGCCCGCAAGAGGCAGGATGAAGGTGAGACCCAGCGCCATCGCCGGAATGGCGATGAGCTTGACTGCGGCGGCGACCAGCCCCTTCCAGTGAAAGGCCAGCTCGACGGTCAAGCCCACAAACAGCATGGCGAGCGGCGACGTCGTGTTGCCAACAAGCCTGCAGGCGTCCAGCAGAAACGCGGGCAGGGGAACCTGCTTCAACAGCAGAGCGA
>JAUSAI010000078.1 GCA_030652945.1 Caldisericota bacterium | reverse complement strand
GATGCGCCTCGCATCTGACTGGCAGACCAGCGACCGGTCGGAAGCCTGGTTCATCTGGTATGCCGACCCCGTCGGCGAGAACTGGATGATGTACAGTATCAAGGGCAAGGCCATCGCCAACAGCGACATCGGGACACGGAGCTTTTCGACCATGGCCATGGACGCCGACTGGCCGAGGGAGCGCCCGACTATCGCCATGAAGGATGCGGCGAAGACCGTCGCCGCTCAAGGCGCAGAGTTCTCCGCCCTCACGTGGACGGAATTCACTTACGAGTATGACAATGATGGCGTCAAACAGCCGGGGTGGGTATTCTCGTTCTCCGAGACGCTTCCATCGGGAGGGTCGCTGATCTACTGGTTCTTCGTAAACGCCAACACGGGCACCATCATCAAGGCTGTCAATGAACGCAACGAGCCGTTGGATCTGCCCATCGACCGCGAGACTCTGCTCAAGCCGCGGACGGAGAGCCACGAGAAGGATGTCCGCCAGTTCTTCGGCTTCATCAGCTCGGGTCAGGCGGAGTGGGCAGTCCGGCAGCTTGCCTCTCAGGCGTCGCCGAACGAGACAATGGCACAGATGTGGCTCGCCAACTTCCAGAGTCTGAGCTCCCTGACCATTGTGAGTATTGAACAGTCCAGCCTGGAGCGATGGACAGCCGAGAGCGAGTACTACAAGGTGACGCTGGATGTGCGAACGTCGGAGCCGTTCGAGAAGTACGGATGGGACAACGGAAAGACTGTCCGGTGGGTGCACATCGTCCCCGAGGGGGGCGGCGCCTGGAAGGTCGCCGAACTGGCCAACAGTCCGTAGCGAGGAACCTCGAACAGTACGCGCTGGCCGCCCGGTGTCTCTCCCCGGGCGGCTTCGTCTCTCACTACGGTCAACCTATGCCGCTAGAAACCGGGTTACCCCGCACTCAGTTGGAGATGACGATCGAGAACGTACTTCCCTTGCCAACCTCGCTGGTGACGGCGACGCGGCCGCCCATGGCTTCCACCGCCTTGCGGACGATGGCAAGGCCCAGGCCACTGCCTCCCGAGTCACGGCTGCGGCTGTCGTCGACGCGGTAGAACCGATCCCAGATGTGCGGCAGTGCTCCCGGCGGGATGCCGGGACCCTTGTCTGTGACGGCGATGGTCACGTGGCTGTCCAACAAGTGTGCCGTCACAGCGATCGTCCCTCCTTCGGGCGCGTAGCGCAGAGCGTTCTCGACCAGATTGTCCAACGCAACCATCAACAGGTCATGGTTGGCGACAACAGACATTTCCTCGGACGGCGTCTCCAGGGTCAGGTTCCTTGCCCTGAGCTGGTCCATGAATGCTGCGTGGAGGTTGGCCCAGATGCCCAGTAGCGGAATGGGCGTCAACTCCACCTCCCCCTGCCGGTCAAGGCGTGCCATCAGGAGGAGAGATTCGGCCAGCCGTGTGGAACGGTCCGCCTGTGACGCAATGGCCGTGAGATGCTTGCGGAACTCGTCGGGTTGCTGGTCCTGGCTGAGGGCGACCTGCGCGTTGAGGTGGATGGAGGCCAGCGGCGTGCGCAGTTCGTGCCCGGCATCCCCGGTGAACTGGTCCAGGCGACGCATCGACTCGGCTACCGGCCGCAGGGCAAGACGCGCCGAGACAACTCCTGCAAGCGCAATGAACAGCAGGACGAGGGGGGATGCCCACGCCGCAGCCGTCCACAGTTCGCGCATGTCCTGCGTCACCTGACGGAAGGTCGTGGCAAGCGTGAATGAGTACAGCGCACCGTCCTTCAGCTTGTCACTGGCGCTTATGACGCGAAGGGGAAGCTGTTGTCCCGGAGCCAGCGAGTAGTCCCAATAGTTGCTGACCATGCGAGTCGTCGGGATCACACCCCCCAACGGTGGCTCGAAATCGTACCAGCCGACATCGAAGTTGCTGTTGCCAGAGCGAATGCGCAGGACAGCCCCATTCTGCATGACCGGCAGCCCTTCAAGAAGCGACGGGCTCTTGGCAGGAAGATCTGCCGACGTGATGTTCCTGAGCTGACCGCGCAGGACCGTGGCGTCTGCCTGCAGCTGCTGGTCGAGTCGGCCGATGGACGCTTCGTGATAGATGATGGCCACGAGACCCGCGGCTGGCACGAGGGTGAAGCCCACAACGAGCATTGTCAGCAGTGCCTGGCGAAGGACTGCTGCATGCATTGTCTCCTCGGGTGTGCGCAGTGCCTTCGTCTCCCTGTGTCTGCGATGGGTCCAGCATCCGATACCGAACAGGATCAGCAACACCAGCGGAATCGCCAGCACAAGAGTCAGGCGCAGGCGGCGCATCTGCCAATAGTCAGGCTCTACCGTGCCCTGTTCGAGCGTGGATGCTCCCGTACTGTCGGAGGTGACATACAACCGGCGGACGGCACCCCCAGCCACCGGGGCAAGGTTCATCCAGCGTGATTCGCCGTTGGAACCCAACTCCGCGGCTGACCCGTAGTCAGTTCCAAGCAGGAGGGGATCGGTGCCATCCGACAGCAGACGGATGAAGCCTCCAGGACTGGACATGCTGAGGGACTGATGGAACGCATACGCCATGGTCGTCGTCCACTGCTGGTCAGTGTCCTGTGGCCTGCTCGCTCGCAGGATGGCCGTCGCCAGTGCGTCCCTGCTGCGAGCGAACGCCAGACGCGCGTCTGTGAGCGTTCGCGAAGCGATGACCCAAACGACGGGTGTCATGGCGAGCAAACCGACCAGCATCCAGATGCAGCCGTACCATCCGGGCACATGCTGGATACTATTTCGCCTCTTCATCGCAGGAGGCAGGAACGCGAGCAGCGCAACCAGTACGGCAAGGCCGACGCACGACCACATGGCGACCATCCACCCCGCCGACGTCCGTGCCTCAGCAGTTGTCGGGCCGGCACTACCGATGATGAGCTCCCCCCATGCCTCGCCCAAGCCCGTATTCAAGTACAGCACGTAGACGGGCCTGGCGTCTGCATGCGTTCCGATGGGGACCAGCGTCAGGCGGTCCTGCCACGTGAAGGCGCTGGTGGACCGCTCCTGTCCCGTGATGCCGTAGTCGGTTCCTGCAAGCACATCGATGTCCAGACTGACGATGCGTACCCGGACGAATCCGCGTGCTCCAAGCAACGGAAGCTGGTCCTGCAATGCAATGCGAATCGCACCAGGTGTGACGGCAGTTCCCATGGCAGTGATGCGCTGTGAGATGGTTCCGGCGACTTCGCCCACCGTCACCTGCTGGGTATCCGGATCGGCCGCACCTGTCGTCGAACTGCGCATGAGGCTGCCACAGACGATCGCGGCAATCAGCAGCAGCCCAGCTATTCCTGGCTTCAGGGCGTGTCGTGCTCCTTTCATCCCGCTATTCCTCCTTTGGCAGGCCGACGATAGGGTGCCCCAACGTTTGCTGCCTCTACGATAGCAGATCTACGTTAAGACAACGTTAACCACATTGAGGCGTCATGTCCAGAGATGTTCGCGTCTTAACGTTGAGTTAACGGTGTTGTGTCACACTGACGAGAAACTAGAATCACCAGCTAATGGTGGAGGTGCTTCGGAAATGGACACGGTCGTGAAGAAGTGGACGCTGTGGGTGGATGTTGTCGTTGGGTGGCTGCTCATTCTCGCGACGGTCGTGTTTATAACGGTCGCCGTTCCTCACCTGAAGCGTCAGGCGCTAGCCAACGATCAGGGTGTACCTGCGGGAACCCAGTGGTCAGCCCTCGGCCATGTCTGGGGCGGCGACATTACGGCACTGACATCGTCGGCCGATGGACGACTGTACGCCGGCACGGCCAACGGCGTCATTCTCCGTTCGCTGGACAATGGCGTGACTTGGACACCTCTCTGCAGGACGGCATCCGGCAATGGTGTAACCGCACTGACAGCAACGTCAGGGCCTATCACTCTTATGATGCGTGCTGTCGAGCATGAGGGCATTCAGGTGAGCTACGACGACGGCACCTCGTGGCGACAGTCTGGCCGCGGTTTCGGGGACGACACTGTCACGGCGCTAGTACAGTCGGGTGATGGGACAACGATGTACGCGGCAACGGCAAGTCGCGGCGTCTTCGTGTCACGTGACAGTGGTAGACGCTGGCGAGCGGCGAATGCGGGCTTGCCGACGCTCAAAGTGAACTGTCTGCTGGCAGCCCCCGCCGGGGATGGCAGGCTGTTCGCAGGCACGTACGGGCAAGGCGTGTTCACTGCAGACGCAGCAGACCTCACGTGGACCGGCGGCGATGGCTTGCCTTCCGCGGCATCGGTGACTGATCTAGCGCAAAACATGTCACGCCCAGACATCCTCGCCGCTATGATCAAAGACGCAGGGATGTACGTGAGCAGCGACGCTGGCCTCACGTGGACTGCAGCCGCGAACCTCCCTGCCCGGTCTGGGACCGTGTCAGCTGTTACCATCGTCGCCAGGCCGTCCTGGATGTTGGTCGTCGCCACGGACACGGGAAACGTCTTCGCTGCGACTGAACCGGTCAAGGAATGGCTCGCTGTGCCATTGCCCGTGCGCGGGCTTGTCGTGCAAGCACTCTGCAATGGAACGAGTGCGACACTCTTTGCCGGTACCTCGGGTGGTGTGTTCAAAGCGGACACCACATCGTGGCGATGGGTCGATGCCAGCACCGGCATCCAGGCTGCGGAGATCACGTGTGTAGTACCAGACCCCACTGACCCGTCACGATTGTACGTGGGGACTACGGGCGGCATGTATGTCTCGCCTGACGCAGGTGCCACATGGCGGCGTACGGCGACGGAACTCGATTCACAAGATATCACGGTCATACTGGCGGGGGCACCGGTGCTTGCAGGTACGCGAGGTGCCGGGCTCTGGGTGTCGAGCGACGGCACGCTATGGCGTCGCGTGGCAGCCAAGGCGCTGAAGGATGATGTGCTGGCGCTGGCGCCAGGTACCGGCAGCCCAGGAACTATCCTTGCAGGGACGTCCTTTGGTGTGTGGCGGGTGGACGTCGAGCGGGGCGTAGCCACGGAGAGCAATCTGGGGCTTTATCGGCAGCGCACCCCAATGCAGCGGGGATATGTCGAGGTTCGTGCGTTTTCCATTGATCCGGCTGATGAACTCCACGTGTTCGTTGTCGTAATAGGTGACGGTCTATGGGAGTCTGTGAACGGTGGAGGGCTCTGGAAGAAAGTACAGCTCATGGAACGCCCGATGCTGGGCAGTACGTCTGATCTCGACTGGCTCTCCAGCTTGCTCGTCAAGTCAGCATCTCAGGTCTACGTTGGTTCCATGGCACGCGGCATCTGGACCGGTGCACCCGGTAGTGCCTGGAAACCTTTCAACAAGGGGTTGTCGAGCATTGGCATTTACTGCGGTTCTGTGCGCGCTCTGGCGAAAGACGGGGCAGAGCGGCTGTTTGCCGGCACGTCGATGGGCGGCATCTTCGTGCTGCTGCCGGGCGAGACACGCTGGCTGCGTATGAATCTCGGGTTGTCGTCGCTCGAAGGACAGGCGCTGACGGTGAACTCAGACCTCGGGACACTGTACTGCGCAATGAACGGTATGGTATACGTTTGTCGGATCCCTTGAAGGGGTCACAGTAGACCGCTACTCCTGCTGACGCTCCTGATCCGGCTGGGGCAGGATGCCATAGCCTCGCCCCCGCTCTGTCACGATGAGCGGAGTACGCGGATCGGTGTCCACCTTGGCGCGCAGATAGCGAACATGTGTCCGGAGCGTATCTGACCATAGGGCGGTCTGCTCTCCCCACAGGTGCTCTTCCAGTTCTGTGCGCGGGACGATGCGACCCTTGTTGCGAAGGAGGTAGTCCAGCAATTGCTCCTCCTTGGGACTCAACACCACCAGTCGCCCCGCCACCATGCAAGTGTGTGACGATACGTTCAGCACAACCTGTCCTGCTTTCAGAATCGCTGTCTTCGTATCGCCGCGTCGTCGCAGCAATGCACGCACTCGGGCCAGCAGCTCGTTCAAGTCAAACGGCTTCGTGAGATAGTCGTCCGCGCCGGTATCGAGCCCCGTCACCTTGTCGGCCTGCACGTCGCGTGCCGTCAGCACCAGCACTGGCATCGTGTATTCTTCGGCCCGGATGGTCCGCAGGAACGTCAACCCGTCCATATGCGGCATCATGAGATCTAGGAGGATGAGGTCGTATGCCTGTTCGACATGCACCTTCCCGAGAGCGTCCCGACCGTCGATGGCAGTGTCGACCGTCATTCGCTCATGCGTCAGAGCATCGGACAGAGCGGACAGCATCGTCGGCTCATCTTCGATGATCAGTACTCTCACTCTTTCCCTCCCGGACGGTACTCGTCCTTCGTCAGCATACCACGCATTTCCTGTATGTGGCTATGTGAACGGGAATCCCTTAACGTTCATTTAACGTTGGCGGTTTAGGGTGCTCTCACGGCGCGAGACTGAATCGAGCGTGGAGGCATACATGAAACGACCGGAGGCATTTGTGTCGACAACTCAAGGGAAGGGGAACGCGCCATCATGAAGCCCAGGGTCTCACGACGGGTCATTGCGGTGCTCCTTGTACTCGTGCTGGCCAACATCATAGCCACCTCTGTCATCGCCATGGGCCTCGCACTGCGCGAGGCCCAGCAGAGCAGCAGACAGGAAGAGCTGCGTCGCATGGGGTGCGACATTGTCGACGTGGACCTTGCAAGTCGGGCCATCACCGAGAGCAACGACAAGACCAGTCTCGCTATGTACCGTTCGGTCGGGCTGACTCCTGCGTTCAGTGGCAGGTCTTCGGTGACAGACATCATGATGCAGAGCTTCCTCTGGGCCGGGGAGTTCCCGCAAGCGATTGGCAGTGCCCCTCGTGCCAATGCAACCAAGGCAGTTGGGGCAACCGCTACCTTCTCCGCAGCGGACCTCGAGGCCATGCAGCGGATTCCCGGCGTGCGCGATGTGTGGGTCGGAGTGGGAAGGGTGCGGTTTGTTCCACTCGACATCGGTGGTACGCCGCAGAACATCATCGGTCTGCCGATGCGGCAGGGTCAATTGGCCCTCTGGAACTTCGCCATCGAACGTGGCCGCGACTTTGCCCCTGGCGACGGTCCAGATGCAGTCATCATCGGGAGGACGCTGGCCGACCTCCTGTTCCCCGGTGTGGATCCGGTAGGCAGGACGATAGTCGGCACCGACACTATGTGTGTCATCGGTGTCCTGGCACTGCGTGAACCATCGGTGGCGGCATCTTCTGGCGCCATTTCTCCCTATTCGAACCCGAACTCCACTATCTTCAGGGCATCGGCGGTGCCTTCCCAGCCGCGAGGCGAGGCACAGGTGCTCCAGCTGCTCACGGAACCCGGTACCGGCCCTGCCGTCGCCAGCGTGGTCCAGCGCATGTTCCGTTCCGCCAAGGAGAATGCAGATACGATCCTCAAGACAACATCGCGGAACAGCATCGTCGTCAGCATCGTTGGCATTGCTGTGCGCACGCAGACGCTCAAGCTCGTACTAACCTATGCACTCCTTACGCTCCTCGGGTGCATCCTTGCGGTAGGGGTGTCGTTGTACACTGAATTCGCGACCCGCGTGCGGGCCGTCGCCATCCACAGGGCGCTGGGGGCATCGCGCCGCTCGATTGCACGAGGGTTCCTGGCAGAAGCGGTAGCGGTAGCGGGAGCAGCCTGGACCGCTTCTACCGTCCTGTTGATTGTCGCTCAGCAGCCGTGGGAGCGTCTGTTGCGCGCGCTCCTCCAGAGTGGTGTCATGGACGTTCTGAACAGGGCCAGGTCAAGCACCGTGATCGACGCAGGTGCGACCGGCTACCTGGACGTCCCGTTCCGGCTCTCTGCCGGCGCCTGTCTGCTGTCATTTGCCCTCTTGCTGCTCGTCGCCGGCGTTGCATCGCTGGTACCTGCATTGGGCATCTCCCACATCAACCCCAGCGCCGGAATGCGTTTCCGCGGAGGGGTCAGGTCACGTTTCGACGCCCTCAAGCTGGATCTCTGGGGATCCCTCGCTGTGGCCCTGTGTTTGCTGGTTGCCCTGCTCCCCCTGTCCGAGCTGTCCTTCGGGTTGAAGCGCGACCGCGAGTTTGCCTTGCTCCTTGGGCGTGACGTTGCCCGAATCAGCACGTCACAGACTGCGCCGATGACGTCCCAACAGCTGCAACTTGTGAAGGAGAAGCTGAGTCAGGCAGGACACCGTGTGGTCGAGCTCAAAAACGTGCAGATTTCATGGACCAGCGCGGACGGTGACCCACACCAGTGGATCAGGGTCCTGTCAGGTGACGCTGCCCTGCCCGGCTTCTACGGGCTGACCCCGGTCGAGGGCAGACAACTCGGAGTGACGACAGAAGATGTAGAGCTAGACGCGTTCGTGGGGCCAGATGTCTGGAAGCTGTTGAACAAGACTCCCAACTTGGCCGGTGGCAATCTCGGTTCCATGTTTCTGAGCAATGGAGCCGTTGAGATTGGCGGCCAATTCGGTTCTACAGATAGTCTCACCATGAACCGGACTGTCTTCACAACCCTCGACACGCGGACGAGCATGTGCGCCACGTGTGGCACGAGGACCACGTTGCTCGTCGGAGGGGTGAAGCCGGGGTCGCTGCAGGAAGTGCAGGACATCGTACGTTCGTGCGTCCCCGCAGTCATCTACACGTATCTGGGATTCCTCGACGGAGGCGCGCTGGTCGCGGCCATCGACGAATCGACCCAGGCACTTGCCGGGTTCCTGATGCTTTTCGCCCTGTTCGGGCTCTTGGAGGCGTTCGTTGTGTTTGTCGATCAACTCTACCTCTATGCTCAGCTCAAGAAACGGGATACCGCCATTCGCAAGGCCCTGGGGATGTCCCTGGCTCAGCTCACGCAGTTGCACCTGTCTCACAATGTAATGATAGCGGGTGTTTCCATCGCCGTTGGAACGCTCCTGATGGTGGTGATAGCGGTCGCGACAGAGCGACCTTCGTATGCCCTCACGTCGACGTCGCTCCCGTGGCTGGTGGTCGCCTGCCTGCTTGCCTTCATGGTGTCGTTTGTCGCTGCCCGAAACCAGGCACGGCGTTCGCGGAATGTCGTCCCCTCCCGCGAACTGAGAAGTCTCTAAGACAGGAGGTGCAACCGTGATCCAGCTGACAAACATCCAGAAGGTGTACGATGGTACGCGCGTTCAGGTACGGGCACTGCAGGGGGTGGATCTGACGCTCGAGAACGGTGACTACGTCTCCATCCGCGGACGGTCGGGATCGGGCAAGACAACCCTGCTCAACATCGTGGGCACGCTCGACAACCCCACTGCGGGCGAAGTACTGTATGACAGTGTAGACCCGTTCCGGTTCAGTGATGCAGACCTGTCGCGGTTTCGCAACCGCAAGGTGGGGTTCGTCTTTCAGGAGTTCGAGCTGCTGCCGGAGTTGACCGTACTGGACAATGTGGCGCTCGTCCCGCGCATCGGAGGGGCGAATAGGAAAGAGGCGCAACGCATGGCCACCGCCGTTCTGGAACGCGTGGGCATGACTGATCGCATGCACCACTACCCGTCGGAGCTCTCGGGAGGGGAGAAGCAGCGTGTCGCGGTGGCACGGGCAATCGTGAACGACCCGGCGGTGGTTCTGTGCGACGAGCCGACCGGCGAGTTGGACGAAGCCAATGTGGCCGCCGTGATGGAGATCCTTGATAGTCTGAACGCGGCCGGTACGACCTTGCTGGTGGTCACACACTCCGATGAGGTCGCAGAGCATGCACGCAGGTGCATGTATATGGTGGATGGGGTCTTGCATGAGGCTTCGTAGGCGACGGATTCTCCTGATCACAGCTGCTCTCCTGAGTGTCGCCGTCGTCGTCGCTGTGATCCTTACCGCTCGCGCCTCGGTGACAGCGCTTGCTGCGCTTACAGCAACCGTCTCCCAGGTCGAGCAGGAATATGCGATGGCCCTGAACCCAGAAGATGTGTTTCCACTGGCAAGCCTGCCGAGCGCAACAGGTGGCCAACCCATCAGACTGCGTGACAAACAGACGTGTTGCATCATCGTGGCGCCAGGGTGCGCCACCTGTTCGGAGTATGCCGCTGTAGCCGAAGGATTGGGCGAGCGGTACCCGAACGTCCAGTTCGTGCTCCTGATGGTCGGGTCAGACGGACAAGGTGTCGTCGCGGGGCCACACATGCTGCTGGCTGTTGACCAGGACCGGGCAGCAGTCGGACAGCTAGGTGATCATGACGCTCGCGCCCCGACTGTGTTTCTCATCAGACAGGATGGCACCATCGCGTGGAAGTCGGTCGGCATCAAGCTGCAGCTGGTATGGAACGAGCTGAACGATGCACTGGGCCGATTCAGCCGCGCAGGTTCGGCAGTGCTTCCAGGAGGCGAGGTGACGCCGAAGGTCGGCGAGAAGCTCGCATCGGCCGTGTGTCACGACGTGTCTGTTGTACCACTCTCGACAGACCAGAGCACGGTCTTCCTGCTATCCCATTCGACCTATCTGAATGCAGACAGTATGAAGCTACAATTGGACTTCCTTGCCAGGCTACGCGGCTTCGCCGACCCCGTCCTCGTGGCATCCATCTACGACGAAGTACGCTGGCGTGCTGCCTGTGACTATGCCGCTCTGTACAGCACGGCATCCACGCAGATATCGACGCAGAACCTGCGGCTCCTCCCCTCCATCAACCGGGGCGAGGTCGCCAAGGTCGAGGACTACGTCGAGCAGAGCCGTCTCGGCGTTACGGTCATCGCCGACACGTGCTGGTCGTTTGCCCTGAGGTATGGACAGTCTCAACCCGCCGACATACTCGTTGTTGCCCCGGACGGAACCGTGAAAGCGATCGTCCCATGGGAACTCCAGGGTCCCACGGAAGAAGCAGCGCTTGTGCGGTACATCAGGAACGTGATCGCTGGACGATGAGTGCACGCAGACACCCATACCGACCGTGTGGACTGATCGTCGTAGTCATGAGCCTTCTCGTTCTGGGCGCTACTCACGCACAGCCCGTGACGGCAAGCGCTCAGGTTCCGATCGTTCTCTTCACCTCCGAGACGTGCGGGGAATGCCTGGAAGTCTCTGCCTGGCTTGACGGGCTGATCGCCTCTGGCACCCGCGTCGACATTCGGCGCTTCAGCGCTGACAACGTGACCAGCGCTCCACTGCGCCATCTCCTGGATGTTGCATACGGGGTACCTGAGGAGCAACGGTATCTCGTACCTGCAGTCTTCATTGGCAGGACGGCTCTGATCCGCGGGGATGTCATCGAGGCAGGACTCCCACAGCTTATCCGGACGGCCACATCACGGGACAACCAGTTCCTGCTGCAGCAGATCACCACATCGAGTTCAATGACGATCGTGCAGCATCGTGCTATTGAACCGTGGATCCTGGCCCTGCTGTTCGCGGTTTTCTCACTTCTGGTTCTGCTCGGCGGTCTCTGGAGATTCGACTGGAAGTGACTGGACCTGCCCAAGACGCCGGCACGGCATTACTCGAACGTCAAGAGTTCGACTGCTGCGGTCTTGCTGTCGACGGTACCGCGCCGAGTTCTCCGCGCCACCGACACCCGTATTCGCAATGTGGGAGCGGCCCTTCTTCCCAGCAATGCGGTACTGGACCAGTCAATGCCGTTGCCCATGGTGCGTCGACGGTGACACGGTGGTGTCTGGATATTGGTCAAGGAGCGGTTGCGCCTCCGCGACAAAGCGACACAATACTTGCGTGGAAAACGCGGAAACTGTGAAGACCATTGTACCTGGTACTATGGGGATTCACAATTGATGAGCGCGGGGAAGGTTGAGGGGGAACAGCGCACGAACACCGTCGTCGGCGACTATGTACTCGTGCGGTCGCGCCGGCGGAGTGTGGGGCTGGAGGTTCGTCCCGACGCGACGCTAGTCGTGCGGGTGCCGGTGCGGGCGCCCCTCACCCTTGTCGATGCGGTGCTGCTGGAGAAGTCAGCCTGGATTGCAGAGAAGTTGCAGCAGGCCCGCAACCGGAACCTATCCCTCCCGCGACACGATTTCCTGACAGGTGAACGCTTTCCGTATCTGGGCTGTGACCACCCATTTGTCGTCGCCGCATTCCAGGATAGACCGCTGGTGTTCGACGAGCAGACCGGTTTCACGCTGGACATGGCCGTCTTCGACAGGGGCGAGCAACTGTTCGAGTCCTGGTACCGCACGCGGGCCCGGGAACTGCTGACAGAGCGTGTTCGGCTGTATGCTCCTCGGGTCGGCGTCCCCATCCCGCGGCTGCGTATCACCGGCGCGGAACGACGCTGGGGTTCGTGCAGTGCCACAGGGACCGTCAGCTTCGCATGGCGGCTCATCATGGCGCCCACGGATGTCATCGACTACGTCGTGGTCCACGAACTGGCGCACGTGCGTCAGATGAATCACTCACCTGCGTTCTGGGCAGTCGTAGCAGCCGTCATGCCCGACTACGCCCAGCGCAAGCGCTGGCTGAAGGAGCACGGACCGTCCTTGACGATCTAGGGCAAAGGGCAGGGGCTACCGACGGAGGACCCACCAGACATCGCGTCCGGTGAAACCGCAGGTCCGGAACAGGCGTTCAGCATCGTCTTGAGCTCGCACGTCTCCTTCGACCGTCGTGAACGATACCTTCTGCTGGAGGCGGTACAGCAGCTCCTGGATAAGCATGGTCCCAACGCCACGGCCGCGGAATGCGGGCAGCACCTGCACCGTCGTCAAGGAGCCTTCTCCTGTCAGTCGATCGACCTCGGCGATGCCTACAGCAACCGGGCGCTTCTCCTTGCGGTCCACCACCCATAGCCAAACGTGCGGGTCGAAGACCGACCGCCTTGTCCAGGAAGCCAATTCATCGGTTCCTTGTGCAGGCATACCAGAGCACGCGTGCAGGATGGTGGCCACGAGGGGCAGTTCCGTCCTCACGTCCACCTCGCGCACCGTGAACCCGGGAGCAGTCTGACGCAGCGGAAGATCACTGCCGCGGTGGATAAGGCGAAACCGCGCCTCCTTGGTGCCGAACCAGGGTATGAGCGGCTTGACGAAGTCGTTGTGAACGAAGATGGTCGGCATGCCGTCGAGCTTGACGGACGCCGCCTTGAGCGGGTCCTGCGTCCGCGTACCATACACGAGGGACCGGCCGGGCTGTCGCAACTCCACACCGGTGACAGCGTCGCCTTCCCGGATGAAACGCACCTCGAGGTGTTGGAGGTCGGCT
>JAUSAI010000073.1 GCA_030652945.1 Caldisericota bacterium | reverse complement strand
CCTGATCGTTCATGAGCTGATGCTACTCGTACTGCCTCAGCAGCGCGCCTCGCTCGCGTCTAGGTACTGCGCATCACCTCGCGCCGAAGCAGACGCAGGCAAGCTCGCCACTGTGCCGTCCGGAACGTTCCTTGACATCGTTACTACGTCGACGGATCGGAGCGATGAGTCCTTCATACGGCAGTGCCCGGACTACCAACGTCCGATCGCTGACGCCGCTGATAGTTATTTTTTACCTGTTCATCAATGCTATGAGCCGGTGACGCTGGCCCTAGAGAGGCCAGCTCTCTCGCTGGTTTGGAGCAACCCCTAGCCTGCCTAAGCCAAGCGCTACTCAGAGGAGTAGTGGGGACGCGCACTTACAGTTTCTATTCGAGAGAGAAATGAGCGACTCAAAGAACTTCTTCCACATGAATGTCACGCCGGTCAAGACCGGTAGTACGGCAGAAAGGCTCAAGTACAACCACAGGAGCGGCAAATACGCGAAGAAAGGTGACCTGTTGGCAGCTGGCGCGGAGAACATGCCGGAAGGCATGGATCCCAAGGTGTTCTTCGACACCTTGGATGGTCATGAACGACGAAATGGAGGCGCAATCGACACGAAAGTCGCTCTGCCGCGGGTTTTGAAGCCGGACCAGCAGGCTGCCCTCGCCAGGAAGCTCGCTCTCATGCTGGCCGGCGAAAGTCCTGTCGCTTGGGCGGTACATTGCCCCAAGGCTGCCTTGGAGGGAGGCGATCAGCCGCACCTCCACGCATTGATTTGCGGCCGTGTACCCGACGGGATTGACCGCCCAGTAGAGCAAATCTTCAAGCGGTACAACCCCGCGGCGCCGAAGAACGGTGGATGGAGGAAAGACTCCGGGGGCCCTACATATCGAGCCGTAACCGAGCGGCTGAGGGAGCAGCGCCGGAAGACCAGTGAGCTGGTCAACGAGCATCTCCGTCGCCACGGGCACTCGCAGCAGGTTGACCATCGCAGTCACAAGGACCGTGGTGACGCAGCCGTCCCCGGCAAGCATCTCGGACCGAAACGCGTCTGGAGCCAAGTCCAGGAACAAGAGCCGGCTCTTGTGGTCCGTTACTTGTGGGAGTAGCAAGCCGGCCGAATGCCTAGCCGGCTCGCCATACTCCTAGGCGGCGTTCCTGCGGGTACGGCCGCCGTCGAGACGACGGTAGACCGCCATCGCGCTGTCTTGGCCACATTCAAGGTGGGCGCGGATCGCCCGGACAGTCATGCGCAACGTTCCTGCTTCGATCGCTGCACGAACCCTCGTCAACTGATCGGTCAGAACTTGAGAATCGCACGCTGCGTGACTCTCGGTTACGCCGGCATCCACGGTTCGGTGAC
>JAUSAI010000059.1 GCA_030652945.1 Caldisericota bacterium | reverse complement strand
CATAGAGCACGACAGGCACAGCCGCGAACCAGGTAGCTGGATTCCAGGAAACCTGCGTCGCTGGACCTACATTCCACACATTGGCGATGGCCGTGAATGCCTGCTGGCCCGCCACCGCAATCATGGATGAGACTGAGGTCACCCCTTCACCAAGGACGGCGCTCCCCAGTACGTTCATGGACGATTCAAGTACGCTCGCGACGTCCTTGTCGAGAAAGATGGCAACCACGCCGCACATGACTGCAAATGGTACGAAGTCAGCGATAAATCCATTGAAGAATCCAGTCCCAGAAACGAAGCTTTTCAACAGCATCCAGATCAGGTTTGCGACAACAAAAAATCCGAACAAGGACCGGCCAATCTCCAGGACTCCGCCTCCCCCGCCGCTCGCCGATATCCCCCTCAGGCCGTCCTCAACAGCATTTGCGACGTTGGTCAACGCAGTAGCGGCCGTGATCGGCGGCGCGGGGTTTTGAGCCATCGAGCCAATAGACCCCATGAGAAGCATGACCAGCAACACGACGACCACACGTTTTACGTTAGATGGAGCTGCGGCCACGCTCGCTTGACGTGATTCACCGTGAAACGCGTACTTGAGCAATGAGCCGGTGCCACCGAGCGCAGTCGCTGAGAAAAAGGAGAAGAGCTTCATTGCGTTATTTGGCCGGTGTGCTGATCATCGCGTCGATCAACCCTTTGTTGCGACTCCTGATGGCGTTCTCGTTGGAGATGATCTGGTCCGCAGCTGAGCGGGCCGCTTGCCGATCAGCAGCTTCCTTGGCCATGGCCGCGGCCTTGTCAGTTCCCTGGGCTTCAGAGGTAAGAGATACCAAGCGAGTCATCTGCTGCAGCATCAGATTCATCTGCGAGTTCAGCAACTGCGTCGCGCTGTGAACGCCGTCGGTGTTTTCGATCTTGGCGCCAAGAGTCCGGACCGTGGCGATGTCGTCCTTGATCTGCTCCGCCTGGGCGATTTCCCGTTGAATGCGCGCCTTTGCTTGATCATTCCCACTTTGAACCTTCTGCCCCTCGCGGGCGATGTAGTCTTGCAGGGAAAGGTTCTGTAGTTTTGCCTCAATGCTGCGAACGTTGATGGTGTTCTGGTAGTTCGCCAGGTCTGTTCCAAACGTCTTGAGGGCGTTCTGGTAGGACTCCATGTCAGACTTCATTTTCATCACGTCACCAAATGAAAGGCCGCCGATCTTCAAGCCCGCGGAGATCTGCTCCTTCAGCTGGTTGTATTGGACGACGTATGACTGAGCGAGCTGTGAGACCGTAGCGGCCTGCTTTTGCACCCCGGCCACCAGCTCGACGTTGTTGAGGATCTGCGTGACCTCGGTCGACCCTCCAGTCATGGCGCCGGCGCGGCACAGGGAAGTAGCAGCACCAAAGGACAGGAGAGCAAGAAGCGCCGCAACGGCTCGAATGGACTTAGACATGGAGTACCTCTCTCAAAAATTTCATTTCCCAACCAGATATCCCCGACTTGGATGCTTCGACGGCCAGCTTCCTGATATCGGGCCTTCCCGTTCCTTCATTGATGGCAATCACAACCCTGGGCATGCTGGCCTGTACTAACCTGGTCATTCCGGACTTCAGCAAAAGGTAATCACGCTTAGGTACAGCCCCAGCGAGCAGGTCCAGCTGCGCGTCATTAAGGTTGAGCAGCTTACGGAGAATGGGGGCGTTTGCTGCCACGCTGTCGTTCAGTGAAGGTAGGAGAATTCGTGTGGGTACGTTGTTGACAAACGCAGTCCACGATTTCAGCTGTTCCAGTTCTTCAAGGGACTGCGTGGCGAAGATGACAAAAGCACGTTTTTTCCGGAACGTGCGCAGCCAGTCATTGATCTTGTCCTCGAACGTGGGATTGGCCAACATGTACCAAGCCTCCTCGATATAAATCATCGTGGGCGTCATCCCATCAAGCCGCTTTTCGATGCAGTAGAAGGCGTAGTCCATGAACGGAGCTGCGATCTCTTTCGACTGAAGAAGCTTGCCTGTCTCCATGCACACAAGGGACGACAAGGAAAATGAATCTTCGTCGTTGTCAAAGAAATCGCTGAACGCCCCCTTCGCATAGCTACCCTCAACTTCGCTGCGGTCCACATATGGAGCGAGCTTTATTGCGAGACGCTTGTTCGTCCCGTTCAGCAACGTGTAGAGGGTGCTCAGTCTCCAATTTGGCGGACCTAAAGTCTTCACGCCCTGAATGGCGGCGCTGAGCTCTTCCTTGTCTTCAGGGGAGAGCACGTATTCCGAGGACGACAGGAGCACATCCAGCCAACGCAGAAGGGCCAGTTCCTCGTTGTCGGAGAGCATTCGCTTGACTGGATTGATGCGAACCCCGCTTGCCTGCGGATTCGCCATATCGATGCAAACACCGCCTAGCAACGTTGTCATCAACGCCATCGAATAGTCTTTGTCGAAAGTAAATGACTGGCATGGGTAGAACTTGAGGAACTGTGCCGTGAACAAGCTCATCACAGTGGATTTGCCAGATCCCGAACCACCGATCACGACGGTGTTGCCCAAGTCCTGGGCATGGGTGTTGAAGTCGAAGGGAACCCCATAAGGTGTCATGAAGCGGACATGCGCCGGCACCTCGCGACCCAGCAGCTTCGAGAACAATTCGTGAGTCGGCTCACCCCTGGAAATGGTTCGTATCGGGGCGAGATCAGCGACGTTCGCAGATGAGGCCAGGTATTTGCGGAGCTGTGCCTTGCTGTTCCCTGGCAACGAGCCAAGAAACGCAGACACCAGGCCTTGTCGTTCTCTGGTAATGGCATAGCCACCCGCACGCAGAGTACTGGATAGCATGTCCGCCGCTCTGTTGACGTCTCGCGGTGCCTTGCCAAGCGCCAAGATGGTCATGTTGAAGTAACCGTAGGAGAGTTCACCCGCCGTC
>JAUSAI010000047.1 GCA_030652945.1 Caldisericota bacterium | reverse complement strand
AGATTGGCTGCATCAAGTGCGAGATCTGCGTGAAGTCCTGCCCGGTGGGGGCAATACGCATGGAGCGCGGCCTCCCCGTCGTCGATGCCGTGGTGTGCACGTCGTGCGGTATCTGTGTGGAGAAGTGCCCGACCAAGGTCTTCAAGCTCGTCGAGCGCGACATCGTTGGCACCTGACACGAGCCTCTGGAAGTACAGCAGCCACGCCGGCGCGCTTTGTTGCAAATTGCCGAATGGCCTGTACCATTTTCCCTGTAAGGGTGGTGGGCGAATCGTGAGAAAACAAGCCAGATTGCTGCTAGCTGGACTGCCGATACTCAGTTGCGTGCTGTCGAATGGGATGGCGGCGCGAGTCGCTTGTGCACAGGTCGGGGCAACGGACTCGGTGGCACGTTCGTCTTCTGCCCCGAACATCTACCAGCAGGCGTGGCGAGGGACCGACGCAGGCGTCCGGCGAATCGGATCATTCCTCGCCGAGGCTGGCGACGATGTACGCACGTTCTTCGTTGCAGGCGACGCCCGGCAGACACTCGATGCCATGACGCAAGCCATCAATGATACTGCTGTGCGCCTCTTCAGACCGTTCGCAACGGCGCTGCTGGCACTGTGGTCTCGCATCGCCTCTCCCGGCGCCGTAACACCTGATCTGCTTTCTATCTGGATTCTCTGGTTCCTCGTCGCTCTGGTCCTGCTGATCCTCACTCTTGCACTCCGTCCCCGCCGCAGAGCGAGGCGCAAGCGCCTTCCCCATATCACACAGACGTCATCACAGCCCGTCGCGGACTCCATTGAATTTGGTCTCGTTGAGCCAGGTCCCCGGACCACCACTGCATCGACCAGCACCCATCCAGCGCCTGCTGTACCTTCTACTCCATCGCAGACATTGCCACCTGCGCGGCCCGACACTCTACCTGCTTCAACAACGGATCAGGCAGCGCCGTCGGCACCCTTGCCTCCGCTCCCCGAGATCAGCCTGCAGCCCTTGGGACTGTTTGAGGCGACGGGTCTTGCCCCGATTCCGCGTAGCGTCGAAGTGTTGTCGGACGCTGACTCGTCCGAGTTGTTGTATGCGACATCTGATGTTCCTTTGGAGGCCATCACTCCCCTGGAACAGCCTGAACCTGTAGAAGCCGTCCTGCCGAGCACGGACGAAGCATCCGCACCGGAGCTCGAAGGCTTGTCCCAGACGCCGGTCGCTTCCGAGACGGCGGACCTGCCACTTTCCCCACTTGGTGCCGGCGTCTCTGCCGATTCGCGGGAGGACATCGAAGTGATGGCCGAGCCCACTGAAGAACAGCTTCCGGACGAGCTCGTGCGGCTGGCCTCAGACATCGGGAGCGTCGCGGAAGCCGCCCCGGCTGAGCCCGCGATCTCCTCCTCTGCCTTCCACGACGCCGCGGGCGTACCCGCAGCAGACACACAGACAAGCACAGGCGAGCAGGTGGCGGAACCATCCGCTCCTGCTCCGTCAACAGCGGATGAGGCCGAGACAGAAAACGTGCTGACTTCGACGCCCCAGCCGGAGATGATATCGCTGGACCGCCCGCGCCAGGAATCGGAGCCGGTGCCTGCTCAGGCAGAACGCGAAACCGCCTCTTCTACTTCGGAACAGACTATGGAGCCGGAGGAACCGGCCGAAACAGCTCCCGTTCCTGAGACAGCGACCGCCTCACCCGTCGAATCTGCTGACGATGTGCTGAGTCGCATGCTTATGGAGCAGGAACCGCCCGACACTCCTGCTAGCGCGCCAGAGGTAGCTCCTGACGTCTCGCTCCCGCCGGTAGCCGGCGCCGCAGCACCGCTCAGGTCAACGCCGCAACCGGCTCCCCCCTCGGTCTTCGTCGGTGATATAGACATCGATGCACTCTTGCCCGAGGGAGTCGTCACAGATGCCAGCGCACTGGTTCAGCTCTTCAGCGGTGGATACCGAACCAGAATCGGCAAACTGGCCATCTCGGCCAAGGACCTGCAGAATGTCCCGGATGACCTGCGGAGTGTCGTCAAGGTGAGCATCGTAGCCCTGTCTCCCATCGAACTCGCGATAGCCCGCGACCTCGCTCTGCGTCTCAAGGCGCCCGGCTTCGTGGGAGAAGCGCTGCTCGTTGCACGGAAGATGGGCTACCAGACCTATCTGACAAGCCATATCAACGTGTCAAGGACCTACAAGGACGTCAGCATCGTGGAGGTCGCTGCCCTGAAACCGCCGGAGTCCACCGATGACTTCGCCTCATTCGGCTAGTCCACGGTCATAGACCGCGCGCGGGCTAGCGAGCGAGAGTGACTTCGCGCCACACGCGCAGGCACCATCCACAGCCAACGCATGCGGCGCGCCGAACTGCGGGAACGCCGTTCTCCCCCAATTCAATGGCTCCGGTCGGGCAGACGAGTGTGTCAAAGTCGACCGGGCATGCGCTGAAGCGGAGATTCGGCAACGATCTGAATGCACTGCGGATGATCGGCGCACGTACGAATTCCGACGGAATGCGGGCACGCAGGTCGTCGAGACGCACATTAAGAACGACGTCGGGGGATGCTCCACGTCTTCCTTTCCCAAGACGCGCCTGAGCCGGGTTGCTGAACGGTGAATACGAGACCCGGCTTCCGCTGGCGATGAGCGCGTAGGCGTCCAGTTCATCGGGGTCGATTCCCGCGATGATGAAACGGGTATCGGCTGTATCGCCGAACGTCTCTTCGATGACGTGGTGACCGTCGAGCACGCCAAAGAGAAACCGTCCCCTGATGGCCGAATAGACGTCCAGCAGTGCCTCGCCCATCAGCCCGTACGAGGCATAGCTGAGCACCTCTGTGCGCGTTCGCGTCGGAACACAGTCCAGAATTGTCGCAAAGAAGCCGTGAATGCCGGAGAATCGGTTGAGCTCGACCGTACGGACGACGCCGATGAGGTCGGCTTCAGCGAGACAGCGCGCGACAAATACCTGCTTCAGGTAGCGTTTCTCGTTGGTTTCCAGCCTGTGGCGAGTTCCTGCGACAAGGCGGCTGGGCACCTCCAGTGACTCATATTCTCCGCCGCCGTACTCAATGACCCTGCCGTACGGGGCTATCAGCGCCTCCATCGTCCGCCGCGCAGCAGCCGGCCACTCTCCAAGCGACTGAATGCCGATGTCGATGTGACCCGCTTCACGACACAGCTCCACGGCGCGCTGCAGAACAGCGGGGTCACCGGGAACATTGCCGGTGAGGAGCAGAATGCGCTTGCCCTGCAGACCCTGCGGCTGCATCCAGTCAAAGACATGCTCCAATGCCGTTGTGCGATCACCTGTGGTGTCGCCGTACGCCTCTATCATGACCGTCTGGTTCATCGGAACCTCCCGTGTTCAACAAGTATAGCGATGATGGGCGCGACTGTCCTCCTTTTGACAAAGCCCCCGCGCGCTGTAGAATAACCCAACTACCATGGACAAGCTGCTCATCAGGAACGGGACACTGCTGACAATGAGCGACGACAGACAGCCGCGCAAGGCGGACCTGCTCGTCGTAGGCGGCCGCATCAAGAAGATCGACACTGTCGTCGACCGGAACGTGAAGCCGGACACGATCATCGATGCTTCCGGGATGGTCGTCCTGCCTGGATTCATCTTTGGCCACGCTCGCCTCGGCTTCAGCATTCTGCGTGGACAGGTCGACCAGTTGACCGATGATGCGGAACGCGAGCGGACTGCCCTTCGGCTCATCGCCAACCTGACGTCCGCGCAGGTCCGGACATCGGCCATGCTCGGCATCTGTCAGGCAGTCCACAGCGGCATCACCACCCTGTTTGACGGTGGAGCCATGCGGTACACCGAGGAAGTCGTCGAGGCGGCCCGCGAACTTGGGTTCCGGCTATTCTGCGGCCGGATGCTCGCAGACCGGACCCGGGACTGGCCGCAGCAGCTGCGCGTTCCTCTTCGAGAACAGCTGGCTGACACACAGGCACTCGCTCGCGCTGTGGCAGCCGTTCCTGACGGCCTTGTACGGTATGCTGTCAGCACGACCAATCCCATCATGTGCAGTGACAACTGCCTCGCGCAGGCAAGAGCTGCTGCCGATAGCGCTGGATGCCCGCTCAAGATCGCCCTGACGACCGACAGGAACCAGGTGGAAGTCATGCACCGCGAGGGAGGTACGCAGGAACTGTCGCGGCTCGAAGCACTCGGCATACTCAGCGAACACACGTATCTCGTCAATCCGTCCTTCCTGTCCGAGCTTGAACAGAACGTCGTCCGCAAGGCCGGCAGTCGTGTCGTTATCAACGCGAGCGCCGACCTGAAACTCGGACGGCCGATGTCGCGATTGCCGGAGTTTGTGCGCAAAGGGACCCCCGTCCTCGCCGGGTTCGACAGCCCCCTCTATGGTGGCCGCCTTGATGCCATTCGCGAACTAGCGATTGTCGCAACGGCCTTCCGTCCGCAGTACGGTTTCCAGACGATGCAGCCCGAACAGGCACTGTCCCTGCTGACCGTTGATGCAGCCCGCGCGCTCGGCATAGAGGGCGAAGTGGGTACCCTCGAAGAGGGCAAGCAGGCGGACATTGTCATCGTCGACCTGGGCAAGGACATCTTTGCCCAGCCGTCAGCTCACACGAACCCCATCTACCGTCTCGTGTATGAGGCTTCGGCATGCGACGTGGCGTGGACAATTATCGCAGGAAGGGTTGTCTATGGCGCCGGCACAGTCACCGGATGCGACGAGCAGGAACTGCTGGAACGCGCGGGCACCGGCCTCATGCATCTTCTCGAAGAGTCATAGCTCGGTGGAGAGCGCGGGATGAACCGGCTGCTCAGCGCGCAGGAACGCCTGGCTCACCGCATTGATGTTGCCAGGGGTATCGCTCCTGCCGACACGGTCATCCGGGACGTTCAGCTCGTCAACGTTCTTGACGGTGAGGTCGAACGCGGCGTCGACATCGCGATTGCCGATGGCAGGGTTGCCGGCATCGGAAAGTATGACGGTATCACGTGTATCGAGGGCAAGGGCTGTTACGCCGCTCCCAGTCTTATCGATGCACACATGCACATCGAGAGCGCTATGGTCGTCCCCGGCGAATTCGCCAAGACGGCTCTCATCTGCGGCACGGGAGCTGTCATCGCCGATCCCCATGAGATTGCGAACGTCGCGGGTGTGCGCGGTATCCGGTTCATGCTTGATGCCACTCTGCATTCACCGCTGGACTTCTTCTTCATGCTGCCCTCCTGCGTACCTGCTACACATCTCGAGACAAACAGCGAGGCGCTGGATGCGGAGAAGTTGATTTCGCTGAGACATCATCCACGTGTACTCGGCCTGGCCGAGTTCATGAACTACCCTGGCGTCCTTGCCAAGGATACTTCCGTTCTTGCAAAGCTTGCGGCCTTCGACGGACAGCTCATCGACGGCCATGTGCCGGGAATCAGCGGTCGCGACCTTCAGGCATACGTCGGTGCCGGCATCTCGACAGACCACGAGTGCACGAGCCCTGAAGAAGCGAAGGAGAAGCTTTCCCGTGGCATGTGGATCATGATGCGCGAGGGTTCGGTGACTCGCGACGTCCGGGCTCTCCTCCCCATTCTCACCCCCCTGACCATGCATCGGATCATGCTTGCGACAGATGACCGGCATCCCTCGGATCTCGTGTCCGAGGGGCATCTCAACTACGCAGTGAACCTTCTCCTGCAGGCAGGGGTGGACCTGCCGATGGCACTCCGGCTCGCAACACTGAATACTGCGTCACACTACAGCCTCGAAGGCAAGGGAGCCGTTGCCCCGGGGTACCACGCAGACATCATGCTGTTTGACGATCCCCGGCGCGTTGTGCCGCACCGCACGCTTGCCAAAGGAGTGATCGTCGCACAAGACGGTGTCTACACGGCTTCGGACGACGGACGCCCACGTCGCAGCTACGGTATCAAGAACAGCATCAATATTGCCACGCCCACCTATGAGGCCCTGCGCGTCCACGCCGAACCGGGTAAGCGCCTGCGGGTCCTCGAACTCATCCCGCATCAGGTCATTACGAAGGAACGATACGTCACGCCGCTCACCGACGAGGACGGCAATGTCATCTCGGATGTCGGGCAGGACGTCCTCAAGCTTGCCGTCTTCGAACGACACCATGCCAGCGGCCGCGTGGGCGTCGGCTTCATCCATGGGTTTGGCATGTCCCATGGCGCCGTCGCCTCATCCGTTGGTCATGACTCGCACAATATCATCGTCTGCGGCGTCGACGACCGCGACATGCTGCTGGCTGTCCAGCAGGTCGCCTTCATAGGCGGCGGACTGGTGGTCGCACGCGACGGAACAATCGCCGGTTCACTCGCACTGCCTTACGGCGGCCTGATGTCCGACCTGTCGGTGGCAGAGGTCGCTGCCCGGCTCGACGACTTGAGCCTCACTGTGGCCAGGAAGACAGGGTGCCACCTGGAAGACCCGTTCATGACGCTTGCATTCATGGCACTGCCGGTCATACCAAAGCTGAAGGTCACGGACTACGGACTCATCGATGTCGAGCAGTTCAAGGTCGTCGGCCTGTTTGTGTAGGGGAGGAATACCATGCAGCAGCTCTTCCAGAATGCCCAGATAGCTCAGCCCGATGGCTCGCTCCAGGCCGTCGACATCCTTGTCGACGCTGGCATCATACAGCAGTTGATCCCGGCTGGTTCGTTCCCTGCCGCGGCCGGCGTAGTACCTGTAGACCTGGGTGGTCAGTTCGTCATGCCCGGAGGCATCGACGGCCATGTTCACTTCGACGACCCCGGATTCACTGATCGCGAGGATTTCGGCACGGGCACCATGAGCGCAGCAGCAGGAGGTGTTACGACGATCGTGGACATGCCCTGCACTTCCCTGCCACCCGTCACGACGCCTGACAACTTCATGGTCAAGATGCGGGCGATATCGCCGAAGGCCTACGTCGACTATGCGCTCTGGGGCGGGACGACACCGACGTTCATCGACAGCGGCGCCTACAAGCGCCTGCTTCCCGAACTCAAGCAGCTGGGCGTCGTCGGCATCAAGGTGTATACCACTTCGGGAATGCTGACGTATCCGCGCCTCGACACTCGGCAGATGGTCATGGCGTTCGAATGTGCACGAGCCAACGACCTGCTCGTAGCCGTACACGCCGAGGATCACTTCCTTGCGACCTACTACACGGAGAAGATCCTCCACGAGGGCAGGACGGACCCCCTTGCGTACAAGGACGGCCGCACCTATGATGCCGAGCCTCTCGCCATCTCCACGGTTCTCGCACTCGCACGCCGCGAGAACACCAGGATTCACATCGTCCATGTGTCAACAGCCGCCGGGGCCAGGTTGATCGCCCAGGCAAAAGCGGAGGGCATGGACGCCACGGCCGAGACCTGCCCTCACTACCTGCTGTTGAACAGGGATGACTTCGTGCGGCTGGGCAGTCTGGTGAAGTGCACGCCGCCGCTCCGCGACCGCTCCGACAACGATGCCCTGTGGGCGGGCGTGATGGACGGGACCATCGACTACATCGCAACAGACCACGCCCCCGGCATCTACCCGGTCGAGAAGGTCATGGACAACATCTGGCGGGCGTACGCCGGCATGCCGGGCGTGCAGTCGCGCGTTCCCCTGATGCTGCATGAAGCGTACTTCGTGAGAGGAGTGAATCTGTACCGGTTCGGTGAACTCATGAGCACGAACCCGGCGAAGCGCCTCGGCCTCTTCCCGCGCAAGGGAGTACTAGCGGCCGGCTCTGATGCAGACTTCACGTGCATCGATCTGAACGGCTCGACGACCATCCGGACCGAACAGCTGTATACGATGAACAAGTACACTCCCTTCGAAGGCAGGGAACTGCGTGGCGAAATCCGCAAGACCTTCGTGCGAGGCAACCAGGTGTATGACAGCTCTGGACTGTTCCCCATGGGCCCCGGATACGGATCCTTCGTCAAAGCCGGATAGCAGGGACTCCGCAGAGCCGCTCCTCTCCTATGAACGACCCCCGGACAGCAGACGTCCGGGGGTTCGCTGTAGTATGGTTCTGAGCGTCTAGACCGCTGGCTGAGGAGCGCTCACCGGAGGTGCAGATGCGTGACCTTCCACTCCGGTGACGCCTCGCAGGGCCTCTTCCAGCTCGGCTCCCTGCAGGGTCTCCTTCTCGAGCAATGTCGTTACCAGGCTCTCGAGGACCGTCCGGTTCTGCTGGAGGTATCGTGTCGCGCGGACATACTGCGCCTCGACCAGTGTGCGAGCTTCGGCATCGATGATCTGCGCGGTCTCTTCGCTGTAGTTCCGCTCCTCGCTGAGCTCCTTGCCGAGGAAGACGAGATCGGTAGATTTTCCGTACGTCAGCGGGCCGAGCTTGTCGCTCATGCCGTACGCCCGGATCATGCGGTGCACGACGTCAGTGGCGCGCTCCAGGTCGTTTGTCGGACCTGTTGACACATTGCCGAGGAAGAGCCGCTCCGAGGCACTGCCGCCAAGCAGGCCGGCGACCTCGTCCAACAGTTCGTCGCGTGTTCGCATGTACCGGTCCTCGGTCGGAAGCTGGAGGGTGAATCCAAGCGCCATACCTCGTGAGACGATGCTGATGCGGTGCACTTCGTCCCTGGTCGAGAGTGCCTTGCCCAGGATCGCATGGCCCGCCTCGTGATAGGCAATGCGCTTGCGCTCGTCCGCGCTGATGATGCGCGACTTCTTCTGCGGCCCGGCGATGACCTTGTCGATGGCTTCCTCGACTTCCTCCATCGTGATTTCCTGTTTCGCGCGGCGAACCGTCAGCAGTGCGCTTTCGTTCAGCAAGTTCTCCAGGTCCGCTCCCGTGAAGCCGGCAGTCTCCTTGGCGATGACCTCGAACGGCACGGTGACGGCAAACGGCTTGCCCTGCGCGTGGACCCTCAGGATCTCCTCGCGTCCGCGGGCATCCGGCAAATCGACGACGATACGGCGGTCGAACCGCCCGGGCCGGAGGAGGGCCGGGTCAAGGACGTCAGGGCGGTTTGTGGCCGCGAGAATAATGATGCCCTTGTTGGCGTCGAATCCGTCCATCTCGACCAGCAGCTGGTTCAGCGTCTGCTCCCGCTCGTCATTCCCGCCCCCGATGCCGGCGCCACGGTGCCTTCCCACGGCGTCGATCTCGTCGATGAACACAATGCACGGCGCGTATTGCTTGGCCTGCGCGAACAGGTCACGCACACGGCTCGCGCCGACGCCCACGAACATCTCGACGAACTCTGAGCCGGAAACGTTGAAGAAGGGGACCTTGGCTTCGCCCGAAATGGCCCGTGCAAGCAGTGTCTTGCCACATCCGGGCGGGCCGACCAACAGTGCGCCTTTGGGGATCTTGGCTCCCATGGTCGAGAACTTCTTGGGGTTCCTCAGGTAGTCGATGAGCTCCGACACTTCTTCCTTTGCCTCGTCGAGGCCGGCGACATCCTTGAAGGTCACGCGCGGACGGTTGTCCATAAAAAGCTTGGCTTTGCTTTTGCCGAAACTGAATACCTGGCTGTTCTGCCCACCCTGCATGCGCTGCATCATGAAGAACCAGAAACCAAAGAGCAGGACGAAGGGCAGTACGTTCATCAGGAGCGACAGCCAGACACTGGTCTGCGCCTTGTCGAACTGGGCCGACACGTTGAACTGCGTCAGCATGGAATACAGGTTGGCGTCGTACAGCGGCACGATGGTCGTGAACGTCGTACCGTCCTTGAGCGTCCCGGTCCCGCGCTGAACGACATCCTCGATCTTGAACGCGATATCCTTGACTTGGCCTGCCTGCACCTTCTGCACAAACTCGGTGTAGCTGAATGCCGCCGGCTGTGCGGTCGCTGGCTTGAACAGTGTCCAAGCACCCCACAGCACTGCAAAGAGCAGAGCCCACCCGATCAGTTCACGCAGGATGTTGGGGCCGCCGGTACTCCCTTTCTTCTGCTGATTCTGCACTATCCCTTCTCCTCTTTTCTCTTCTCATATACCCCGGACTTCAGGACGCCGACGAACGGCAGATTGCGGTAGTTCTCGTCATAGTCCAGTCCGTAGCCAACGACAAACTTGTTGGGAATTTCGAAGCCGCAATACTTGATGTCGACGGTGGTCTTGCGGCGTGAAGGCTTGGAAAGCAGGGTGCATATCTCGATACTGGAGGGTCCCCTCGTTCGGAGAAGCTCCACCAGCGCGCGCATCGTCAGGCCAGTGTCGACGATGTCCTCAACGATGATGATGTCGTGATGGGCAACGTTGGCGTCGACGTCACGCGTGATCTTGATGACGCCGGTACTGTCCATGCTGGTGCCGCCGTAGCTGCTGACGCCCATGAAGTCCACCATGACGTGTGCCGGGATAGCCCGTATCAGGTCGGACATGAATACGACAGCCCCCCGCAGAATGCAGATAAGCAGCGGGTTCTTGCCTTCGTAGTCCTTGGCTATCTGTTGTCCCATCTCGGCGTTGCGCTGTTGAATCTCGTCCGCCGAAATCAGGACCTCCAGCACATCATCTCTCATATCCAACTATTCTACCCCGCTCCCTTGGCGCCACAACTTAGCACTGTGAACTATAGTATACAATCCGCA
>JAUSAI010000042.1 GCA_030652945.1 Caldisericota bacterium | reverse complement strand
CCTCCTTGCTCCTAGCTGTCCTGGTGGCGTTCGGACAGATACTCCCGCAGCTTCGCCACCTCTGTTTCAGGAAACGTCTCTGCAGACGCCGCCGGGCCGGACGTGCGCTCCACAACAGCTGCAGCCAAGTCACCGAGGGGTTCCGGCCATGACGAGAATGCTGCAGTGCCCGGTTGCACAAGCCCGTCCAGCACGTTGAGACGAAAGACGGTCAGTGCCGCGCCATGCGACGTGAACAGGTCCGCGGGAACAAGCGCATGAAGAGCATCGTCAACTGCAATGACCCGCTCGGGAGACAACGCCACCGCATCCGCCTGGCGTGCAAGTCGATCCCGCAGGACAGCAACGGTCCCGAAGACGAGCCCTGTCAGCAGCAGTGCCCCGATCAGTGCGATGACACTTCGCGCTCGTGCGGCGAGACTGGCGGCTCCCGGTACCCACCCGATTGCGAAGTATATCCCAAGGTACAGCAGCATCGCGTGAACAGCAGTCCAAGCTGTCTGCAGGGGATCGAATACGGACAGCCTGCGCGCCGGACCGGGTCGCAGGGTCTTCAAGCGTACTTCAGTCGGTCCTGGTGACTGTCTCCTCGGTGCATTCATCGACTGCTCTTCCATGGTTCCCTCCCGGCTGGCATCCAGACACATCTTAGGCCTTCACCCCGTTCGCGCAACACGACTCGCGTCCCGGACTGGTATCCCGTGTGCGGCCCGCTACACTGAAGACACGATGAAGAAGCACCTGCAACACGGGACTCACAGGATCCGCCGACGCGCTTTCTTCTCGACCATCCAGGTTGCACGTGCCGTCGGCGTGCACCCCAATACCGTACGCCTGTACGAGCAGTGGGGGTTCCTGCGGCACATACCGCGCAACATCAGTGGATATCGGCTGTTTACCGAAGCCGACATCGACCAGATGCGTTTCGCCAGGACTGCCCTGCACGGAGGCTGGCCGGGTCACACCATGTGGCGCTCTGCACTGGCACTGGTCCGTCAGGCTGCCACCGGTGACCTGCAGGGTGCTGCGCAGCTGGCAGAGGCGCATCTCTCCCTTGCCCAAGAGGAAAGGGTTCAGGCAGAGAGTGTCGTGACCGTACTGGAACGCTGGGCACAACATCGCGCTGCTGACACGCAAAGCCCGACTTGTCACATCGGCGCCGCAGCCAGGATACTTGGCGTCAGTCCCGACTCGGTCCGCGGTTGGGAACGCGACGGCATGGTGTCGGTTCCCCGTGACGTCCGGGGATACCGCCTGTTCTCGCAAACCGAGATGGACCGGCTACGTATCATCCGGCTCCTTCTGCGCGCCGGATACAGCTCCATGGCCGTCCTCCGGATGCTGTTGCGGCTCGACCACGGTGACACCACGAACCTCCGCCGCAACTTGGATACGCCGCGCGACGACGAGGATCCTCTGTCGGCGGCCGACCAGTGGCTGACGTTCCTGACCGAGCAGGAACAGCGTGCCCACTCGCTTGTTTTGATGCTGCAAAGAGTGAACTCCCGGCCTGCCAAACCCTCCACTAGGACTCCAGGGTCGTAGAATGGTAGTGGGTCTGCGCAGACCACACTGCACGACAGGAGGAACCCCGTGACACCCGACCTTGGGACAACCGTTCTGCAGCATCTGCACCATCTGGCAGGAGAGCTTGGACCGCGTTCTGCCGGGTCAATGGCGAACCATGCAGCCGCCGCCTACATCCTGAACGTTCTCGAGAGAAGTGGCTACACGGTCGAGACACAAGAGTACCCCTGCCCCGACTGGTCACTCCGTTCGGTCTCACTGCACGCTGGCAGACGACCTTTGCCGACCATTGTCAACCCGTATTCACCAGCCTGCGACGTGACGGCACACGTCGTTGCCGCCGCTAGCATTGCCGAATTGGAGAATGCCGACTGCGCGGGGCGCATCTGCATCATCCATGGCGCCCTGACACACAAGTACCTGGACCCGTCGTATGCCGTCTACATCAGCGAACCCGACCCCGTCGCCACGCTGCTGCAGCGCAAGAGTCCTGTCGCTGTTGTCGCCGTCAACCCTGCACGCGGCGATGTTGAGCCGCTCATCGTCGACTGGACGTTTCCCATTCCCTCGGTGACCATCGATTGCGAGACAGGGCGAGAGATGCTTGAGCATCTGCCACAGAAGGCGCACCTCGCTATCGACAGTACGACAGCCCCCTCCACGTCGTCGAACGTCATCGGCCACCGTGCCGGCACACGACCGGCCGGTCGTCTCATTCTCTGCGCACACTTCGACACTGCCGTCGCGACTCCAGGGGCATTCGACAACGGCGCCGGGACAGCCGTCCTGTTGGGTCTCGCATCAGTACTTGGTGAGCACCACCTGCACACGGACATCGAGCTGGTCTTCTTCAGCGGTGAAGAAACGGGGGGCGTGGATGCAGCACGGTACCTCGAGCAGTCACCGGCGCTTGATGATGTTCTTGCGGTCATCAATCTCGACGGCATCGGATCGCGGGTCGGTGCAACCGGAGTCGTGACGATGGGCGGCTCGACTCGCCTCGACGCGCTGGTCAGGAAGACGGCGGCTGCGTATCCCGGCATCGTCACCGTCGACCCCTGGTATGAGAGTGTCCACTCGGTGTTCCTGTGGCGCGGCGTCCCCTGTATCCCCCTGACAACGTCGGGCTATCCCCACGTGCTTCATGGTGCACTCGACAACGAGAGTGTCATTGATCCGAAACGCCTGCATCAGGCAACCCTGTTCACGCGTGATCTTGTCCAGAATCTGCAGGGCAAGTCACCGGCGTGGACGCGGCCTTCCACTGCCTCCTGAGCCAGATCCGTTTCAGGTGAGGCACCGAATCATCGGTGCCTCACCTTTTCGTTATGTGGCCTTTCCGGGTATGCTGAACAAGATGTGCCAGCCCGGCAACCTGCCACTGTGACGCTACGGGAGGAACGACGTGAACACGGAAATTCCTACAGACTCACTGAGAGAAAGCGAAGTACCTAGCGCCGCCGCCAAAACGAGGTGGACAGTCCCTCTGGCCGGTTTCCTGCTCGGCTTGATGGGCGGCATGTCGTACACGTGGGGTGTCTACGTGCGTCCCTTGGCAGATCGATTCGGCTGGACCACCGCCGTGTCGACGCTCCCGTTCACCGTATTCATGATCGTCTTTGCGATTGTCATGGTCCCGGCCGGCAAGTTGCAAGACAGGCTCGGGCCGCGGCGGATTGCTGGTGCCGGCGCCCTGCTCTTCTTCATCGCCTACGGCCTCGCAGCGCTCGTCGGGCGCTTCCCCTATGCCTGGTGGCTCATCACGAGCTACGGAGTCCTCGGCGGGATTGCCTGCGGTCTGACCTATGCCTGCGTTGCCCCCCCCGTACGCAAGTGGTATCCCGATCGGCCGGCCTTCGCCGTCTCACTGAGCGTCATGGGCTTTGGGTTGGCTGCCTTGGTGTTTGCCCCTTTCAAAGCGGCGGTGCTCATCCCCCGCTTCGGCATCGAAGGCACGCTCCTGATGGACGCTCTCATGACCGCCGCTGTCTCGCTTGTCGCCACGGGCATGCTGCGCAACCCGCCGGCCGGGTATACGGTCCCGATCAGCTCGTCCGTCAGGGCACGACAGGCAGCTCAAGAGTTTGCACCACGCGAGATGATGCGAACGTCCGTCTTCTGGCTCTTGTGGACCACGTTCGCCCTGGTCGTGGCTGGCGGCCTGATGAGCATCGGCCTCATCCCCTCCTATGGCAAGCTGATCCTGCAGCTGACTCCGGCCAATGCCGCCCTCGCGACGTCCGTCTTTGCTGGTTTCAACGGGTTTGGAAGGCCTCTCGCCGGCTATCTCGGGGATCGCCTCGGCAGTGCCCGCGTCATGATCGTGACCTGCGTGATACAGGCAGCAACCTTCCTGTTGTTCACGACATTCGCCGTCAACCGTGCGACATTGTACATCGCCTCGGCACTGCTTGGATGGGGGTTCGCGGCCACGCTTGCACTGTTCCCGGCCATGACGTCTGCCAGCTTTGGCACCCGTCATCTCGGCATGAACTACGGACTCGTGTTTACGGCGTTCGGCGTTGGAGCTCTCGCACCCACGATCGGTGCCCTGGTCTATGACGCGACGGGCAGCTACGTGTCAGTGTTTGCATCCGCCGGCGTCCTGGCGGCGCTGGCAATGGTCCTCTTTGTCATCCTCAACAAGAGATACCATGTGAGATGATCCTGCTGCCTCGCTCGGAGCAGGACCAGGGAACGTGAGCTACAGGTCGCGCCGCTTGCGCCCTTCCCACAGCTGGGCCAGACACTCAGCTTCGGCCGGCAGCAGCTTGTAGTTGGTCAGTCCGGGCATTCGCAGGATGTGCAGGTTCCGCAGGATGCTGTCAGCCTGTAGTTCACTTCTGAGGAGACACCCCTCGCGCAACGTCAGCCGGACGTCGTCCAGTTTCACGAGGACAGTCTGAATCGTGACGCTCGGCTTGTTGCGGACCCACATCCCAACGTTCTCGTTGGGCCGCACCATGACGGGGCCCGACAGGGTGCCATGTGCGACCACCCCGCCCGTGCCGGGCACGTTCCCCTCTGCGCGCCAGATGTAGACGGGGTCACCTCGGCGCATCTCACCAGACAGCAATTCCTGTTTCACGTGCCATATGATGTCCCGGTGTGCGCGCAAGTACTCGTTGATTGCGAAGTTTCTCGGATTACCCTGAAACAGCCAAGTAGCCACTCTGCACCTCTCTGACAGTAACAATCCGGAACATGGAACCTGTGCCCGCCGACAGGACCCGCCGGCGGCGACTCACCCTATTTGACCAGACGCATGAGCAGGGAAATGAGGATGAAGACGAGCCACACGATGATACCGACCCAGTATGCTGCCTGCTGTGCCGGTGTTCGCTGTGGACCGCGCCGCTGTGTGTTCAATTGCCCCTGCAGCCCGGTGCCGAGAGCGCCTGGACGCTGTTGGGAGCGAGCAGCGGCCTCAAATTGCCGCCTCTGCTCGTAGCCCATCGCATTCTGCTGGGCCACCATGTCGCTTGGTTCCACTATCCCGGGGGCGACCTTGTGCGCGAGCAGGAGCCACATGTTCTCCTTGCGCCGTCCACGGTCGGCATAGTCGATGACACTCTCGCGTTGGCCGGGTCGGTCCAGGTAGCTGGTCGAGTGGATTGGTCCGATTTCGTCACTCAGCTTCATGAGCAGCATCTCCCTTTGGCAGCATCGACACAAGAGTCCTCGCGGCACACCATTACGTTGTCAGTGTATCACATTATACCGCATTCATTGCTTCGACTTCATGGTTGCGCGGGGGATGCGGGTAAGATACGCAGTGCATGGATCTAGACTCGTACCACGATTGTGTGTCCCGATATGAGGGCACAGGAGGATTCTGAATGAGAAACAAGGTTATTGTTGCGCTGCTGGCTATTGCCGTCTGCGCAACGTTCATTGCCGGCATGTGGCCGACCACGACGTCCGACATCAGTGCTGTCACGTCTGCAACACCCACTCGTACGACTGTACTCGTCCTGACAATCGGCTCGGCGGACATGACGGTTGATGGCAGGATGATGACGCTGGATGCACCTCCCGTCATTCTGGAGAGCCGCACGCTGGTTCCCATACGCGCCGTCGCGGAAGCTCTGGGCGCCATCGTTTCCTGGGACGCTTCGACGCGCACGGTCACCATCGTGGGGCAGACCGCCAGCCTGAGTCTCGTCATCGGCTCCAGTAATGCCCAGGTCAACGGCGTCTCGGTCAGCATCGACCCCGCCAACACCAAGGTCGTTCCCGTCATCATGAGCGGGCGCACTATGCTCCCCGTACGCTTCGTGGTCGAGAGTCTCGGCGCGGCCGTGGCTTATGACGCCATGATGCGCCGGATCACCATCACCTACTCGATGCCGTAGCAGCACCTCCAACAGGAAGAGAAGACTCCCCGGCCCCTCCATGTAACCGCAGTACCACGTCGTGCGTACACTAGACGAGGATGAGGCTTTGCACGCCACGTCAGTCTGCAGGAGGAGACACTTTGATGAGTATAGGGAAAGTGCTATTGCTCGCCGCCGCTGCGCTAGTCGCTGCCGTTTCGGCTGCACTGATTCACCGTATCCAGGTTGAAGTCATCCCGGCAACGGATGGCTCCGAGTATTGCCTCAACCGGCTGACGGGCAAGGTTGCCGTCCTTGAGGCTCACCACCGCCGACGCTGCCAGTAGAAGACTGTCCGGCAATGGCGCCGACCAACCCTTTGAGAACCCGGCGTCCTGACTAGTCGCACGCGTATGCTGCACAACACAATGGAGAAGCCCCGCCTCACGGCGGGGCTTCTGGTTTCCCTAAAGAGGGTGCCTAGAAGTTGTACACGACACTGACGCTGATCAGGACGTCGAGGCTCCCTGCTTCGACAGGAGCGGCGGCGCTTTCCTTGGCAATCGCCATGTCGGTCCGATACATGGGGTACGGCGTGTAGCTGTTCTCGCTCACGACGACTGTCTGGACTGACACGATGGTCTTGCCGGCAGCCTTTGCCACGACGTCAGCTCTCTTGCGAGCGCTAACCATGGCGAGGTCGAGAGCGGCGAGCTTGCTCTGCTCGAGCGTCACATCGTCCACTTCGAACGTGATGCCATCCACGGTGTTGGCGCCGTTGTCGGCGACCAGGCTGACGATCTTACCGGCGTCCTTGATGACATGAACAGTGACACTCATGTTGTGGTTCATGTCGTAGCCGTCCTGGATGTTCTTCTCGTTGGTCTTGTCCCATACCCATCTGGGCTGGAGGCTGTATCCGGTGGTCTGGATGTCCTCTTCCTTGATGCCTGCAGCCTTGAGGGCGGCAGTGATCTTGGCCATGATGGCATCGTTTGCGGTCTGAGCGCCGTTTGCCGTGTCATTGTGGGTGAAGACGCCAAAGTTGACGCGAGCGATGGTCGGCTTGACGGTGACTTTGCCGGTGCCATTCACACTCACGGTCGGGGTCGATTCAGTGGTGGTCGTATCAGCCATGACACCCTGGCGCGAGCCAAGAACTGGACCGAATGCGATGACCGCTGCGATTGCGATGATAGCGAATGACTGTACTGCGATAAAGAGTGCTCTCTTCTTCATGTTGGTACCTCCTGTCGTACGTTGGCAGGTTCCCCTGCCTTGCTGTTCGACGGACTCGTGTTCGTCGTCACCGTTAGGACGGCCAAGGTTCCCCAGAGTTCCCGTCTTCCATGACTTCGCATGTCTACACTCTCTCGACCAGCCTTGTGTTGTTCGCGACACACTGAGGTTCACGATTCTGCTTTCTTTGTGCCTTCGACCTTGATGCTTGCGACGGTATCGGCCAGCTCCTGGATACTCGATTCGTCCATGTCCAAGTAGTTCTCGGGCCTGCTTTGCCCCTCGGGGACGGGCACGACAACCTGTCCGACATGCTCGGCGGTGACACGCACATCATCGAAGCCGGCTCGACGTATGGTGGCCAGGTACTCATCCTTGAGGATGGCTCCCGCGATACATCCGGCATACGCCTCAACGGACGTTCGCACCCGTTCCGGCAACGCCTTCAGGAGCACCAGGTCCGATATCACAAACCGGCCTCCGGGACGTAGTACTCTTTGGAGTTCCCGGAACACCTTCTCCTTGTCGGGCACCAGGTTGATGACACAGTTGGAGATTGCCACATCGATGGAGCTGTCTGGCAACGGCAGTGCCTCGATGTCACCAAGCAGGAACTTCACGTTATCGTACCCGCCAGCCTTGGCGTTTGCGGTCGCCTTGGCGATCATCTCCGGCGTCATGTCCACGCCGATGACCTTGCCGCTTTTGCCGACTCTCCGGGCGGCAAGGAAGCTGTCGAACCCTGCACCGGACCCAAGATCGAGGACGACGTCTCCCTCCTTCAGGGTCGAAAAGGCGAGAGGGTTGCCGCAGCCGAGGCCCAGGTTTGCGCCGTCTGGGACAGCAGCAAGGTCTGCCTCCGAGTATCCGATTCCTCGACTGATGTTTGTCAGAACGTCATCCGGTATCGTGCTACACCCCGATCCACATCCGCACCCGGAGACGGAGCCGACCGCTATCTTCCCATACTTGTCCTTGACGATCTCCTTGATCTTACCGTCCGACATCAACTCGCTCATTTCTCCTCCTGCTTGTCCATCCACATGGTCCGCATGACCGGACCTACCACGCCTTTCACCATGTCACCGAAGTCGTCTGCCCTGAACATCATCAGGAAGTTGAACCTTCCCTCCTTCATGGAGGTGGCGATGACCAGTTTGTCGCCCGCCACCAGGCCAGCCTTCTCCCGCAACTCCTTGGGCAGGATCATCTGCCCGCGTTCGTCGATAGTGACGACAGACTCGACCTTGCAGCACTCGGCTGTCGACGTCGAGCAGCAACGCTCCTTCTTCTCTTCGTTGTCTGACATGAGACCTCCTATCCGTACAATCAGCGAATACTGATATTGTTGATACTGCTGATTCCTTGTCAAGGTACCCATCTCACAATCACTTCAACATCGCCACTACCTCGACAAGTGGCTGAAGGGTCGCGGCTGTGCGGCGTCCCGTGCGTTCATGAAGGTGGTTGCCCGCTTGGCTGTATTGCAGGCAGATTCCTTGAGGACGCACCGGATGGGTGCGTCGCGTGAAGGTTCTCAGCTCAGATGAGGTACGTCACGTAGGGAGCGAGAACGCCGTCAGGCGTCAGCTACTTGGCTAGCACACTCCCCAAGCGTTCGTACTGGGCGCCGCAGGTGTAGCAGAGCCGAGTGTGGATGCAGATGGGACTGCCGCACGAAGCGCAGACCCACCGGGTGTTCTCGACAGCCATGAACCCGTCCAACCCTAACTCGCGGATGCGGTTCTGGTTCTCGATCATGCTCATGCCGTACCTCGTACGGTACCTCTTGTCCAGGTGTTTCAGGTGATCACACGGGTACTTCACGCAGTCGAAGCAGAACGTATCTCCCTTGCTTCTTTCGGCGCACGTCTTGATACTGCAGACCG
>JAUSAI010000038.1 GCA_030652945.1 Caldisericota bacterium | reverse complement strand
CTACACCGTCTGGACCGCGCTCTCTCTGGCTCTGACCCACAAAGACCGGGCAGCGCAGATGCCCTCGCGCAAAGACTCTCTGGATCGCGGCATGCACGATGTGGTGCTTGGCCAAATCGAAGAAGCCCTCACGCCGGTCCCGGCAGCACCAGAACGCGGGGAGCTAGTGCGGGACTGGGAAGGCTCCGACCTGTGCTTCAAGACGGCAACAGACTGCTCGAGCCCCAAGACGCCGGTCTTGACCGTGGTCCGGGGTCCGATTCCTCCCGCTGGTGATTGCAACGATCGCCAAACGCTGGAGCGTTTCAAGCCCCTGGAATCGCCCTTGCCGGTGGCCCTGATGCCCTCGGTTGCTCAGCTCCAGGAGAGCCGGTCACGGCTGGTGCGCGAATTTCCGTGGGCACGAATCGCCATCCACATCATCTTCAGCGAGCTGATCACGCGCCGGAGCTTCGGCTCACTGGTGTTTCACCTTCGCCCTGTGCTCCTGCTCGGGCCTCCCGGTATCGGCAAGACGCGGTTCGCCAGGCGGTTTGCCGAAGAGATGGCGCTGGGCTTTCGAGCGATCGGCTTTGCCGGCATGTCCGACATCCGCTCCCTCACCGGCACTGCGAGGGGGTGGGCCTCCGGTCAGCCTTCCGTCTTGCTGGAGCCACTGCTGAACAACAAGTCGGCTTCGGGCTTGGTGCTGCTTGATGAAATCGAAAAGGCCGTCGACGGTGAGCGCAAGACCCCAGCTGCGATTGACTTCTTGTTGGGCTTGCTGGAGCCCGAGAACGCGCGCCGCTGGTTTGATTCGTTCCTGCAGACCGAGTGCGACCTTTCACGCTTGGTGTTCATCGCCACGGCCAACTCGCTGGCCGGGCTCTCCACGCCGCTGCTGTCGCGGGTCACAGTGCTGTACTTCGGACGTCCGACACCTGAGGACATCCGTGGGGTCATTCCCTTCGCGTTGCAGGACATCGCGAAAGATTGGGAACTGCCGAAGGATGTGTTCGATTCGGTCGTTGCACCTGTTGAAGTCGACGTGCCCAACATGCGCGACCTCAAGGTGTGGCTGACTTGGTACCTCGCGCAGTGGGCAGAGACGCATTCTCCAGCTGATCGTCCCCACTGAATAGAAAGGCCCCCAGGGCTTCGATATCAACGCGACGAAAGCGCCAAACCGAGGAGCCGTCGATGACTGGACCCGCCACTGGGCGCAGTACTTTCTCTTGGACGAGTCGCTTGGCGCGAACTTTGCCAATCTTGAGTAGCCGGCATACGCCAAGCAGATCGATCCAATCCATTTGGTCCAGCTTGAGGCGATCGAGATCTATTCGGTGGACCACTGACATGGTTCTTCCTGATGGAAGGTGCCGGACATGTCCACGAACAAGCCCAGCTTCAATCGCACGTCGTAGGCGCGGGGATCTCCAGCCCAGTTCCCTTGCTGCACACGTCACAGGTACCCAACAATGCTCTTCTATTGATCCATCGTCCAGCCGCCGATTTCGTTTCGCAACCTGACCCGTCCACCTGGTTCGAACATAGATATCAAAGGCGTCTCGAAGGGTCGAATAAGCATACCATTGAGCCTCTGAAAACATGTCTTGGTAAAGAGCGCCGAACACTGCAACCATCCGGTTCGCCTTGTGAGGGGCCGCCTTCATGCTGATCCCATCCAGCAGATCAAAGAAGGCATCCGGCCATTGGCACAACACGCGACCAGCTCCCTCAACGATCGCCAAAGCCTGTGCACAGTCATGCAAGTTGCCAAGCTTCTTGCGTTTCGCGCCGTTCCCTGCGGTGTGTGCACCCAGGAGCCAGATTCGATGCATGAGATCGCACAATTCTTTTTTTCCTTCGTTTGAGGTCTCCTCCCAACAGGCGGCCGAAGCCACTTCTATCGCCCTGGTCAGATGCAGTGCTTCTGCAGATGCTGACTCTGCAGAGAGGCAGCGGAGATCCTCACCACAAGTGCAGGTGAGCAACTGACTTCGATGCCATCGAAGCTCCTTTCCGCAGCTGCATCGATCCACAAGCTTGATGCCGTGGTGAGAGCACGCAACCGAGAAGCAAAGGCCCCAGTGCGCTCTCCAGAATGGCGACTCGCTCAGACAAACAGGACAGCAACGAGCCCGCCTCAGACTCCAAAACCGACTGGGCAGTCTGTTGCCTGCTGGGCGATTGAGCGATCCAAGTCCATTGATCGGGCCCATGGGCATGATGCCGCAGCCTGTCCATGTCAACGGATCGTTCCCGCGCCATCCGACAGATATCAGTGACCGAGGAGAAGCCAACCCGTTGGCCTCTGAAACTCGCAGCAGGAAGCCCTGCGCGAGTTCCCCCTCTACTGCTCTAGGTCTAACCAGCAACCGATTTGGAATGGCGGACATCAGATCCATTCAATCTCCTTGAGATTCCCGCGCCGTACACCGATCCGCATCGGTTGCACGCGCCCCCGAGGCCTGGAATACCGAGCAACTTGAACCTCTCCTGAGAGCCCTCAATGTCTGGGAGAAGCGTGTGGCATCGGTGCTTTTGGCCGAGAGGAGTGTCTGTAGGCGACGATGCCCCCGCGGAACACCAACAACAGTGTCGAACAGACGGCGAATGGAAAGTGCTAGCTCACGAGCAGGCACGGGGCCCCGTGCAAAAGGCAGAGCACCTGCATCTATCAGTTCTCCCAGACGAGAGGGTGATACTCCCAGTGCGCGGGCTGTCGCCACAGTCGACACGAGATGGTGATCGCGGATGGTCTGGTACTGATCGTTGAAGTGGCCACCCCAATCCTTCTTCGGCAGCGGTGCAGGACGTTCGCACAGCAGGAAGAACACCTTTGCGCCAACCCTCACTGATTGCCGATCACGGAACCAGGCCGCTTCATCGCGAACAAAGTGAACAATCCCCAATCGTGATCACGTTCCCGTCATCGGCGCCCACCACCACATAGGCGCCGGCCAGGGCGTCGATGCGCTGATTGCGGCCCAGTGCGCGAACCAGGCTTGTCATTGCTTTGTCCGTCATGAGGTAGCGGATACCGCCACGTCCGTCGTGACTGGCGTCGCCAAACATCGTGATCACTGGTACGACGTCCTGGCCGAGCCCTCCTGCGCGCAAACGATCTGCTCGGCGTCGTGCTCTATGCATATACGGATACCACCTCCGTAGCTGCCTTTAACAAGAAACTCGCGCTGCAGCGAGCCGAAGTGGTACGCAACCTGCTCATGGACGAAGGGGGCATTGGCGCCGCGCGCATCTTCATGGCGCCCCTGCCGAAGCGTGACCTGCCAACGGTGACCGGCCCAGAGGTAAGCCGGGTCGAGAACCGCGCCGTCCGACTGGTTCTCATTCCTCTCCCTCAAGGGCGGTAGGTTGTGCGGGTCTGCCGCCTAGTGCGCTGCAGCCTCTCGCGAGATAGCCAATTCCAGGAGGCGACCACGCAGGGCTCTCGATTTAGAGAGCCAAACCCCACCCGCTTTAGTCTGCAGACACATCACCCCGAAAAGGCGTCTGTTTTCAGAAGCTCAAATGCGAGTGGCCGCCCACTCACGTCAAATAAACAGGCGAGAAAGTCTGCCTATTTCAGGTTTTCGAGTCTGGAACACTCGAGATCAGTCCGACTAATTCGACTTCCTCTCACGACCGCGAACTCAAACATCGATATTCCCCGCCCGCAAAGCATTGGCTTCGATGAACTCCCGGCGTGGCTCCACCTCGTCGCCCATCAGCATCGTGAACACGCGGTCGGCTTCGATCGCGTCGTCGATCTGCACGCGCAGCAGGCGGCGCACGGTGGGATCCATGGTGGTTTCCCAGAGCTGTGCGGGGTTCATCTCGCCCAGACCTTTGTAGCGCTGGCGCGCAGTGGTGCGTTCGGCTTCGCTGATGAGCCAGCGCATGGCCACGCGGAAGTCGGCCACTTTTTCCTCTTTCTGTTTCTCGCCCTCACCGCGCATGACCTTGGCGCCCTCGCCGAGAAGGCCGCGGAAGGTGTCGGCGGCGGTGGCGAGCGCT
>JAUSAI010000034.1 GCA_030652945.1 Caldisericota bacterium | reverse complement strand
GCAACAAGGTCGAGTACTCCCGCACCGACACCGTGGCCCCTCGAGGCTGGTACATGGATCTGCCGATCAGCGGAGAGCGGATCGACAACCATCCCTTCATTTACCGAAGCAACGTGGCCGTGTTTGCATCCATGGTGCCCGCAGCCAGCGAAGGATATGAAACCTGCAACGATCCATCCGAGGGCAAAGGCAGCTGGATGAACTTGCTCGACCCCATCTCGGGACAACCCCCCAGCGACATCGGCGTCATTCATGGCGACTCCGCCCATGTGGTCAAGAGCGTGTCCCGGATGGCCACCAGCAGCGACGAGATCCAATTGCTGAGCAACGACCCGCGATCCACCCAGTCCAGTGGCCTGAACAACCTGGGTAACGATGAAAACGGTAAGTCCTGCAAGACGGAAGCCTTGTGCGTAGCCCAGCAGAGATTGGTCACACTGAAAACTGGCGCCAGGACCGACTGGCGTGAGGCACGCTGAAATGTTTGCTCAAGGCAAAGTGCAACGTGGCTTCTCGCTCATTGAATTGATGGTTGTTGTGGCGGTGGTTGCGGTGCTCGCATCCATCGCCCTGCCAAACTACGAAAGTCACGTGCGACGCACCCATCGAAAACACGCTCAGGCAGCCCTGTTGAAGGCATCCCAATGGATGGAACGTGCAGCCATCGCCATGGGGCGCTACCCGGCTGCGGCCGGGGTTCCCGCTGATGTTCTGTCCGTGGAGGGAGGGCGGTATCAAATCGCTCTGTCCAACCTCACGGCATCCACGTTCACCCTGTCCGCATCGCCCCAAGGTGCCCAACAGCAAGACGAGTGCGCTACCTACAGCATCAACCAGGCGGGCGTGCACATGCAAGTGGCGACCACCGAAGTTGTCCAGCCTGCGTCCTCACAAGACTGCTGGAACCGCTGATCATTCACCCCCCAAATTCCGGAGCCGTTCAAACCCTGCGAAAATAGCAGGATGTTTACCGGCATCATCACCGGCGTGGGGCGCATCGCCGCCCTCCACGACCTGGGCAGCT
>JAUSAI010000020.1 GCA_030652945.1 Caldisericota bacterium | reverse complement strand
CTGTTCGGCACAGACGAGGAATCCGGTTGGGCCGATTTCGACTACTATGCCAAGAAGTATGGCGTCCCGGAGGCCGGATTCAGCCCGGATGCCGAGTTTCCCGTCGTCAATGGTGAGAAGGGCATCCTGAACCTCCAGCTGATCGGTCATGGCACCCACGGCGGTATCCTGCATCACGCGTCGGGCGGCACACGGCCGAATGTCGTTCCGCAGCATGCCGAAGCCGTCCTGGTCGCCGAAGGCGACCGCCTCAGCCGGCTGGAGGGACTCATCGCGCGGATGCCTGCGGACGAGTTCGCTGTCACATTGGAACGCACGGAAGAGAACCTCACCGTGCGCGTCGAAGGTCTGTCGGCACATGCGTCGACACCGCAGAAAGGCCGCAATGCCATCGGCAAGCTGCTGGAGGTCCTCGACGCCGTACACTGTCTCGAGGACGACCCCTCGCTCCAGTTCCTTGCACGTGAGATCGGCACGGAGTGGACGGGCCACCGCGTCGGCATCGACTTCGCAGACGAGATCTCGGGGCCTCTCACCCTCAATCTGGGGACACTGCATGCGGACCATGATGACAGCACTGCTGTCATCAACATCCGATATCCCATCGGTTCGACCAGCAAGGAGGTCACCGACCAGTTCGTCGAGCGCCTGCTGGGGACGAAAGTGGACTTCACGGTCCTGTCGGACAGTCCACCGCACTATGTCGACCCGGAGACTCCGCTGGTCCAGACGCTCAAGAAGGCCTACACGGAGTACACCGGTGCCGAAGCGCGCGCCTTTGCCATCGGCGGCGGGACGTACGCCCGTGCCATTCCCGGTGCCGTCGCCTTCGGTCCACTGTTCCCTGGGCGTCCCATGACCGAACACGGGCCCGACGAATACATCGACATACCGGACCTGCTCAAGGCGACCCGCATCTGGGCGTACGCCATGGCCAAGCTGCTCGAAGGCTGAGGATGGGTGTCGAGCGCGAAGCCAAGTATCAGGTCCTGGACCAGGCGCTGTTCCGAAGGCTCGCCGCCATGGACCATCTGGGGAACTTCGCGCTCGAGCACACCGGCATCGTCGACATCGTCACCGTCTACCTCGACACGCCGGACCTCGTGCTATTCCATGCCGGATACGCTATGCGATTCCGTCTGATGCCGGGCAGGACCTTCCTCTCGCTGAAGGGTCCCTCGGCCCCCGGAGATGCGCACATCCAGGAACGTTCCGAAGGGGAAGTCGACGCCCCGGGGTTCAGCGAGAAAGCCCTTCCGCAAGCAACGGACATCGTGCGGCTAATGCCATCAGCAGCAGATACGCTTCACGGACTCATGTTGTCAGTGTCTCTCAAATCGGTCAGCAGACGTGCTCTCCATTATGCCGTGCTGGGTGATGAGCGTGCCTTCGAGATTGCCTGCGACACCGTCGTGTTCACGTCACCACGGGTACCCGGCCACCGGGCAGATGCCACGGAATTGGAGATCGAACAGAAAGCCGGCTCGGACAGCAGTTTTCAGGATCTCATGCACGTGTTTGAAGCATTGTTTGCCATCGTGCCCCGCCGAGCGTCCTCCAAGTACCAGGACGGACTCAAGGGGCTCAGCCTCATCTAGCAGTATCGACGAAGTGTCGGGAGACGATCCACTCCAGCAGACCGCGCAGTTCGCCCAGCTGCAGCGGCAGTCCGAGGACACCGTCGATGGACGAAGAGAGCACTGCGGGCACTGAGACTCCATGAGCACACACGGCGACCACCGGTACCTTCATCCGGCTGCGGCCGAGCACGGCGGCCTGCAGGTCTCCTTCGCTGCCAGCGACCGCCAGGGCTACTCGCGGGGCAAATGATGATGCCAGCTGAGCCGCCTCATCCCAGGTGCGGACTGCCTGCGCGACACACCCAAGCGCCTCCAGGAGCATAGGCAAAGGCGACGGTGCCCCGACAACCAGAACATGCGTACCCTTCAGCGGGCCATCCTTGGCCGCCGGTGCTGGAGGTGGTGCGCCCTGCACAGCCACCTCCCGGGCTACGTACAGTGAGACCCGGATACTTCCTGGCTCGGATGATACCCCCAGGAGGACTCCCGCCCGGTCTGCTTGCGTACGGGCAACTGCTGCCAGCCGCTCCGATTCGGTCCTGTCTTCGTCGCTGATGGCCTGCGTCGTTCCATCCAGATCAAGCAGAACGTGCGCCTGTGCGTCTGCTGCGTCAGCCCCCACGGTGAGCCGGGCCGACGACACCGGCCTCAGTTGAAGGACGCCAGACTTGATAGTCAGTACCAGCAGGTTCTCCAGATCGTTGTCGGTCATCCGCACGAGCACGGGCCGATCGGCGATGTCCTTCGTGACGGGCACGCTCTTCAGATACAGGGTGCCTGCAAGGTCAAGAGCGTCGCTCGCTACCTTTGCGGCGTCACACGTGCTGCCGCCCCTGGCGCTGTCGTGAGCGAAGTTGAGCAGCTTCCGGGCAAGCCCCGCAGCTCCTGTCGCCGCTTCTTCTATCGATGACAGCGATGCTATGGCAGGACTTCCCGCGGGCAGGTCCATCCGTGCAAGGGCTGCGTTCCCCAGCACTGCCTGCATCATGTTGTTGAAGTCGTGCGTCACTTGAACAGTCAACTCCGCAACACTGCGATATCTCGCCAATGCCAGCTCGTCACCCTGCGCCACATCGATGCTCGATCTGAGCAGAACAACGCTCAGCGTGGACGCGACACAGTGCAGGCAGACGGCAGACGGCTTGCCGATGCCGGTGCTTCCGCGAATGAACTCCGCGACCACCAGGCCGTTGATGTGTCCCCGGTCATGAAGCCCTGCCATCCCGACGGCGGCAACGTCCCCGTGTGCGATGTGGACCCAGCGTACGATACCATCGGCGAGTACTGCGTCGACGATTGTTCCGGGAACCACGGGAGCGACACGCCGCTTCAGATCCTCATCTGCCGCGTGCCCAGTCGCAACCAGGGCGAGGCACTGTTCGTCGGGGACCGTACGGTATGCCGAAAGAACGACGGCGCCCGTCACAGCGCCCAGAGCCGACTGTGCCTCCAGAATTGCACTCTCCGGCGAGTCCGCGTCCAGCACAGGCACCATGTTGCGCAGACAGGAACACGGACAGGTTCCCAGACCGCATGCAGACTCCGTCTCGTGCTCAGCCTCGTTCGCCGGTACACGCAGCAATGCATCCCACCCAAGGTCTTCCATGACACTCCTCCGTCCCGTCTCCCGGTCTTTGCCGAGGTCAGCCACTGCGAGTACACCATAGCAGGGATCAGTGTCCCCTGCAACCCGGCGCCCGTGGCACTTCAAGGAAGGGAAAGAGGCGGGCTGCTGCACCCGCCCCGTGCGTTTCGTACTGCCTTCTCGGAGCTACTCCTGCTTGACTGCCGTCGACTGCGGCTCCTCGGTAACCAGCGTCGTCGTGAGAGGCGCCTGCTGCAAGCGTTCCAACGCATGTTCGGCAATGCGGGCGATGAGGTCGTCGTAGGACATCCCAGCAAGCCGAGCCATGATGGGAAGGTCCGAGTGCTTCTTGTTGAGCCCCGGCAACGTGTTGACCTCGATGAAGTTGGGAACACCGTTTTCGTCCAGTCGCACGTCGACACGCGCCATGTCGCGGCAGCGCAGCTCCTTGTAGACACCGATGGCCAGCGCACGAATGGCATGCTCCGTTGCCTCGTCCAGGTTCTCGGGAATGCGATAGGTGATCTTCTTGTCGCAGTTGCGCTTCTCGTCGATTCCGTAGACAAAACTGGCCATGTCCTTGCTCGCGTCGCTGGGTGCGACTTCCATGATGGCGACAATTTCGGGTTCGCGGTTCCCGAGAATTCCGACCGTGAACTCCCGGCCCGGCATGAACTCCTCGACCAGAACCGTTTCACTCTCATAGGTGGACAGGAGAAACTGCACGCGGTCACGCAGTTCCTGCACGTTCCGTACCCGTGAGCGGCTGTCGATACTCATGCTGGAACCCTCATATGACAGTTTGACGAACAGGGGATAGTGGAGGTCTCGACTCTCCAGCATGCGCTCAAGTTGGATGGAGTTGTCCACCGTATAGAATGGGGGCGTGGCGAATCCTGCCTGTTGGACGATCTTCTTCGTCCATGCCTTGTCGAGCGCCAATGCAATCGTCAGCGCGTCGGACCCCACCCAGGGAACACCCAGCATGTCGAA
>JAUSAI010000010.1 GCA_030652945.1 Caldisericota bacterium | reverse complement strand
CTTGCCGTCGTGTTCTGGTCGACAACCTTCATCATCATGAAGGTCCAGCTCAACAGAATCTCCCCTGCCCTCATGGTGTTCGTCCGGTTCGCGCTGGCAACTGTCATCGTTTACGCACTGTTCCGCCACCGTATCGCGTTCACCTGGGCAAACCTTGGCAAGGGCATACTCATCGGTATCCCCCTGTTCATCGGATTCATGCTGCAGACGACGGGGCTCATGACCACGACTGCCAGCAAGAGTGCGTTCATCACGGGGCTCAGCGTTGTCATCGCCCCCGCCCTCTCGTTCGTGTTCCTGCACGAAGCCAAGTCCTTCAAGACCTTCGCTGCCCTCTTGCTCGCGGTCATCGGCCTTTGGACGATCTCGTTCGGATTCACCCTGCGTATTGTGCAGCTTGGTACGGGCGACATGCTGACCCTGCTGTCCGCCATCGCCTTCAGTGTTCACATCTTCGTGATCCACCGGTTTTCGAAGAGGGACTCGTTCCACGCGATGACGTTCTTCCAGCTGCTCGTCGTGGCTGTGTGCTCGCTTGTATACTTGGTGTCGTCGCATCAGGGAATGGTTGTGAACACATCCAGCTGGCCGTGGCTCGTGTACCTTGCGATCTTCACGACGGTCCTGACCCTGCTCCTGCAGAACCGCTTCCAGCACGAGGTTACGGTGACGCAGGCCGGCATCATCTACTCGCTCGAGCCGGTTCTCGCCTCCGTCCTTGCCGTCGTCCTCATCAGCGAGCAGATGGGTCCCGCGTCTCTCGTGGGCGGCGCGCTCATCGTCCTGGCTTCGGCGATTTCCTGATTCAGCCCGGTCCCCGGCGCAAACGTACTACGCCGGTTCCGAGAAAGGACAGACCGCGGACGTCAAAGTCTGCCAGTACGCTGTTCCATGAGCAGCCAGACCATCAGCGCAGCGTCCCCGCGTGTCAACACTCTCTGGTCTGCGTATTCCATCATGCGCTCCATGCCGTGCAGGCGGCAGACGATGCTCCTGGCCTCGTCGCGCGGCACGTCGGGCATCTGGTCGAGAATCGCCTCGATCTCGCCGCTGTATCCAGCGGCAGTCAGGATCAAGTCGATGGCTTCGCCCGCGTCCATCGATATCATGGGTTCGAACGACAGGTCGATGAGTCT
>JAUSAI010000007.1 GCA_030652945.1 Caldisericota bacterium | reverse complement strand
AGGTGACCCGCGTCGTCATCGACACGAATGTGTTTGTTTCGTCTTTTTTCGGCGGCAATCCACGCAGAATTATTGATCCGTGGAAAACCGGCAAGGTCATCCTATGCCTTTCAAGGCCCATAATCGAGGAGTATGTTGATGTCCTTCGGCGACTCGGGCTGCAGAATGAGAAGGAACTGGATGAATTGCTTTCACTCTTTGCGCAAGGATTTCATGTCCTCTTTTCCGCCCAGACCCCGAAATTAAATGTCGTCCTGGAGGACCCGGACGATAATAAATTCATCGAATGTGCCGTAGCCCTGAAAGCAAGATTTTTAGTGTCCGGGGACAAACATCTCACCGATATCAAGGATTACATGAGCATTAAGATCATTTCTCCTAAAGAGTTTATTGGCCTTGATCGCAATGCCGACAAGGGTTTCGCCTCAATTGACATCGTTCCGGATTTGTAATGCTAATACTGGTAATACCGACGGGAGGAATAACCATGCGCATCACCACTAAAGGTCAGGTCACCATTCCCCTGCACATTCGTGAAAAACTGGAAATCACCCCGGCCACGGAAATCGACTTCATCGAGGAAAAAGGAAAAGTTTACATCGTCAAGAAGCCGGGGCGAACCAATTCAGGCCATCGATTCAGGAAGCTGAGGGGCGCGGCTACCGTTCGGATGACCACCGATGAAATCATGGCCCTCACGAGAGTGGAAGCGTGCAAGGCGTCCTCGTCGATTCCAATGTCATCCTGGATGTTTTCCTCGATGATTCGGATACACGAAGCGCCTTGGCGTGAGAAGATCCCCGCTGCCCGATTTTTTTGTCGGTGCGCATGCGGCCATCATGGGATTGGCGTTGCTAACCCGGGATGCGCGCAGATACCGTTCCTATTTTCCATTCGGTACGATTGATCAGTCCGAGGTAACAAATCCCAAATATCTCATCCCCCTGTAACACAGCAGGTCGCGCGCAGGGGGTAGTTGGTGTATCGGAGCGAATCAATTGCCGCCGCCAACAACTTTCATCTAATCGTGACATAAAACGCATAAAAACAGGCCTGCCCCCTTGTCTTTCTGTAAGGGCACGGCGATCTCCGTGCGCGGTATCCAAAACTGATCTTTGACAGTACGATTTTTAAAGTTCAATAATTACAACGCACTACGACACTACAACTTGGTCTTGGCACTACCGTATGGCTTTCGCCCACTGCTTATAGCTCCCGTATCGTGGGCGGCAAGGCAATCCCAACGGCCTTGAAGAGTTTGCCGCAAACTCCCTGGCACTGGCTGCGGATGGCAAAACGCTTGCCGTGCTCTTCGATGATGACCATCTGCAGGGCCTCGAGGTCCTGCTTGATCTGTGCCCACTCGAAGCACTCGCCGGTGGCCTCCAGACGGCGGTCCAGTTCCTTGCGCAGCACCAAGGCGAGGAAACTGCAGAAGATATGGCCGCGGATGGTCTCATCACGGCGGTGAAACACGGGCCGGGTCTCAAGAAGAGTCTTGGCATCGCGAAAGATCCGCTCGACCTGCCAGAGCTGCTTGTACTTGAGGGCGACTTCTTCGGCGGACAAGTCCGTGTTGGTACGCAGCACCCACTTGCCGTCGTAACGGGCCTCGGAGGTGATCTTTTCCTCATCGATGCGGGCCGAGTCCTTCTCGACGGTCAGGAAGCGGCGGTATCCCTTGTTACCGACCAGTTGCTTGGCGCCTTTCTTGAGCTGCTCGCGCAGGGAGACCAGGATCGCCTCGCGGTCATGGGCGTCCTTGCGAGCCTGCCGGGGGTTGGCGCACACGATGTAGCGCACACCTTCGTGGACCACCTCTTTGACCTTGAGCGGCTCGGGGTCGTTTAACTTGACCCCTTCGGGTCGGACTTCATGGTAACGGCCGGCCCGGGAGAGCACCTCGGCGGCAGCCTTGAGCTTGCGCATGCGTACCCCGAGGATGTAGTGCACCGGGCTGCCAGGGGCTTCAAGCGTCTTGAGCGTCTCGGCGCTGATCATGCCGCGGTCGGCCACGATGCAGCAGGAGCCGATGTGAAAACGCTTCCGCAACCGCTCGACGATCGGCAGCAGCGTCTTGACGTCGGTGGTGTTGCCCGGCCACAGTTCACAGCAGATCGGTTGCCCCTGGCCGTCGATCAGCACACCGAGCACCATCTGCTTGAGATCGGGGCGGTGGTCCTTGTTGAAGCCGCGCTGGCCGATGCTCTGGCCACCCTGACCCTCGAAGTAAATCGATGTGGTGTCGAAAAACACCAGGTCCAGCTTGCTGAACAGATCCCGCCGGTAGCCGAAGAGATCTTCTTCGATAAGATCTTTGGTGCAGCGCGGAGCAAAGGGGGTGGCATCCTGCTGGTCGGCCAGTTCGTCTCCCAGGAAGGCCATGGCGCGGTAGAGATGGTGCAGGTCCAGCTCCTTGACCCCTTCGATGCGGTAGTCCCGGTGCCAACGGTCGCAGAAGCGATCCGAACCGCAAACCATCAGGCGGTGCAGAACCGTGAGGAAGATGGCCCGCTCTACATCGAACTCGAAACGGCGTCCGGCCAGCAGTTTGCGGAGCACTTCACCGATGCCGGTCTGCTGCCAGAGACGCTCGAAGATCAGGGCCGGCCCGATCCTGACCGCCTCCAGGCTGGGTTCGCCGCGGCCCGAGAGGATCAGCATGGCGCGCTCGGAGAAGCGCGAAAGGGAGCGGATCAGGGTCTCGATGCGCCCCTTGGCCTCCAGTTCATCCATGCGGCCTATGGTGGCGATGACCTGCTGGCGGACCTTGCCCTGTTCCTTGTGGTTGGTGACGATCTGCAGGTATTGGTACTTGCCTGATTTCTTGATGCGAGCGAACATGGGAGGCTCCTTATTAAGGACACTCCCTAATTACCGTTATTTGTATTACTTGTCAAGTATTTTATATTATTTCTGTGGCACTACCTTTTGGGGATCTAAAAGAACGACCCCCAGTGTTTATGAGGCTTCCAGCCGCTCGAACCACTAAAAATCGGTTCAAACTGTCAAACTTCAGTCA
>JAUSAI010000003.1 GCA_030652945.1 Caldisericota bacterium | reverse complement strand
TGGCATTTTAGAAAGCGAGTAACGGGTGGCATTTTAAATGGGTGGTTTGGAAAAAGCAATGGTTTTGGAGGTTGCGCTATTGTTTGTTTTGATAGGTAAATTGCAGAACTGGATTCCAGCGCCTTGTTGTTTTCATTCTGTATTTGCGGGTCTGACAAGTCTGGTATGATGATAGCTAAATCGGTCAATTAGCTTAAAACATAAGGAGATGACATGAACAATACAGTATTAGATCTCTTTGTGACGTATTATATTTCGTCAATTCGGACGTCTAATTGTAGTTGGCGACAGGGGCTTCAGCCGTTCGGAGGCGAGGAGACCCGAGGAGTGACGTGAGCACTAGCGAGAAGCAAGATAAGACAGTCCCTATCGAGGAGGCGCTGAAAAAGGAGCGATACGAGCTCCTGCAGCGCCTGGAGGACTCGCTGGAAATGCCGATGCTGGGCCTCGCCTTCGTATGGTTGGCGCTGTTGGTCGTGGAGTTGATCTGGGGCGAGAGCCTATTGTTCGAGATCATTGGCACGATCATTTGGGTCATCTTCATCCTCGATTTCGCAGTGGAATTCATTCTGGCACCGCACAAGGTCACTTACCTAAAGCACAATTGGCTGACCGCTATTTCGCTTCTGATACCGGCGCTGCGCCTCTTCCGTGTCTTCCGGGTGTTTCGGCTGCTCCGGTTGGCCCGCGTGGGACGTAGTTTGCGTTTGCTCCGCGTCGTCAGCTCGCTGAACCGCGGCATGCGTGCACTCGGCGCGAGCCTGAGTCGGCGGGGCTTCGGCTACGTTATCGCCCTCACGGTACTTGTCACGTTTACCGGCGCGGCCGGGATGTACGCCTTCGAGAACGGGGCTCCCGGCGGCATTAAGAACTACGGTGAAGCGTTGTGGTGGACCGCTATGATCCTCACCACGATGGGCTCGCAGTACTGGCCACAAACGGTTGAGGGGCGCGTGCTGTGCGTCTTCCTGGCGCTGTATGCGTTTGCCGTCTTCGGCTACGTGACGGCGACGCTCGCAACCTTCTTCATCGGCCGCGACGCGGAGAATGACGAAGCCGAGCTTGTGGGCGCTAAGCAACTGACCGCTCTCAAGGAGGAGGTGATGGCCTTACGCGACGAAATTCGGCAAACTACTGCGGCCCACACCGTTGTTGTAAAGAGTGATTCGGTGGAGGAGGAGGTCTAACGATTAAGGTTAGATTGTACATTCACATTCGGGGTCACACATTCGCACATTCGAGTCAGGTCGCAGCATAGGGGTCAGGTCGAGAAACAAGAAAATTGGTATACACTCACTACTGCCCGGTTAACTTTCACAGCACGGTAGTTTGGGGTGACGATAGGACCCCCAACATCACACTTCTCTATGCAGCAACCTCAATATTCCACCCGGGAAAAACCAATACCGCAGGGTGACATTTCAGTGCTTTTGCTATTATTTTTGCACGTTCTATCCCTAAATTGATTTTGTCATGCTCGATGGCAG
>JAUSAI010000002.1 GCA_030652945.1 Caldisericota bacterium | reverse complement strand
GCTCACCTGTTACCGGCGGTGTAAATCCGCTGAAAAATGGCGGCGGAAATTGGTGCCGAGTCGATTCCGTTTGCCATGGTCACAAAACTCCTTTGTGACGCAAGCTCATTTTTCCCCTAAGGGTCGGCTCAAGGGTGTGCTTCGCCCGCCCTTGGGCCGATCCACAGGGCATATTTCGTGCCCGATTTTTTTCCCGACACCATATTTACGCGGAAACCGACAGCCGTTCACATCACCCTTAGTATCCCAGCGATTCCTCTAATTCCAGGGCGAATGTATGCCGTGATCTGCAATCTCCAGCAGTTTGAGATCCAGTCTTCGGAACATTCAGCACAAGACTTACAAAAGTTCAAACAGGCGGCTTTAGATTTCGGGAGGAATGATGGACTGTTATGAAGCGTCGCTGCTGAAAGATGGCTCACACGCGAGTCCTCTAGAACAGTGCGGCGTAACATATGGGTTATGACTACCTTTGCCAACTCGCTCAAACGCGAAATTGCCCGTGTCGCTCGAAAAGAACTGCGCGACGAAATCACAGCCATACGCAAGAATTCCGCCCTTCAACGGGCGGACATCTCCATATTGAAGAAGCAGCTCAGCGCCCTGCAGTCACAGGTCAAGAAGTTGTCGAAGGTGCAGGGCACGCAACCCTTGAAGACACTGACTTCGAAGGCTCTCCCTGTCAGTACAGAACAGAAAGGAAAACCTGGCCGCAAGGCGGTCTTCACGGCAGAGCGCCTCAAGACCAATCGCGCCCGCCTTGGGTTCACGCAAGACCAAATGGCCAGATTGCTGGAGGTCTCTGCACTGTCGATCTGGAAGTGGGAATCCGGCGGTGCAGCGCCGCGGGCTTCACGGATCCCTCAAATTCTCCAGAGGCTTGCCTTGGGCAAACGTGAGGCATTGGCTCTCATCACCGAGGTCGAATGATGATGGACTTTGTCTAACCCGAGATCTTTGAGTTTCATATGCAGCCGAGCTCAATGCCCTTGTGCCGCTGCAAGTTCAACGATGCGCTGTCGCGTCACGCCCTGCTCCAAGGTGATACGTGGTGCCAGTCCTCCTAGCGCCACGTGCGGGGTTTCCAAAAACGACAGCATCTGCCATCCGTCTGTGGTGGCCAAGGCCTCGGACACCGCCTGAAGCACTGGGAACATGTATGGCTCAAACTGCCATTTCGGAATCTTGATGGTGCTGCGCAAATGCTTCACACCGATGCAACGGCCGCTCTTGATCCAGGCATTGATCGTCACTCGGCCCGTGCCGCTCAGCAGAACCGCTTCGCCGGTTGTGATCATGTCCAAAGCATTGATTCGGTGGAACCTGTACTCGGAACCACGGCGCAACAGTGCACTGGTCTGCGCCTCACTGGCGTAGGGGTCTGCCTTGTTTGAGCGACGTGGTTTGACAGAGTCAAAGGCGACAGGGAAAGGGGAAGCCAATGTGTTCATGGCGTTTAAGTGTTGAGCACCGGTTTACGCTTTCCAAGAGAAACCGAGTTGAGTGTCCTGCATCGACCGAAATACGCAGGCCGGCCGCTCAATGCCCACGCATGGAGTGTCCGATATGCAGCTTCTGGTCAAACGAGTACACGTGGGCATCGTCTCACGGTAACAATTCCAAGTGTGCACCTGCAGCGGCTGAGCGAACATCCCAGGTTGTCCCAACATTCGCCAATGCCTGCAAGACCTCCATGGCTTGACGTCGTTTCTCAGGGTTTTCAACTCAGCACCTAGGCGCACGCCGCAGGCACCCTCTTGCAGATGAACTCGCGGTTGCGCGGAATCAAAAGCGAGGTGTGGTTCTGTTGGCTTGCAAGGCACACGCCTGACGTAGTTGCAGGCGTGTTTCCGGTGAGTGCACTTATGACCCCCACTAGCCGAGGCTGCACCGCAGTGCCATCCATGCGGCCAGCGAACAAACCGCCACCCGAGTCACCACCGCAGATACCGCCACCAGTAACGCCCTTGTTTGGACCGAAGACTAGCAGCGGCTCCTTCTCTTCAATGCCAAAAGGGGGCTCCTGGCGCACGCCGACCAGCAGCGCCAAGTTGACGTCCGGCGCCTTATCGGTAATACCGTAGCCCACCATACTCACAGGAGGAATCGTAGGCGCGCCGCTGTAAAGGCGAACCTCGGCTATTGGGGTCGTCACTGCGGCCACATCGGTGGTGTCAAGCTGCAGCAATGCCAGATCTTTGCCTTGAGCGATCAGACTGAAAAAACCCGCTTCACTGGACGGGAATGCATCGTTCGTATCATCGCCGACCCAAGCCATACTGGTCACGCGAATGCGTCGCATGTTTCGGCTGGCTGCGCCGTTGGCACCAGGAACGATGTCGGTACCACCTTGAAACGGCAAGAACACCGCTAACGTCTGTGTATCCAACTTGGCGCTTTTGCTTGCGTCCAGGAGGCAGTGCGCCGCGGTTAATGCCCAATGTTTTCCTATTACTGTGGCCGAGCACACCGCCTGGTAGCCAGCACCTCGGCGTACACCGATCAGCGCTGCAAACTTAAGCCCTGACCGCCAAACGACCTGTTGGTCATGGGGCACACCCTGTGGACTCTGACCGGGCGGTAGATCGTCATTTGCAATTGGTTCCGGCTTGGTGACCAACACTCCATCGTTCCGCAGGATCAACTTTCCCGACCTCGTGAGGCCAACCCGCTGGCCTAGCCTTTCTTTGATCATTTCGGGATCGGGCGCGGTTATCGCATCCTCACGCACCTGTTCCCCTCGAAACCCAGAAGCCTCAAGCATGGCTGCAACGCCGGCATCGTCGGCCGCCAGTCGCGCCACGTCGAATAGCGCCACTCGTGCGCTGATCGCAGCTTCGAGCTTAGTGGCAGGAAGTCGGCCCCGGTCGCGCAGCACCGCCAGCAGCAGCTCTTGATCGCGCGATGCCAGCACTTGCTGCTTGACACGCGGATCGATGGGAACGTCGCTGGCAGCCTGCTCCAAGCGCATTAGCCGCAGCTGACCCAGCGCCTTCAGGCTGTCGGCATCTAGCTCCCGATGCATGACCATTGGCTGCGCAGCTACGCCCAAGCACGTAGCCATCGTAAGTGCCACGGCGACCATCTGCCGCCTCATGGTGGAGACGCATTCTTCTTCAATTCGGCCAACTCTTGGCGCAATCTCTCCAGTTCGATCTCCTTCTGTAGCTGCTCCTTTTGCTTCTCGTGTGCGTCTTTGGTTGGCAAGCGTGCAACTTCGAGGTCCTTGCGTTTTTGAAGCAGTGCGATCTGGTCATCAATCGCGTCAAGTTGTTTTTGTTGCACCTTCTTCTGCTCGTCATCAACTGCCTGCGCGCGTGCCTTTATTGCATCTGCGCGCAGCTTCATCAGCTCGACGACAGTGCCCGAAACGTCCGACGCTGCCATCACCCCCCGCTCGGCACGCGACTGAGCTCCAAAACTCAACTCATTCATCGACCCGTCTTCGTTGAATCCCACTTTCACGTTGTTCTTGTCGAAAAGTGTGTTCTCTAGCCATATCAGTCCCTTGGCCCCAAACTGCGGCAAGCTAGCAATGCCAGTGGCATCAATCCGTTCGTCATGCCGCTTGCTGTTCCGAATCCACACACTGCCGCTAGCCGGCATTCGATACACAACACCCGCGTAGCGCGGGCTGTTACTCGCCGGAGCATTGGCGCGTCGCGAGTTGGGCTGCGGCATCACGCAGGCGTCAACAGTAAACAGCGTGGCAGATGAGACATTGAAGTTGGCTTTCTCGCCCGCAACACTCGCTAGCTTGTTGTAGTAATCAGCCTGGTTAGCCGAGATCACTGTGCAAATCTCGGCGCCAGATCCCACCGGAGCCCAGGCGGATTTGCGCAAAGTGACAGTCAGAGCGCGAGTCACCGCATCGAGCTTGGCCTTCAGTTCCGGGCCTTGGAGAGTCCGACCTTCCAGCTTCTTCAATGCCACGGCCAGTTCTGCCTTAAACGCTGGAATCTTGGGTGTAAGCGCAGCGATAGCTGGTTCGTCCTTGGCTTTCTGCGCCTCTGCTAGCTTGGCACTGGCTGACTCAAGCTCCAACGCAGCGGCATCAGCAGCTTTTTTATCGGCTTCGAGCGCTTCGTCAAACCCTTTTGCTTTCGGGATTCTTTCGTCGAGCAGCTCACGCCGCTGTGCCAGTTTGTCGTCGATGAATTTGCCGCAAGTCTTAGCCGTGCTTGAAGAATCCTGTGCACCAGTAGGTACAAAACTCAAGGTGCTGGCCTTGTACAAGTTAAGCACCGTACTGCCCAATGACGAAAGCACCTGCGCGCTGCGGTCGTCCACATCGGCATTCACTGCCTTGATCATCCCGTTCGGGTGCAGCGTCACTGACGCGTTGGTAGTCTTGAGTGCCGAGTTCAATGCCCCGTAATCGATACTGTACGTTTCCACCGGGTCAGGTACGAAGTTGTTGCGGACGATGCCACTAACAAGTTCGTACTGCAGTTCGGCCACATCCGAGGATGTGACGCCGCACGAAATGATGAGCACTTGTGCCTCAATGTCGAACACAGCCATCGGCAAGGAATAGACCACCCCAACGATGGGGTCGCTTTGCGGTGCAACGTGTTGCGTGCTAAGCGTACTCGTGCACCCGGCGAGCACTACGGCAAATCCGCACAATGACAAAGCCTGCTTCATCAACTTTCACCTTTGAGAACGGTTGCGGGACGTGAATCTGTGTTGGTCTAACGTATCGTATCGAGGCAAGATCTGTAAAACATCCCCAATTTTGATGAATGCGACAACAGGGAGACCGCTGCCACAATGCTTGCAGGCAACTCTCTCTTCGCAACAACCGCAGCGGGGCAGCTGGAACGGAGAAAACGGCACAGGCGGTCGCTACGTTCGCCAGTGCCTGCAAGAAGTTCATGACTTAAGGCTGCGCTGAACAAGTAGCCGAATTGAGTGGACCGCTGCGCAAGGGGTCGCTGGCGCGGGTAAGTGGCGTGATTTGACCGCGTTCCTGGGCCATACAGCCCTCGCGCGCACGCTTCTGGCGTGCAACAGGCGCACTCATGCCGAGAAACGCTTTCGCGCCAGGTAGATGTTGG
>JAUSAI010000269.1 GCA_030652945.1 Caldisericota bacterium | reverse complement strand
CGGTGATGATGACATCAACGAAACCAAGCTCCTGAAAGCGCTTGGGGCCCACGAAGGGCGTTTTGCCAATGAAGAAGAGGTGGCAAAGGCTCTCGGGGTGAACGCTGGATCTGTCGGTCAGGTCGATGTGACGATTCGGGTGGTTGCCGACGAGGTAGTGCGCTCCGATATCGGCTATGTGGCGGGTGCCGGCGAAGATGGCTTCCACTTCACAGGAGTGCTCATGGGACGCGACTTCGTACCTGCTATGTCGGCCGACATCCGGACGGTTCGCACCGGGGATCGCTGCCCTGTGTGCGGCAGCCCTCTTCACACTGCAACAGGTATCGAGGTCGGCCATACGTTCAAGCTTGGGGCGAAGTATTCGGTGCCGCTTCAGGCAAGTTTCGTCGATGAAGACGGCGTCGAGAAGCCCTATTTCATGGGTTGCTACGGTATCGGCATAGGCCGTACTCTTGCGGCTGTCATCGAACAGCATCACGACGACAAGGGGATCATCTGGCCAGCGTCCGTCGCACCGTATCAAGTGATGGTCATTCCCCTCAACAAGGGCGAGGACACCATATGGCATGCGGCCCTTGGCCTCCATGATGCTCTCGCTGCCGCGGGGATTGATGTCATCATCGATGACCGGGGAGAATCGGCTGGTGTGAAGTTCAATGATGCCGATCTGCTTGGCATTCCTATACAGGTAGTAGTGGGAAACTCCTATGCAAAGACTGGCTGCTTCGAAGTGGTTCCTCGCAAGGAGAAGTCTGCGAAGTCTCTCGTTCCGGCTGCAGATACATTCGCCTTCGTGCTCAAACTTGCTGCAGACTACGACACAGACCTCGCAAGCGGTACCTGATTGACACTCCCGATCGCGACGGTAGAATGATGATGCCGACTTCTCGGGCACAAAGGAGGATTGATGAAGGTTTCGATCATTGAAGAAGCGTGTATTGGCTGTGGAGCATGCGTAGCCCTGTGTGACGCCGTCTTCAGGCTCAACGATGATGCTGGCAAGGCAGAGGTCATTCCTGGCGTCGACTGCAATGAGGCAGGCTGCTGCAAGGAAGCAACCGATTCGTGCCCAACTGCAGCGATTGTCATTGAGGAGTAGCCCTTCCCCCAACTGAGGGCATCCGCACCTCGCCGTATCATGAGACCGCCCCTGCGTCGGGCAAAGCAGCAGGGGCGGTCGTCGTATTTCCGAATTGATACAAACTTCAGTCGGGCGCCTGACCCACTACGATAGAGACGTTGTGCCCCCCGAATCCAAACGAGGTCTTGAGGATGTGATGCACTGCAGTGGGCCTGGCAACATTCGGCACACAGTCGACGGGGCACTCGGGGTCGGACGTCACGTAGTTGATGGTAGGATAGATGACCTGATTCTTGAGGGTGAGAATCGCCGCAATGGTCTCCACCGCTCCTGCAGCTCCAAGCAAGTGGCCGATCATGGACTTCGTCGAACTGACTGGAATCCTTGGGAAACGCTCTCCGAATACCTCTCCCACTGCCTTCGACTCCGTCTTGTCATTTGCCGGGGTTGAAGTCCCGTGTGCATTGACGTAATCGATCTCCCCGGGTGTCAATCCCGCTCGGTCAATAGCCATTCTCATTGAACGGATGATCTGCGTCGCCTCCGGGTCCGGTGCGGTCACATGATATGCGTCGGATGTTACCGCCTGGGACAACACCTCCGCGTATATGTGGGCTCCACGTGCCCGGGCATGCTCAAGCTCCTCCAGGATGAGGATGCCGGACCCTTCGCCCATGACAAATCCATCGCGCTCCCGGTCAAACGGCCGTGAAGCATGGTCAGGATCTCCATTTCGCGTTGAGAGTGCACGCATGCTGGCGAACGCGCCCACTCCTGCCATGGTTATTGCGGCATCGGAGGCTCCAGTCACAATGACGTCGGCATCGCCCCGCCGGATTGCCTCAAGCGCATCCCCTATCATCTGAGTCCCACTTGCACAAGCGCTCACGACACTGCTGGTCCCGCCATAGAGACGGAATCGCTGTGCTATGTATGCCGGGGTTGCGTCGATGATCATCTTGGTGACGAGAAATGGCGAGAGCCGAGAGGAGCCACGGGCGACTGTCTGAGTGACCTCCTCCTCGAGAGTCCTGATGCCTCCGATACCGCTCGTGACATAGACCGCTATGCGTTCGCGGTCCTCACTCGCAAGATCCAGCTGTGAGTCGCTCATTGCTTCCTGGGCGGCTGCAAATGCAAACTGCTGGACACGGTCAGTTCGGGGGATCTCACGAGCCTCAAAATACCGACCGGGATCAAAGCCCTTGACTTCGGCGGCAATGTGGCACGTCAGAGGAGCAGGATCAAATGCCTCAATGAGCCCAACACCAGACTTCCCTACAGCAAGAGACGTCTCAAATTCAGGAACACCTATGCCAACCGGGCAGACGACTCCAAGACCCGTAACAACGACCCGCCTTCTATCCATTGGCGCTTGCCGTCAGTTGTCAGGCTTGGTGTGCCAGAATGTAGTCGACCGTTTGCTGGATCGAGGCAATCTTCTCAATGTCCTCGTCTGGAATGGATGTCCCGAAAGCGTCCTCGAGCGCCATCGTAATGTCGACCAGACCCAGAGAGTCCGCTCCCAGATCCTTCACATACTGGGCTTCGTCGCTGATCTTCGAATCATCGACCCCCAGCTTCTCCTTGGTAATCTCGATCACCTTGGCGCGTACCTCTTCTCTAGTCACGTTTCTCCTCCTATGGCGAGAGTTCTGTTCGGTGCTGTCTACGTTGAGAGTCCCCCATCTACCGCAAGAACCTGTCCCGTTATGTACGATGCCTCGTCGCTGACCAGGAAGGCAACTGCCTGCGCAACGTCCAAGGGAGTTCCTGCGCGCTTGATGGGAATACTCGCAAGATACCTGGATACTGCTTCACTGTCAAGCACCGCAGTCATCTCGGTTTCCACGAACCCTGGTGCCACAACGTTGACGGTAACGCCGCGAGGTGCCAGTTCTTTTGCAACGCTCTTGGCAAGAGCAATGACACCTGCTTTGCTCGCCGCATAGTTCGCCTGGCCGGCATTGCCGGACAGGCCAACGATCGAAGACACCATGACAATGCGGCCGGCTCGGCGCGTCATCATGTGCTTTGCTGCGGCGCGAGTGACATTGAATGTTCCAGTCAGATTCGTGCGAATGACCTCATTCCATTTCTCGTCAGTCATGCGAACTATGAGACTGTCGCGGGTGATGCCGGCACTGGTGACCAGAATGTCAAGCGCCCCGTGCTCCCGGATACATCGTTGCACCAGCGAGTCCGCCTGGTCGCTGCAGCCGACATCGGCCTGCTCGATGCATGCTGTGCCCCCCCGCTCCAGGATTGACGCTAGAGCTTCCGCCGCCGCCGACTGGTTCGATACGTAGTTGATGACGACCCATGCGCCACGATCAGCCAGAATCCGGGACACGGCCCGGCCGATTCCTCGGGAGCCACCGGTAACGAGAGCAACTTTCCCTGTCAGGGAACCTGCCATTGTCTCCCCTCGACACTCCAGATGTCTCTGCCCGGCAACACTTTTGCTGCCATGCCAGCAAGAACGGCTCTCGGCCCTACCTCGACGTATTCATCGACCCCCAGACTATCCAGCTTCTTCAAGGTACTAACCCATTGCACAGGGCTCTTGAACTGCAAGTACAACTCTGCGCGAATGGCATCTGGATCGGTCACCACCTCTGCCGCTACGTTCCCGATAACGGGACTCCGAGCTGGGGTGATCGCTATGTCTCTGAGCAGAACCTTGAACTCCTCTGCTCCGTCCGTCATGATGGATGAATGAAACGGGGCACCCACCTTCAGTTTCATTGCTCTGCCCGAACCAGACCCCTTGATATGTGCGATGACTGCATCCACGGCAGCAACATCACCGGAGACGACGATCTGATCTTCCGTGTTGTAGTTCGCAACTTCCACAACCCCTGCAAGCGTTCCGGCACCAAGTGCTGGACCAAGGTCGCAGGCTTTCAACCCTATCACGGCGGCCATGGCGCCAGGGTGCTCCGCGGCAGCACGTGCCATGATTTCGCCCCGGGTCCGTACCAGGCGGACTCCATCCTCGAATGAGAATGCCCCCGCGGCACAGAATGCCGAGAACTCTCCAAGGCTGTGTCCTGCAAGCACGTCAGGCAGGACGCCATGAGAGGACAGCAGACGTACCCATGCCATCTCGGTGACAAACAGGGCCGGCTGTGTATGGTCGGTCCGTGTCAGCGTCGCCTCGTCTCCCTCTTCGATGAGAGAGAGCAAGTCATAGTTCAGGACACTGCGAGCCCGTTCATACATGTCCAGCACGCCCTCGGCATGCCCGACGACCCCGGCCATGCCAACATACTGAGAGCCCTGGCCCGGAAAGATGAGCGCTCTCACCTTGCGCTTCCGTACATACGAGATGGGGCTGACTCGCACGTCGTCATCGACGTACGGCGCAACCCCATCTCTTCGTCTCGCATAGCAGACAACGACTAAAGTCGCAGCACTGGAGCAGGCCTAGGCCTGGAAGGGCCCTTCCGCCTCCTCCTGTGCCGTAGTGGTCTCTTCCGCTGCCGTTTCGCCCTCTGACGCGGGTGACGCTTCAGGCGTGGCATCGACCTCGGGACCCTGTGTCGATTCGGGTTCGCCCTCTGACACGGGTTCCGGTTCAGGCATGGCAGCGATCTCAGGACCCTGTGTCGATTCAGTCTCGGCCTCTGATGCTGGCGCCGGTTCCGGCGTGGCATCGATCTCGGGACCCTGTGTCAACTCGGAATCAAGGACAACCGGTGCTGATGCCGGTACCTCAAATTCCCTCGACATAACGGCCTCATTGCCTTCGACATCCCTCATGCTCAGCTTGACTTTGCGTTCGTCCTTGAGAACCTCGAGTACCTTGACTCTGACCACATCGCCGACCTTCAGTGCGTCCTCGACCTTACGAACCTTGTCACCGGAAATCTGAGAAATGTGCAGAAGGCCGGTCACTCCCTCGGATAGCTCAATAATCGCACCAAAGGTCAGGATTCGGATAACGGCACCCTGAAGGACCATACCGACGGGATAGTCTTCTTCGATCGTTTCCCACGGATGCGGCCTGGTCTGCTTGATGCTCAAAGACACCTTGCCTGTCTCGGCATCAACTTTGAGGACCTTGACCTTGACTTTGTCCTTCTTCTGAACAATCTCCTCGACCGGCCTTCGGCGACCGTATGTCAGTTCCGACAGATGAACAAGGCCTTCAACCCCGTACCCGATGTCGACGAACGCACCGAATTCGGCGATGCCGTTAACGGTCCCCTCATAGACATCGCCAGGCTGAATCTTGGTAAAGAACTCCTTCTTCTGCTTCTGGCGGATAACCTGCATGGCAGCTCTGTGTGAGGCAATGATGCGACGGAGCTTCTTGTCGAATTCGGTCACCTTGACCGGGATTTCCTGCCCAACGAGGGACGCCAGGTTGTTGCGGTAGTCGCTGGCAACCTGAGATTGTGGAAGAAAGCAGGGTACTCCTATATCGACGAGCAAGCCGCCCTTGATGGCTTTCGTCACTCTTGCGCTGACGATCGACTGCTCATCGAAGTACTTCTCTACATCAGTCCACACTTCTTCCTGGTCCGCTTTCAACTTGGAGAGAACCGCAGTACCCTGTTCGTCCTCTTCCTTCACAACTGCAACCTTCATCGACTCACCGACGTGCGCAATTTCGCTGATTTCCACGTCGGTCCGGGTCGTAAGGCGATTCAAGGGAATGTAGTAGTCACCCTTGCCGCCGGCATTTACCATCACTCCGTCGCGTTCGAGTTTGACGACGGAAACGTCGATGACGTCTCCCCTCTTCAGAAGGCGGGGTGCATACCCAGCCTTTGGCGAAATGTCTGCCACAAGTGCCTCTTCAAGATCTGACGAATGGCTCCGTACTGCTTCTGGCTCCACTTCAGCAGTCGCAATTTCAACCTTCTCTGTGATGGAAGTCTCGTCGAGGCCCTTTTCGCCGGACCGGTCTGCCGCTTCTATGTCAGGACGGCCAGCCTGCTCCAGCAACGACTTGATCTCAAAAAGCTCTTCCGCTCCACCCGTAGGTTCTTCTGCAACGTGTTTCTCAATGTCCACCATGTCGACTCCTCTTCGTTAGTGATGAGTGCGCTATGCAATCTCAGAGTATAGGAGTAAAGCAGAATGATGTCAAACGTGTCAGTGGGGGGTCAGGACCGGTTCGCGTTGGCCTTTCCGGCAAACACATCGAGTCCCGCAAATCGTCCGGCAGAGCCAAGATCCTCCTCGATCTCAAGGAGACGGTTGTACTTCTCGATGCGTTCGGATCTCGACAGCGAGCCCGTCTTGATCTGGCCGATGTTCAATCCTACGACAAGGTCGGAGATGAACGTGTCTGATGTCTCGCCGGAACGATGAGAAACGATAGCCTTCCAGCCGTTTGCAGTCGTCATGTGTATTGTATCAAGCGTTTCAGACAGTGTGCCAATCTGATTCAGCTTGATAAGAACGGCGTTGGCCGAACGCTCGACGATTCCTCGCGCGACACGCTCCGGGTTTGTCACAAAGAGATCGTCCCCGATAATCTGAATCGCCGCTCCAAGTTCACGTACCATGGTCGACCATCCAGCCCAGTCGTCCTCGGCCAAGCCATCCTCAATGGAGATGATCGGGTATGCCGCACACAGCTTCTTGTATTCCAGAACAAGTTCCTCCGACGTCAGCCCCGCTCCATCGAATTGATAGAGTCCTTGGCTATGGAATTCGCTGCTCGCTGAATCCATGGCAAGATAGACATCGCGTCCTGCCTTGAGGCCAGTCATCTCGATCGCCTTGATCAGGTGATCGAGAACGTCTCGGGTTGACTTGAGGTGTGGCGCAAACCCACCTTCGTCGCCCACAGAAACTGCCTCACCTTCAGCGGCAAGGATGGACTTCAGCGCCTGGAACGTCTCGACGCCATACCTCAAGGCCTCGCCAAAGGTCGGGGCACCCGCAGGGATCACCAGGAACTCCTGCACCGAAAGACCGGCATCAGAGTGTTTTCCGCCATTGATGACATTCATCATGGGCGTTGGCAGAAGGCGTGCGCCTGCCCCGCCGAGGTAGTTGTACAGCGGCAACCCTGCGGACTCGGCGGATGCAATGGCAGCAGCTATCGAGACAGAGAGGATCGCATTCGCTCCAAGCTTGGACTTGTTCTCGGTTCCATCCAGGTCGATCATCATCTGGTCCAGAGAACCTTGCTCACCTGCATTCATGCCGACAACAGCAGGAGCAATGATGTCGTTCACGTTCGAGACCGCCTTGAGCGTTCCTTTTCCTCCATATCGCTTCTTGTCACCATCGCGCAGTTCCAGCGCCTCATGGCTTCCAGTAGACGCTCCGCTCGGTACAGAGGCTATGCCCACGTACCCATCGTCTACCATCACCTTCGTCCGGATCGTCGGCAGTCCACGAGAATCAAGAATTTCCCAAGCCTTTACAGAAACGATAACTCCCATAGTGTCTCTCCTTTCGTGATATACAGAGTCAAGAGAAGGCGCCGTCGGCACTGCGCGGCGCACAGCTCCTTCAGTATGCGAGCCGGGCATCCCACCGGACTCCAGGGGTGCCTCTCCTGCAGTCGAACCAGCAGTATGTCGGAGCCTCTCCTAGCCCGACACGTCTGTCCTCTTCTCCAACGCTTGCGTCAGCGTGAACACGTCGGCGAACTCGAGATCGCTGCCCTTGGGAATGCCGGTTGCAATACGAGTCGTTCGTATCCCCGGAGTGCCCAGCAACTTGGCGAGGTACATGGCGGTGATGTCCCCGTTGAAATTCGGATTCGTCGCTATGATGACCTCGCGGACATTCCCTTGTACCATTCGCTCTACAAGATGGTCCAGTTGCAGCTCAGCCGGGCCGATGCGGCCGATCGGATCGATGTGACCGTGAAGAACGTGATAGAGTCCGTGAAAAGCGCCCGTTTTCTCGATGGCGGCCAGATCGCGGATTTCCTCCACGACGCAGACTGTGCCAGCATCACGCGAAGTGTCTTGGCAGACTTCACAGAGATCCGCCTCAGCAAAGTTGCCGCACCGGCGACAGAACCTGATGGCATCCTTTGCCTTGACGAGAACCTCAGCCAGCTTCCGGACTTCTTCCTCTGGCTGGTCAAGGATATAGAAGACCAGACGTTCTGCTGCCTTGGGGCCAATGCCCGGAAGGGTCCCCAGCGTCAATGCCGCGTCGGTGAACAGCTTTGGCAGAAACATCTGTCAGCCAAGGCCGGGGATTCGGGGCATGCCGGCCGTTACCTTGCGCATGACTTCCTCTGCTTGTCGATCAGCATCGCATTGAGCTTCCCGTACCGCGGCAACAACCAAATCGGCCACCAGCGCCGGGTCACTCATGTCGCAATCGCCGCTAATCGCGATGCCGATAAGGTCCTTCTTTCCATTGACAGTGGCGGTAACGGCGCCACCGCCGGCAGTGGCGGAAATCCTTCTATCGAGGAGATCCTGTTCTGCCTTCTCCGCCTCGTCCCGCATCTTCTGCGCTTGCTTCATCAGACTGTTCACATCGTACATGCCAGCTCCTCCGTGATCCATCAGGATTCGAACAAGGACTCTGTGGCGTCAAATGTCCGTTTCAGAAGCTCAAGCTTGTCGTCGGTGTCCGGTGCAGAAGGCAGGACTTCCGCGGCAGGGGTACCAGGTGTCTCCTGTTCGGCAAGTATGACACCTGTGACACCGTAGACCGCTTGTGCAGCAGGGAGGAGAACGTCATCCATCTTCCCATCGAGAGCGGCCTTGTACAGCTTCGCCCGCGGCCCAAGGACAATACGCAACACTCCGTGCTCTACGAGCACGTCGCGGACATCCAATGCGTGGAGCATGACGCCAATCGGGCCACTTGCAGAGCCGACTCGCTCCTGGAATTGCTGCCACAGCAACTGCCCGCTCGACATGTCGGAGGTGGGCGGCGCTTCGGTGCTAGTGCTCTCCATCGCGTCACCGGAAGACTCGTCCCCACGTTCATCCCGGTTCGAAGCCACAGGTCGGCTCTGCACACCGGCACTTGAGGCCGGGCCAAATGGGATCGCCGGCTTCTGCTCCTTCATCGCTTCCCACGGCATGGGAAGTCCCAGCCCGAATGCGAGCAGGAATCCCTGCACGAGCGGATATGCATCCGACAAGTAGGCTGTCTGCCGCAAGACTTGTGCAAACGACGTCATGAGCTCAACGAGCAGGGCATCGTCAAAGGCCCCAAAACGGCTCTTCGTAACATCACTGGACCTTTCGTCCGTGGACGTCGCACTGTCGAGCAGATATCCACTGATCAAAGCTATCGCCTGTTCCAGGAGATCGGCCGGTTCTACTCCTCCGCGTTCAAGCCGTTCAAGGGTAGCCGCAATGCGTGAGGTGTCACGCTGGAGGATTGCCTCGATGAGCAGGGCAACATTCTCCTCAGTAGGCAGTCCCAGGAGATCCAGCACCGTGTCGCCGGTAACTGGTTCCTCTCCAAAGACGGAGAATTGGTCCACCAGCCCAATCGCCCCGCGCATGGAGCCCTCACTCAGCGCAACGATCTCTCGCAGGGCATCATCTGTCACACGTGGAGCCTCGATGTCCCTGAGAGTTCTGAGAGAATCCAGCATATCCTGGTCGGCGATACGCTTGAAGTCAAAACGCTGGCATCTCGACAGAATCGTCTCCGGGAGTTTCTGCGGTTCGGTTGTTGCGAGAATGAAGACAACGTACTCCGGAGGTTCCTCGAGAGTCTTGAGGAGCGCATTGAACGCAACCGGCGTCAGCATGTGCGCCTCGTCAATGATAAAGACCTTCTTTCGACTTCGGGCTGGTACGAATCGCGTCGACTCCCGCACGTCACGAATCTCGTCTACTCCACGGTTGCTTGCAGCATCAATCTCGAGAACGTCGACATCGCTTCCGGCCGTGATGGCAGAACAGTGGTCGCACGTCATGCACGGCGAGCTGGTTGGCCCGTGTTCGCAGTTCAGCGACTTGGCGAGAATCCGGGCAACGGTCGTTTTCCCTGTTCCCTTAGGGCCCGCAAACAGATAGGCATGCGAAACACGGCCCGAATCGACGGACCCCTTCAGAATACGTATGACCGTCTGTTGACCGATGACACCGTCAAAGGTCAGAGGCCGGTACTTCCTGTAGAGAGAAACATAGCGCGCCGGTGCTTCCATAGTGGTTCCAGTATACGGTTGGCGCAGTCCAATGCAAGAACGAACGTATCGTGACTAGATTGAAGTTGAGGCTGAGCGCTCCTCGTATATACTTGCACTTCGGTGAAACGTATACTGTCTCATACAGTCATAGCTGTTGCCCTGACGGCCGCACTCTGTGGAGCGTGCTACATGGCCATCGACCTGTACGGCCGTCACCAGGCTTCCGGCAACGCTGACGTCCTTTGCGTGTTTGGCGCAGCGGTATGGGGCGACGTTCCCTCGCCGGAATTGGCGTCTCGCATCAATTGGGCTGTCGCATTGCTCAAGGAGGGTCGGGCCGAGGTATTGTTCCTTTCGGGCGGTCCTACGGGTGGAGCACTCAACGAAACAGATGTCATGGCAAACGTCGCACTGGCACAAGGAGTCCGCCCCAGCCAACTCATTCTTGACAGCCGCGGAACAAACACGACAGCAACGCTCCGCAACCTCAGCCGCTACATGCAGGGGAATGACATGAAGACTGCTATAGTGGTATCATCACCGTTCCACATGGCGAGGATATCTTTGTTGGCCAAGCAGCTGCACATGCGTGTCCTCTCCTGTCCGCCAGCCCAGACTCCCGTCATGCGAGATTGCGGTAGCCGCTTCCGGGCGACACTGCGCGAGTTGCTGGCAATCCCAAAGGATGTTCTCCTCTCCCATTGGGCCCGCACCTGACAGCGATTCCGCAGAAAGCGCCTTCGGGCTTTCACGCTGCCGAGTTCAGTCCGGACTGCCTCCGGATAGACTCTCTCCGGGATGTGGAGTGACCCGTCGGTCTGCAACGCGCTGCCGGGTTCCCGTGGCCTGAGCCAGCACGCGCGCATACTCTTGTATCTGGAGGGGGTGCAGCGAAGATCTGCGGCGAACTATTGAAGACACCAGCAACGATACTGGAACAACACGTACTCCGTCAAGAGTCTCGTGTAGTCGTACTCTTGCCTTGACGAACACGAGTATTGGGTGCACGTGATGGGTTCCCGCTACGCCCAGGAGGTCTTTGACGCACGTCGTCTCGGCTGTTGCCTGACGCACCAGATCGCGTTCCAAAGGTTGTCCGTTTCTGGTTAGCTGCCCCGCCCGCGAACTGATTGTCCCGGCATACACCTTCGTTTCAACCACAAAGATGCCGGTCGGCCCTACGACAACGTGGTCGATGTCTCCGGCGTAGAACCGCACGCCGTTGAATACGTGATACTCCTCGGGGAGTCTCGCGAGGAGGCGGCCAACCCTGCTCTCCCCACGTGCACCACCGTAGTAGCGGCGCGCAGTGCCTTCAAGGGTACCTATTCCTTTTGCCAGGACCGAGAAGGAGACGGCCGCAACCCCGAGTAGTGCTACTCCGCCGACACCCAGATTCCCGATATCCGCTACGTGCTTGACCAGCAGGTACGTCATCGTCCCCACGAGAATGATGAGTACGAGAGCCCGGTGCATGAAACGGTCCGCCGTATCGTGAGGGCTTGCACCCGCTCTTCCGTAGACATGTGCCATTTCCTGCTCCTGTATGGGAATCGCTCGCTTGCCCCTGAACCGCCACTCGGGCGCAGAGCATTACATTGTAGACAGATGACAAGGGAAGGCAACGTCCCCCGTCCGTCAGCACTGTTCATTTGCGCGGCTCCCGCTATACTGACTCGCACGAAACACCGGAGGATGAACATGATAAAGACGGTCAAAGGGACGACCGATATCCTTGCACCAGAAGTGCTGCTCTGGCAAAGGGTCGAAGGCGTGCTGGCATCGACTGCCAAAGCCTATGGTTATGAGGAGCTTCGAACACCGACGATCGAAGTGCAGGAGCTCTTCTCGGTATCGGTCGGACAGACGACAGATATCGTCGAGAGGGAGATGTACAGTTTCCCCGACAAGAAGGGGAGGCATCTGGTGTTGAGGCCAGAGGGAACTGCTCCAGCATGCAGAGCGTATGTCGAGCATCAGCTCAATGTTCAGCCGTCACCGTCCAAGTTCTTCTACATGGGGTCCTTCTTTCGCTATGAACAGCCTCAAAGCGGCCGCAAGAGGGAGTTCCACAGTTTCGGGGTCGAGGCTATCGGCGAGCAGTCACATCTGCAGGATGCAGAAGTCATCGATCTCGTTTTCACGATGCTTTCGAGACTAGGACTCACGGGACTTTCCGTAGATGTCAACAGCATAGGAGATGCCTCGTGCAGACCACAATACAAGGAGCTTCTCCAGGCGTCTCTCAAGACACATGAAGACAAGCTCTGTGACGACTGCAAGCGCAGACTGATGGAGAACCCTCTTCGCGTTCTTGACTGCAAGCGCGAGGACCCACAGCTGCTGGCATCATTGCCAAAATCAGTTGACTTCCTTTGCGATGAATGCCGGACTCATCACGCACTTCTGCTCTCCGCACTGGATTCCCTGCACATACCGTATCGTCAGAACAGCCGGTTGGTCCGCGGTCTCGACTACTATACCAAGACAGTGTTTGAAGTCCTTTCGGAAGACCTGGGTGCCCAGAGCGCCCTGCTCGGAGGAGGCCGATACGATTATCTCGTGCGGCAGCTCGGCGGTCCTCAGACTCCCGCCGTCGGGTGGGGGCTCGGTATGGAAAGGCTCATTGCTATTGTTGCTGCCCACAGCCCTGATCTGGCGGCGAGCCTTCCCCCACTCAGGATCTACGTCGTTCACTCTGACACGGCAACGACAGCCGCCTTCGAGTTGAGACGCCGGCTGGTTGAGTCAGGTGTCGCCGTCGATATCGACGTCCGCAGTGATTCCTTCGGCAAGCAGTTGGCCAGAGCCTCCCGACGTGGAGCACGCTATGCGATCATCATCGGTGATGACGAATCGTCCCGAGGGACTGTCACTGTGAAAGACTTGAGCACTGGCACGCAGGAGACCCTGGAAAGCGATGGGCTTGCGGAGTACCTCGATGGCAGGTCGCGCTAGCAATGTCCTGCGGAACTCAACGGGATTGGCTAATTTCTTGAATCACAGGTATAATATCAGTGTGTCACCCTGCGATGCCCGTGAGATGACTTGATGGGTTTGAGCTAACACAAGTTTTTTGGAGGCAGACGCCTGGTGGATGTGAACGCTCGCAGCGCTCCTGAAGCAAGGAACCTTATGCCTCCACCTGCTAACGCGGGTTCAAAAGCATCATCAGGACACGACCTTGCGGGGTGACCTCTGGATGTGCTCAGCGCAATGAGGAACCACTATGCAAAATGATACCGGCAAGGTGATAAGCCGAAACGGCCCGTTGGTGCTGGTTCATCTCGACCCCCACGATGGTTGTACGTCGTGCCCGATCGTTGGACTCTGCGCGAGCGGAAGCAGGGGGCCGTCGGTGGTGTCTGTGCACTCCAGTATTCCTGTGGATCCGGGCGACACCGTGGAGGTTGCCATCAGTGATAGTGTAGTGCTGCGAGCCGCTTTGATTGCCTATGGTATACCCCTCGCAGCGTTTCTTGTCGGCGTAGTCGGCGGGCAGTACCTGTCGAGGCTCATAGCGGACAGTGCAACCTATATGCCGATCATTTCGCTTGGTGTCGGCTTTCTGATGCTGATTCCGTCGGCCCTTGTCGCTCGCAAACTTGCGCTTCGCACCAGTTTGTCTGGTTCCGTCGCTCGCATCATACGGGAGGTGGTGGATTGAACACGACTGCAATTTGGGTACTCGATGCCATAGTAGGAATCGGTACTCTGGCTGTCATTGCCGCTTTGGCCATTGTCGGCAGAAGAGTCTCGGAGCTCTCACGGTCCATGTCCAGTGCAATTCTCGAGATCCGGACACAGGTGAGCGATCTGAAGAATGAAACAGCATTGTTGATGCAATCTACGCGCGTATCCGAAGAAGAGTTCAATCGCCTGGCGCGTCAGCTCACTCGCTTCGGAGCTTCTGCGGAAACCGCCGTTCGGATTCTTCCGCTCACGACGGCCGGTGGTGGCGGGTCCATTGCCAAGGTTGCGAACGTCATCATGGGAATCAGCGCTGGTTACAGGGTACTCCATTCGATTCTTGCGAGGAGGAAATCATGAGTGATCACGACGGTGGTGGCGCCTTTCTTTCGGGTCTTCTGATCGGAGGTATGCTGGGAGCGGCAATCGCTCTCATTCTCGCTCCTCAGAGTGGAGAGGAGACGCGTCGGATTATCAAGGACAAAGCTCTGGAGCTCGGCAAGGAGATCAGGGAACAGGCAGATGTCATCAAGGAGAAGGGACGTCAGGTACTGACACAGGACGGTATCGAGATCGACGAAGCGCCAGAATCAACTCCCTGACGCGAAGTCAGTTCACGGCTAGCGCCGGCTCTTGATTGAGGGCGAGTAGCTGATATACTTTACGTCGCGTTGGGGAGTCGTCCAATGGTAGGACAGTAGACTCTGGATCTACCGATGATGGTTCGAATCCATCCTCCTCAGCCATCGTGGCGCCGTAGAACAATGGTTAGTTCGGGGGGCTCTCAATCCCCAAACAGGAGTTCGATCCTCCTCGGCGCTACCAACCTGTATGCCCATGATGCAGGCAGGCATCTGTTCACAAGAAGCTGATAGGCTCGCTTTGCACCCTGTAGCCAATCCTCCCGACGGACCCCGTTGAGGTTCCGCCATTGCGTCCTTTGGCCTGCGAGCCGTGGTGTATCGACCTTCCCCTGCTGAGCCTGGCGAGGCGAACGTGTTTCTAGTCCGAGCAGTCCTCTATGCCAACCGACGGGGAAGCGTCCAAGTCCAGTGATGTGCGTTCACCGCGGGCAATACGCATCAATCCTGCATACGCAATCATCGCTGCATTGTCGGTGCAGAACCGCATGGGAGGGAAATGGACGTGGGTCTCGGCGATTGCAGTGGCACCCCGTCGGAGTCGCTGGTTTGCAGCCACTCCGCCCACAATGGTGACGGCTGCCGGACGGAACTCCCGGACGGCCTTCGACGTCCTGGAAAGCAGTTCTCGCACAACTGCGAACTCGAAGCTGGCGACAATGTCGGGCAGGTGTCCGCTCAGCTCGTCGGCAGAAATGCTCCTGACATAGTTGATTCCTGCTGTCTTCAGTCCGCTGAAGCTAAACTCATATCCTTCACGCCCAAGACTCACTCGCGGAAAAGCATGATAGTCCGGGTCTCCCTGGGCGCCGATGCGCTGGATCACCGGCCCTCCGGGATAGCCCAATCCGAGGAACTTGGCGAATTTGTCAAGCGTCTCACCGGCAGCGTCATCGCGCGTTGCGCCCAGCACTCGATAGTGGAACCAGGAAGTCACAATGACGAGCTCAGTATGCCCACCCGAAACGATGAGCGCGAGCAGTGGAAATGCATCCGTGCCAAGAGGCGCCTCGTCCGCGCCGGGGGACGTGACGAACGACGCCATCACATGCCCTTCCAGGTGGTTGACGCCAACGAGCGGCAATCCAGTCGCATACGCCAGCGCCTTCGCCGTCTCGACTCCAATGAGCAGGGACCCTATCAAACCTGGGCCGGTAGTAACAGCGATTCCATCGACGTCGCGCAAGGTCAGACCCGCCTGCTGAAGCGCCTCGTCGACTGACGCAATGATGGTCGCAGTATGGCGCCTGGATGCTATCTCCGGGACGACCCCTTCGTACTTCCGATGGAAGCTTTCTTGGCTCGAGATGACCGATGAAAGGACCCGCCCGCCATCATCCACGACTGCAGCAGCCGTGTCATCACATGACGTCTCAATCCCCAGAATGCGCACGCTCAAGCACCTTGGTCATCGTCAGTCCGTCCTCGAGGTTGTCGGGATAGTACATGGGTTTGATGCCCGTGACAGAGAATCCCAAGTCCTCGTACAGTCTCTGCGCGGCGGTGTTGGATCTGCGAACCTCTAGAAACGCCGACTGCATCTTGAGGTCACTGGCCAGTTCCATCATGAATTGCACTAGTCGAACGGCGACTCCCTGCCGCCGGAACGACGGGTGTGTCGCGACATTGACGATGTGGAGCTGGTCCTCCTTGAACCAACCGCCGATGAAGCCTGCGATCTTCCTCTCTACCAGCGCCACACAGTACCTGGCATCAGCATTGAACGTGATGTCGACAAAGAACGTCTCCTTCGGCCATGGAGCCGAATAGGATAGCTCCTCTATGCCCCAGATGGCCTTGAGGTCCCGGATGGTTGCCGCTCGTATGACGATGTTCTCCAACTTGTTCACGTCGCTGCCTTTGGCACGTCAAACAGCTCGTCGGTCGTACGAAGATACAAAGGTTCGAGGGTAAACGGGTCTTCATCAGCGCCCAGTTTTGATGCGGCGGCCAGTATTCCACGGCACGACGGGAACACGCCGAATGACCAGACCGTCGCACCCGTACTGCTGATCAGTTCCATCTTCTCGGGAGATACAGCGTCACGAGAGTACGCACATACGACATGCCCTCCCGATTCATACAGTACGTCGAAAACGTGAGACCCCTCGCGCCAGGGTTCGCCGGCAGGGATCAGTCCACCATCGGCTGCAGAGAAGCGCTGGGCACAGTACTGATGCCGTCGTGCATCCAGCATCGCCCACACCGGCGTGGAGTCGGCCGGCACTTCCAGGAGTCCGGTGAAGGCAACCGCCTGGAATGTCGTCACTCCTGTCAGTGGCTTTCCCAACGCATAGGACAACCCTTTGCCGATACTCACACCCACGCGTGACCCCGTGAACGTACCGGGACCCTTGACGACGACGATTCTGTCCACGGACGCCATAGTAGTCAAGCTCCGCTTCAGTACGCCGTCAATGGTGGGGAGGATGCTGTTCGAAGCGTGGCTTAGCTCGATTCTCTCTTCAGCAATGACTTCGCCGTCAGCGGCTACACCGACTGCACCGTTCACCGTTGCCGTATTAAGAATCAGCAAACGTTCCATGGACACCAAAACAGGTGGCAACGATGGACGGCATGTAATAATCACGGATGATGATATGCCGTGTATCTTCCGTGGTCACGTCGAACACGATTTCGATCCGCTCCTCTTCCCGAAGCATTCCCTCTGCCCGTTCTGCCCACTCGACGGTTGTAAGGCCCGGTTTCCCGAGCTCTTCCTCAAAGCCAATCTCCAGAAGAAGTCGCTCCTCCTCGATCCGATAGAGGTCAAAGTGCCGCACGGGGACAATCCCCTGGTAAATACGCTCGACCACGAATGTAGGACTTGCGACTGCTTTGGGCTCGACCCCCAGCGAGCGAGCCAGGGCTCGCGCGAAGACCGTCTTACCTGCTCCCAGAGGGCCAATTAGTGCAACGACGAGGGACGCTTCCCCGTGAGATGAGATCGTTTCGACGAGGCAGCTGCCAAGGAGGATGGCAATCCCCTCCGTAGACTGGCTGCATCGGCTGAAGAACGGTATTTCTATGCATGATCTACCCATAATAGACCCTCATCTTACCAACAAACGATCGTTTGTACAGTTGGCGGTTGCCCCGCCGCCGTACGCTCCTACCGATTTCGACCGTACCGTGCCGAACTACGCTAGGAAAGCTCGCTCACAGCACCACCCTTGACAGTACTTGCCGGCCTCCTATAATGGCTTAGCACTCTATCATGACGAGTGCCAATTACACTCGATCAAGAACGACAGGAGGTATGAGAGCATGGCAAAACTTCAACCGATTGGTGATCATGTCGTCATTAAGGTGGAGAAGGACCAGGAAACAATCAAGAGCGGCATCGTCCTCCCGGACAGTGCGAAAGAGAAACCGCAGCAGGGAACCGTTATAGCTGTTGGCTCTGGCACAATGCTGGACAACGGTACGAAAGTTGCACTCGAAGTGCATGAGGGCGACAAGGTTGTCTATTCCAAGTATAGCGGCAATGAGCTCAAGCTGGACGACGTCGAGTACGTCATTCTTTCCCAGCGCGACATTCTCGCCATCGTGAAGTAGGGGGTTCTCCATGGATGCCAAGCAGATCATTTTTGACGAGAACGTCTACGAAAAGATTCGAACCGGTGTTGACAAGCTTGCCAACACCGTGAAGGTGACCCTTGGACCCAAGGGCCGTCACGTTGCTCTAGAGAAGAAGTTCGGCTCTCCAGTTCTGTCAGATGACGGCGTCATGATTGCCAAAGAGATAGAACTGCAGGATCCAAATGAGAACATCGGTGCTCAACTCGTCCGGGAAGTCGCCCAGCGGACGGAGGACCAGGCCGGAGATGGGACCACCACTGCTACCGTGCTTGCGCAGATCATGATCCGCGAAGGCATCAAGAACGTCACGGCAGGGGCCGACTCAGTCGCGCTCAAGTCCGGTATGGACAAAGCCACCGCTGCAGTCGTTGACGAGCTGAAGAAGATGTCTCGCCCGGTGAAGACCCGCGAAGAGAAAGCCCAGGTCGGCACAGTCTCATCCAAGATGCCGGTCGTAGGCGAGTCCATTGCGGACGCCATGGAGAAAGTCGGGAAAGATGGCGTTATCAGCGTCGAGGAATCACAGGGACTTGAGATGAAGGTCGAAACGGTAGAGGGCATGCAGTTTGACCGTGGGTATGTCTCGTCCTATCTCGTCACTGATCCCGACCGCATGGAAGCAGTTCTCAAGAATCCTCTCATCTTCGTCACGGACAAGAAGGTCACCTCCATCCAGGAGTTCCTTCCTGTGCTGGAGAAGCTCTCTCAGAAGGGTCGTCCCTTCCTGCTTGTCGCTGATGATATTACCGGTGAGGCGCTTGCTACGATCGTTCTCAACAAGGTCCGTGGCACGTTCGCGTGCGTAGCCGTGAAGGCTCCCGGCTTTGGCGATCGCCGCAAGGCCATGCTCGAGGACATTGCAGTCCTGACGGGCGGCAAGGTCCTCAGCGAGGATCTTGGCCTCACGTTCGAGAAGGTAGCCGACGATATGTTCGGCCAGGCCGACGAAGTGAAAGTCGACAAGGACAACACCACGATTGTTGGCGGCAAGGGCAGCAAGGATGAGATCAAGTCTCGCATCAGCCAGATCCGCAAGCAGGTCGAGGACACCAAGTCCGAATACGACAAGGAGAAGCTTCAGGAACGTCTCGCAAAGCTCTCGGGTGGTGTAGCCATCATCAAGGTCGGCGCACACACGGAGACCGCAATGAAGGAGCTCAAGCACCGTGTTGAGGATGCCGTGTCGGCAACCAAGGCTGCTGTTGCTGAAGGCATCATCATCGGTGGTGGAGCGGCCCTCATCAAGGCATCCAGAGTCATCGACGCCCTCAAGCTCACGGGTGACGAGAAGACCGGCGGTGAGATTATCAGGCTGGCACTCATGGAACCCACGAAGCTCATCGCCGACAACTCCGGCTTCGAAGGTATCATCGCAGTGCACACAGTGCTCGAAGGCGATGACCACCTCGGGTTCAACTCGAACAACAACAAATTCGAGGACATGTTCAAGGCCGGTATCGTCGACCCACTCAAGGTGACACGCCTCGCACTGCTGAACGCAGAGAGCATCGCATCCCTCCTGCTCTCGACGAAGGCAATCGTCACCACTATTCCAAAGACGGAGGCCGCAGGACCTGCCGCACCTCAGTATCCAGACTACTAGACAAACAACGCAGGTTCTTGTGCAATGCAGAAGCCCCGGTTCTACCGGGGCTTCTGCATCGAAGCTTTCTCAGCGTAGCCATCCCTTCCCCTTTTCGGCCAGCACGCCTTAAACAAGCGCCTTGAATAAAACGCTCCTTGTGATAAAGATACTTCTGAGCTGAGCCATGGCTAACTATCAAAAAGGGGAGGAAAGAGCGTGAAGAAGCTGCTGTCTGTAGTGCTCTGCGTTTTGCTTGTTGCTGTTGTATTCACGGGCTGCAAGAAGACTGAGCCTGAAACTGGAGCTGCGTTTCACATTGGTGTCGTGACAGGCACGGTATCGCAATCCGAGGATGACCTTCGTGGAGCCGAACGCCTGATCGAGGAGTATGGTGACTCGGCGGACGGTGGGATGATTACCACCCTCACCTATCCCGACAACTTCACGTCTGAACAGGAGACAACTATCGCTCAGATTGTTGGTCTGGCCGACGACCCCCTGATGAAGGCAATCGTCGTTAACCAGGCTGTCCCCGGCACAGCCGAGGCCTTCAAGCGCGTACGCGAGAAGAGACCGGACATCCTGCTCTTCGCGGGAGAAGCCCATGAAGATCCCAACGTCATCGAGCCGGCTGCCGACCAAGTTGTAAGCGCCGA
>JAUSAI010000266.1 GCA_030652945.1 Caldisericota bacterium | reverse complement strand
CAGCGCGCAGACAGCCTTCTAGAGTAGCGGGATGCCGACAGCAGTGCAGGCTGAGCGCATGGGGTCGGGCCAGATGCTCACTTGGACCTCGCCGACGTGCGCCTTGCGCAGGAGTAACATGCACAGGCGGGACTGACCAATGCCACCGCCGATGGTGAGCGGCAGTTCGCCGCCAAGCAGGCGGCGATGGTACGGCAAGTCCTTCTTGGCCAGTTCGCCTCGCGCTTCCAGCTGGTACACAAGAGATGCCCGGTCGACACGGATGCCCATGGATGACAGTTCAAAGGCACACTCCAGCACCGGGTTCCAGATGAACAGGTCACCATTGAGACCATGGTGCGTTTCGTCGGTTGCCGTCGACCAGTCGTCGTAGTCGGCTGCCCGCCCGTCGTGCGGCGTGCCACTGCGCAGAGGTGCACCGATGCCGATGACAAAGAGAGCGCCGGCTTCCCGGCATGCACGGCTGACACGTTCGTCCGGCGTTCGGTCGGGCTCTTCAGCTTCCAGGTCCTCACTGGTCACGAAGGTCACTTCGGCCGGAAGGAAGGGGGCAGGAAGGTTCGCGTACTGACTGCACGTACGCTGTTCGGCGTCCAGCAGAACGCCATAGATGCTGCGCACGACCTCCTTGAGAAACGGCACGGACCGTTCGTCTGCATGGATGACACGTTCCCAGTCCCACTGGTCGACGTAGATGGAATGCAGGTTGTCCGGCACCTCGTCGGGGCGTATCGCGTTCATGTCGGTATACAGGCCCTCGCCGTGGGCAAAGCCATAGTCGGCCAGCGCCGCCCGCTTCCACTTGGCCAGCGATTGCACGATCTCGGCGTCGACCCCCATGTTCCTGATGGAGAACTGCACGGGGCGCTCGACGCCGTTGAGTGAGTCGTTGAGCCCAGAGGCGACCGGGACACAGAGGGGTGCGGAGATGCGCGAGAGGTTGAGAGCGGCTGCAAGCCCTTTCTGGAACGTGTCTTTGATGAACTTGATGGCCTGCTCCGTCTGCCGAAGCTGAAGCGCCGGCTGGTATCCCTCGGGCAGGCAGAGCCTGCCACTGATGAACGTCTGCTGTATCTCACATTCCGCCAACATGGATTCCTCCCACTCTTTTCGTGACACCCTCGGCGCTTGCCGCCCACGATGCTATGGGGATAAGGATACGCAGAGGGCTTCACAAAGTGTGAATGATAGAGTGAAGCGGGATCGTACCCGCTCCTCCCAGGTGTCCGGCGGTGTCCGTTCGATCCAACTATGGCACATTCGCCGAGAAGAACGGGTTCAGGCGGCA
>JAUSAI010000264.1 GCA_030652945.1 Caldisericota bacterium | reverse complement strand
TCCTCTGCACGGAGGACCTTCAGCCTCGCTTCAACATCGATGTACTGCGACGTCACATCCTCGGACCCGCTGCTGCGACCGGTCACCGTACCCAGCTTGACGACTTCGTCCATGGCAGTCGCTATCTTGGCGGAAGGGATGCGCAAAACAATGCTGGCTTCGACATAAGCGCTGTTCTTCTGGAGAGAGGACTGGGCAATGAACCCGCCCTGTGCGGCTGCTATGGAAGTGCACGCGGTGAGAGCCTTCTCTGCATCCTCTACCTCCACGGACAGGCTGGCATTGAAGATGATCTTCCGGTCAACAGTCGTTGACCCCGAAGTACCCCCCGACGGGGGTGAACCCGTGTTGTCGGCAGTACCCTTTGATATCGACTCACTCGGAGTGGTCCCGACATAGCTGCCATCTCTCAGGTCGCTCGCAGAGCGTCTTGCACACCCTGTCGCGAGCAACATGGCTGCAACCACGAGAATGAGGATGGTCCTGAATCCACGCTGACACAAACGACAACTCATGCGTACCTCCTGTTGCCTGGCGCAGAAACCATCGATCGCGGTCGCACGCTCAGGGAACGACGCAAATGGTAAGTCCGGGTGTACCGGTGGCATCACCAGAAAGGGGTTCGTACGTCTGAGACATGTACCCAGCCGGCAGCCAGAGGCCCTTCCCCGTTGCGACGCGCAGCCCATAGACGCGTGCAATGATACGAAGCTGTTCATTGGCTCGGCTATCCACAGAGAGGAGGACCTCTTCACCGCGAGTACCCGCCATCAGCATTGCTGACAGTTCCGGATAGTCGCTGTTCAAGAGGCCAACCAGCATGTTCTTCGCGACGGCGCTCCCGCCGAGCTCGATGCGCAGGAGCGGAGTCGCTTGCGTCGTCGCCAGCACATCTCCGGTAAACCCCGCTCCCTTCGCTACCATTGCTGAGTCATCCGGCGGGACGGCCGATTCCGCGGTACGCGGGACGGATGCATCTCCGGTCGGTGAACTCCTCATGACAACAGACGGCAGCATGGTCCCCGTATAAAGCATCAGGACTGCAGCCGTGACGAATGCGGGGGCAAACGACAGCCACAAGCTTCGGCTGCGACGACGACGCTCATCTCTCTCGCGCACGCATCGCATGACGAATTCCGCAACGGACCTCTCCATCGGAGCGAGCACGTCGGCCATGTGCACTCTGCAAGCGTCAGCTATCGACCTGCATGCCTGGTCGTCCATCAGCGTGCTATCTGTGTTCCTGCCATAGATGTTCATCACATATCACCAGTCATAGGACGACGTCAGCTTTCAAAGGTTCCCGAAAGAAGAGTGCGCAGTTCGCCGCGCGCTCGGAATACGCGGCTCTTGACTGTGCCAACGGGTATGCCAAGGTCGGTGGCGACCTCTTCATAGCTGCGGCCTTCCAGATCCACCATGATGAACGCTGTTCTGAAAGCGGGCGCAATCTCCTCCAGTGCCGCCAGTACGGCCTTCTTCACCTCTCCGGTGTCGAGGCCGTCGCCAGCCGTCTGCGGCGCCTCTACTGTCAGCAGGTCCGCCTGGGCATCATTGCCGCTGACCGGGTGCTGTGAGCGGCGTCGCACCATGTCGATGCCCGCGTTCGTCGCGATCCGGTACAGATACGACGAGAGTTTGGATTGCCCACGGAAGCGGGAAAGGCCTGCATAGAATCTCACGAATGTCTCCTGCGTGACATCATAGGCCTCATCGCGGTCCAGTGTCACACGCACCGCGACCGAGAAGACGAATGCTTCGTAGTAGCGGACGATACTCTCGTAGGCTTCAGGCCTCCCTGAGACTGCCTCTTCTATCGTCTGTTGGAGGTTCGGCATATCGTCCATGCCGCCATTATACGAATCGTGGTATGTTTGCCTAGAGATGCAGTCGCTGGAATGGGCTGGGTGACACCCTCGGAAAGGAGCTGTCCGCGGGTGCCCCAGTACGCCAATCCGTTGACAGTGCTGCCCAAAGCCGTAAGATGCAAGGTGTCGGGGAAACCAACTTCTACGCGTTTTCATCGAGAAAGGGAGGCTACCATGGGAAAATTCATCTCGCTCACAACGGCGGTACCAGGACCCAAGTCTCAAGCCATCGCGAAGCGGCAATCCGGCGTTGTCGCCTCGCCAATGAACGATGCACTGTCTCCCGCCTACATCGCCGAGGGACACGGCGCCCTGGTTACGGATGTCGATGGAAACACGTTCATCGACCTTACCGGCGGTTGGGGATGCATGGCAGTCGGGCACTCCCACCCGCGCGTCATCGCCGCCATCAAGGATCAGGTCGATCACTACGTGCACACGGATTTCACCTCGGTACCATATGAACCATATGTCACGCTTGCCGAGAAACTCGTGCGCCTGGCTCCCGGAGACTTTGAGAAGACGGTGGCGCTGTTCAACAGCGGCGCCGAAGCCATCGAGAATGCGGTCAAGATCGCGCGGCACGTGACGGGCAGATCAGGCGTTGTCGTCTTCGACCGGGCGTTCCACGGCCGTACTTTGCTGACGATGACCATGACACACAAAGCCAAGCCCTACAAGGCGGGGTTCGGCCCCTTCGCGCCCGACGTATACCGCATGCCGTTCGTCACTCCGTATCATCCATCCATCCGTGTCGACGAATGGGAAAGACTGCTTGGCACCTACGTCGACCCGTCGACCATTGCATGCTTCGTCGTCGAGCCGATTCAGGGCGAGGGCGGGTTCCGCGTGCCTTCAGACGGATTCCTCCAGATGCTGCGCGAAGTCTCGCACAAATACGGTATCCTTCTCGTCGTCGACGAAATCCAGGCTGGTGTGGGGCGCACGGGCAAGTTCTTCTCCATCGAGAACTGGAACATCGCACCCGACATCATTTGCAGTGCAAAGTCGCTGGCGGCAGGGATGCCTCTCTCCGCGGTCATCGCGCGGAAGGACCTGACCGACCGTCTGCCGGGCAGCAGCATCGGCGGCACCTATGTCGGCAATCCGGTCGCCTGCCGGGCGGCCATCGAGGTTCTTAACATCGTCGAGGAAGAGCATCTGATGGACCGCGCTCTGGCCATCGGAGGTCTCATCCGGAGCCGGTGGGACGCATGGAAGGAAACGTATCCCATCATCGGTGACGTCCGTGGCATGGGCGCCATGCAGGCGCTCGAGTTCGTCAAGGACCGCACGACCCGTGAGCCCGCTACCGTGCTGAACGGCCAGATCATCAAGGACTGTCTTCAACACGGCGTTCTCGTCGCCGGTTCCGGCATCTACGGCAACTGCATCCGCATGCTGGTTTCCCTCGAGGTCACCGACGACCAGCTCAACGAAGCTCTTGACGTGCTGGAGTCAGCTGTCGCCAAAGCCGATGCGGAGTTGAGAGTCTGATCAG
>JAUSAI010000263.1 GCA_030652945.1 Caldisericota bacterium | reverse complement strand
CGCTCACGCAAAGTGTCCCAGAACAGGATGGATCGCTCCCAGAAGTCGCGCTGGTACGCCAAGACATCGGACAGACTTGGGATCGAGCCGGAGGCTGCCGGCGTGAGACCGCGCAGGATTGCTTCCTTATTCTCGGACTGCACCGCTATCGCATTTGATACGAGCGCAGAAGTGTCCTGGGCGTCCAACTTGGGTGACACTTCCAGCATGGATGGCAAGCCCTTTCGCACATTGGCAATGCGGAATGCAATTTCTCAACTTTTTAGCACGTGATGGCACCCCTCTCTTGATTTGGATCACTCCTCCAAGCCCGCTGCCGCCCAGACAAGCGAAGGATCCCAATGACGGCGGGCTTCTTGTACAGGAAAAAACATCGACAATGATTGATCCACGTTAAGTCCCGGCGCAGCTTGCTGGTGTTTGATAAAGTTGATGGACACGTCCATCCCCAAACCTCGGAGTTTGTGATGTTCCGGATATCGCTATTCTTTGCTTCGCTGGTGAGCCTGTTGATGGTTCTTTCGCATCCGTCGTTAGCATATATAAGCGGCGCCGAGTGGCTGACGCGAATGGAACAAATTCAGGCCGCAAAGGGAATCCCCTCGTCCCGACATGTTCGCGCACAGGGGGCAGTGGATGAAATTGATGAAGGTTCTGGGACGATCAGCGTTTTTCATCCGGAACTGCGATCTCCCGACAGCAGCATATGGATGCCCGCCATGCATATGGTCTTCCATGTCCCCTCCAGAAAAATGCTCAACGGATTGAAACCCGGCGATCACATTCATTTCATCGTCGGCAGGCATCGCGGCGCCGTCATGATCACCCACATCGACAGGCGTCCTTGACTGCGACGACGCAATCAGTCCGAACGGGCGCGCCAATATCGGGAACCCGCTAGGGAACTCGTTCTCGATCCAATCCCAGATCTTAACTCAGATCAAGGATTGGGAGCTGGGCCCAAGACAGAGTGACAGGACTGAATTGGTCCTTTCAATCCCTCCACGGAAAGTAAATCGGGAGAAAACCATGAGTGCTTCTCGCAAGCTAATCGGCATCGCATCAACACTCGTGCTCCTGGGCCTGACGCAAACTGGATTTGCAGCAAATAATCAGACGTCGGCTCATGGATGGCTCCTTGCGATGGACGATATGCAGCCCAAGCAGCCGGACTCGGTGGGGCACCCCGGTAGCGCTCGACAGCCCCAGCAGATGGCGCAGGGTCGCATGATGGATGACAAACAGATGGGGCGGGGTCGCATGATGATGGATGACAGGAAGACGCCAGACTCGGCTCCAATGCAGGATCAAGGCAAGATGGGCCAGCAGAGTGATCAGGGTGGAATGTGGACGAGAACCGAAAGGATGATGCGGGGCCAGATGGGCGGAATGCCCGGGATGGGCGCCGCCAGTGGCACTGCAGACGTGACCGAGCGGATGGAGGGACGGATCGCCTTCCTGAAGGCGGAGCTTCAGATTACCGATAAGCAAATGGCGGATTGGAACGTGTTGGCGGACGCGCTCCGCTCTGGACGTC
>JAUSAI010000081.1 GCA_030652945.1 Caldisericota bacterium | reverse complement strand
GGCGCGCCGGCGAGCCCCGCCACCTCCACCTCCGCGCGGCTCCCCGCGGCGGCACCCTCGGACGCGTCCGCGAGTTCGGCGCGCACCGCGTGCAGCGGGAGCAGCGCGCCGGCCACCTCGGCGCCGTGCACGGCCGCCACGGCGTCGCGGGGGTCGCCGCTCCCGGGCGTGCTGAGCGCGGTGCGGCCGTCCGTGACCATCCGGAACGCGACCTCCGGGTAGGCGAGCGCGTAGTCGGAGACCACCTGCACCACCGCGCGCGCCTCGGCGCGGGGGGCGCGCAGGAAGCGCCGCCGCGCCGGCAACGCTGCGAACAGGTCCCGCACGTCGATCACCGTGCCGGCCGCCGCCGCCGCGCTCCCCTGCCGCTCGATGCGTCCCTCCCGCACCCGCACCGTCGCCGCGCCCTCCTGCTCCGCGGGCCGCGTGGTGAGGTCGACCGAGGCGGCGGCGGCGATCGCCGCCAGCGCCTCCCCGCGGAAGCCGAGCGTCCGCACCGCGAAGAGGTCGTGCTCGGTGCGCAACTTCGAGGTCGCGTGCCGCTCAAAGGCGTCTGCCACCTGGTCGGGCGGGATCCCGCAGCCGTTGTCGCGCAGGCGGATGCGGTCGATCCCGCCGCCCTCGATCTCCACCTCGATCATCGTGGCGCCCGCGTCGAGCGCGTTCTCCAGCAGTTCCTTCACCACGCTTGCGGGGCGCTCGATCACCTCGCCCGCGGCGATGCGGGCCGCGATCTCGGGCGGCAGGATCGCGATGCGGGGGCGCGGGGCTGCTACCACTGGCGTGTTCCTCGGGGCCGGAGGTGCGCCCGCCCCGGCGCCCCCCACGACGCATTGCCCCGCGATCCGGCCCTGACTACGATGGCTGCAGGGGTCACCGCCAGAGGAGAGAGCCACTGCTGCACCGCCGGACCCGGTCCGCCATGCGGGCCGCCGTCATGCTGCTGCTCGCCGCCTGCGCGGTCGTGCTGGGCGCTCCCCGCGCCCTGACGCCCGCGATCGTCGGCGAGACCCCGGCCGACGCCGACCTGCTCTTCCTGCAACCCGTCAGCGGCCTGCAGCCGGACGCGTTCGTCTCCGGCCTGCGCGCGCTCGGCCTCGAGGTGGTCGAGACGACCGCCGAAGGGGTGCGCGTGGGCGTGCCCGCGGGCGCCAGCCCGGCCGCGCTCGCCGCCCGGATCGCCGGGAGTGGCCTGGCCCGCAGCGTGGAGGCGGACGGCATCGTCCGCGCCGCCCGCGAGCCGGACGACACGCTCTACCCCGGCCAAACGCCCTACCTGGACGTGATCGGCGCACCCGCGGCCTGGGCGCGCACGACCGGCAATCCCGGCATCGTGATCGCGGTGATCGACACCGGCCTCGACGCCGGCCACCCGGACCTGGCAAGCCGGCTGTTCGTGAACCCGGCCGAGGCGACCGCCAACGGCCGCGACGACGACGGCAACGGGTGCGTCGACGACCGTTCCGGGTGCTCGTTCGTCTCGCCGGTCACCGCCGACCCCTCGTGCGGGTACACCGCCGCCTCGCCCCACGCCCGC
>JAUSAI010000259.1 GCA_030652945.1 Caldisericota bacterium | reverse complement strand
TCGGGGTGCGGGTTCTTCACGCGTTGCAGAGGGCCTTTCAGCCAGAATGGCCAGAGCTTCCGCGCACCGTCGACGTCGTTCCCCGCGGGCAATCAGATCGTAGTCGACAAAGAGTGCATGAAGTCGTCTCGAGGGTGAATTGTCCTTCCTGCCCGCGGTGGACCGAAGCGCCTGATTCAGCGTGGTCCGGGCAAGCTTCGAGAATCCCCCTTGCGCGGCATCGTCGACGCACCCGCGCTTGACTTCGAGCCGTACGAGCTCGTACAGCAGGCGCAACCCCTTCTCGCCGTCCAGCACCGGGTCGCTCTTATCCACAGCGGTGCACCTGCATGTCCGTTGTTCGCGTTTGGCGGATCAGGACATGTCCTTCAGGAAGCTGCTGCCAGCGATGACGGGGATCCCGAGGTGTTCGCATACCGTCGCGCCGAGGTCGGCGAAGCTCTCCCGTATGCCGAGATATGATCCACCATGGAGCGCCGGCGAGTACCCGAGAACCGGCACGTATTCTCGTGTATGGTCAGTGTGGGCTGGAAACGCCGGATCGCAGCCGTGGTCGGCCGAGATGAGAAGAAGGTCGTCACCGTGCATCGCATGCTGAAGGTCCGGCAGGGCGTCATCAAAGCGCCGCAGCGCAGCAGCATATCCGGCAACGTCGCGCCGATGACCATACAGCATGTCGAAGTCTACAAGATTCGTAAACAGCAGTCCCCGCCAGCCGTCTTCCTGCGCAGTCTCGATCGTCTTCTGGATCCCCTCGTCATTCCCTTCGACATGCACATGCCTGGTGAATCCCACGCCGGCAAACAGCTCCCAGGTCTTGCCGACTGCGATGACGTCACAGCCCGCGTCCATCGCCGTGGTGAGGACGGTTGGACCGCACGGCTCGGCGGCATAGTCGCGGCGGTCGAACGTGCGCACAAATGCGCCCGGTGTGCCGATGAACGGACGCGCGATGACCCGCCCGACGAGGTGCTTGCCAACCATCACCTGCCGACGCGCGACATCGCACATCTCATACAGGCGCGCGAGCGGGATGACATCAGTGTGTGCGGCGATCTGGAACACCGAGTCGGCAGAGGTGTAAACGATGGGGTTTCCCGTGCGCATGTGCTCCTCACCGAGTCCCGCGATGATGGCCGTTCCGGATGCCGCCTTGTTGCCCAAGGCTGTCGTGTGTGTCAGCCTCTCAAACAGGGCGATGACGTCCGGCGGAAAGCCGTCGGGGTACGTAGGAAACGGTTCCGTCAGGGTGAGCCCCATCATCTCCCAATGCCCGCTGATCGAGTCCTTGCCGCGCGCCTTCTCCTCCATGATGCCGAAGGCTCCTTCTGCTTCCCCGAACGAGTGATCCAGCAGGTACCGAAGCCCCAGCTTCTCCAGGTTCGGGAGTCGGAAGCCTGCAGTCCCTCCGTAGATATGCCTCAAGGTATCCGCGCCTAGGTCCCCGTACAGGAATGCGTCCTTCGCCGCGCCGATGCCGACGCTGTCGAGAACGATGACAATGGCTCTCTTCTTCATGGCTCCCCGTCCTTCTCCTTTGTCTCACCGGCTTTGGATTGCCTGACTGCGCGGCGACGCTTGCGGGCCGGCTTGAAAACGAACTCGGCAAACGTCATCAGTCCTCCGGCTCCCATTTTGATGTAGTGGTCAAAGAACCGCCACACCAAGATGAACGCTCCCAGGATGCCGGCCGGTACAAACGCTGCAAAGAGCGCAACCGCTCCCAGTTCTGCCCCCACCGATGCTCCCGGGGTCGGGAAATACGAGATCGCAATGTAGTAGATCATCGTCGCGACAATGATCTGCGTGACCGAGGATGTCACGCCAAGGCCATACAGCAGAGTAATCGGCGTCACCACGACCAGTCCCCAGGAGATGAAGCTGTAGACGAGTCCCCGTGTCATGTGTCCCCTGTTCGCGTGCAGTGCGGTCTCCTTCGCTTTCAGCATCTCCTTGACGAACGCATTCGTTCGCCGCGCGACGACCTGCCAGAGGCGTCCAAGCCGGCTGAGCCGGCCCGTTTCGCGGCTCATGACGCGGTCGATGTAGCTGCTGAGCTGCTGCATCCGCGACAGGCTGACCAGCAGGATGACAAAGAACGCGACATACATCGCGATCCCGATGTACAGGACAATCTGGAAGCGGTTCCCGACATCCAGGCTCCTTCCCGAGAAGATGAGCCACACCGGGACGAACGCGAATACGACCATCTGCGACGCTCCGGCCATGATGGCCTTGATGGCGAAGACCATGGTGGAGTCGGCTACACCGATCGTATTGTCCTTGAACAGCATGTAGGCTTGAGCCGGCTCTCCGCCGCCAGCCGCAAACGGTGTCACTCGTGCGAAGAACTCGCCGACAAGAATGGTACGCAATGCGCTCCTGATGCTGATGCGAAGTCCCAGTGCCCGCAGGATCGCTTCGAGCCGCAGTGCCTGAACGACGATCTCCATAATGATGAGTCCCAGCGCTGTGAGAATGTACACAGGGCGCATCGACCTGACCACCTTCACCACGTTCAACTGGTGAGAGATGAGCGACAGGGCAAAGAAGCCTAGGGCGCCGAACACGAGCGCGCCTGTCAGGTTCCAGAGGATGGTGCGGATGCTGGTCTTCGCTGCTCCGACGGGCTCGACGTTCAGTTTCGGCTGTGCGCCTGCCTGACCATCCATGGGCGGGCCGACACTCTGGGGTCCTAGGTGTTCTTCGCCCGCTGCCATAGTGTCTCCAGTTCCTCCGAGGTGGCCGCTGCAAGATCCATGTGACTCTCCACAGCGAACGCGCGCACCCTTTCGTAGCGTTCTCCGAACTTGTGGAACGAGTGGCGCAGTGCCTTGACCGGATTGATGCCCGCCAGCCGCGCAACGTTCAGCGACGCAAAGAGAACATCGCCCAGTTCCATCGACAGCTTCTCCGTGTCGAGAGGGACAGCGGTCAACTCGTCTCCCAGCTCGCGGGACTCCTCCAGCAGCTTGCCGTACGCCTGGTCGACGGACTCAAAGTCGAACCCGTCGTCGCGGGCCGTTTCCTGCGCCAGCAGTGCGTTCTCGATGGAAGACAGCAGTTTGGCGCTGTCGACGTACCGCCGTCTCCGTCCCTCGGCATCTTTCAGTCTCTGCCAATTGTCGAGAACCTTCTCACTGGAGTCGGCCTGGAAGTCGCCGAACACGTGCGGATGACGGAACGTCAGTTTATCGTCGATGTGCCGGATGACACTGCAGATATCGAACGCCCCTTCCTCACGGGCTATCTCAGACTGGATGAACACTTGCAGGAACAGGTCTCCCAGTTCCTCCTCCAGGCTGGAAAGGCTCGATTCCTCGATGGCAAGCGCGACTTCGTACGATTCCTCCAAGAGCGTGTCGAGCAACGACAGGTGGGTCTGCCGGCGGTCCCACGGGCACTTCTCGCGCAGTTCGGCAACCAGCAAACGGAATTCCTCGATGGCGGTGTACTGCGTTCCGACAAGAGGGGCAAGTGATACCGCAAGGCCGTGGGCTTCCTGTACGGTGGAGGAGCTCACGGAATCCCCGTCGACTACGGCTTCCGACATCTCTGCGAGTCTCGTGACAGCGCCCAGCAGTTCGCGCAGAACGTGTGCGACCGGTACGGTCGCGACGCAGACAAGACAGCCGTAGTGCTGTTCGGCAAACCGAGCCCAGGTCATGATGCCGAGAGCCGTCTGCGGCAAGAGATAGCTGTCCGCATCGGTCGGCAGGATGCGGCAGCTCACGCATCCCTCAAGATTCGTTGACAGTTCAACACCGCAGAGTCCGAGAACGAAGCGCTGTCCCGCAAGAACATCAAGGGTCGCGCCCAGCTCATCGGGCGTAATGATGCGTGTCTCGCGCGTTTCCATGCGTTCAGTCTACCGATTCGGGCGACAAAAGCAACTCGCAGAGGAATGAAAGCGGCTCTGCATCCTCGGGAAGAGGAATGACGACGGAATCGCGCATGCTGTGGACTCCCTCGATACGCGAGACAACTGCTCGCAGGAACTGGCTCGCGTTCTGCTGACCGGCGAAATCGACGACCAGCATCCCTTTCGACTCCTTGACTGCCGTTGCACGTATCTTCCCAAGCGCCAGCTCCAGCCGCTTCAGGGTGAAGATACGCTCCACTTCGTCCGGCAGTGCACCGTACCGGTCAGCGGTGCTTTCTTCAAGCGTGCCGAGGTCGTGCACGGAGGCACGGTCGATGGCGTTGTACAGACTCAGCCGTTCCCCTGCATCGGTCACATAGGCTTCGGGCACATAGGCAGACGTGTGCAGGATCAGCACGGGTTTCGGCAGTGGCTCCACGTACTGGCCCTTCCCGCGCAGGATCTCCTCCTCGACCAGGGACAGGAACATGTGGTATCCCACGTCCGAGAATCTTCCGCTCTGTTTCACTCCCAGGACGTCGCCGGCACCGCGGAGTTCCAGGTCCTTCATGGCGACCTGCAGTCCCGCACCGAAGTCGACCGCAGCGGCAATCGCCTCGAGTCGCCTGAATGCCACGGTATCATGCGGGGTCCCGTGGGAGTAGAAGAAGTACGCATACGCATGCCGCACGGACCGGCCCACTCGGCCCCGAAGCTGGTACAGTTGGGCAAGCCCGAGCTTCTCGGATTCGTCCACGATGATCGTGTTCACGTTCGGGAAGTCCAGGCCCGCCTCGATGATGGTCGTCGACAGGAGAATGTCGTACCTGCCCTCGTAGAAGTCCAGCATGACCTGTTCGAGCTGTTCGCTGTGCAGCCGGCCATGAGCCACCGCGATCCGTGCGTCTGGGAACAGGTGCGCAAGCAGGTTCTGCCGGTGCTCGATGTCCAGGATGCGATTGTGCACGACGTACACCTGCCCCTTCCGGTCCAGTTCTGATCGGACGGCCTTTACCAGCTGACCTTCGTCAAATGGCATGAGGAAGGTGCGGATGGGATACCTCCCGACAGGAGGTGTGTTGATGAGCGAGATGTCCCGGATCCCGACGACAGACGATTCGAGCGTTCGCGGTATCGGCGTCGCGCTCAGTGTCAGCACATCCACCTCCGCCTTCAGCTTCTTGATCTTCTCTTTGTCCAGCACGCCAAACAGCTGCTCTTCATCGACGATGACGAGTCCGACGTCACGAAAGGACGATGCCATGTTGAGCAGTTTGTGGGTCCCCACAGCAATGTCGACCGTTCCTTCCTGCAGTTTCTCCCTGCCTAGGGCGAGCTCCCGATTTCCCACCATGCGCGAGAAGAGGGCGATGTTGTAGCCGACCGGGGCGAACCGTTCCTCGAAGTTCCGAAAGTGCTGCATGGCAAGGATGGTCGTGGGAGCTACGACTGCAACCTGCTTTCCGTTGGCGACAACTCGAACTGCAGCTCTGATGGCTACTTCGGTCTTGCCGAAACCAACGTCACCACAGACAAGCCTGTCCATGGGCTTGCCGGCCTCAAGGTCGCCGAGCACATCATCAATCGCTCTGGTCTGGTCCGGGGTCAGGTCGTACGAGAACGTCTCGACGACCGGGGCCTCGAGTTCGGGATTCGGCTTGAATCGAAAGCCCTCGCGCGCGTACCGTCGTGCAGCAGTCGCGAGAAGCTCCTTGGCAATGCGTTGCGCGTCCTCCGCCGCCTCAGACCGCACCCGCTTCCACCGCTTGGAACCCGGCACGTCCAGTGCGATTTCAGTCCGGTCTCCGATGTACTTCTCCAAGAACCCGAGCCGTTCCACTGGCACATGGAGGAGCGACTGATCGCCGTACTCGAGCGAGATGTAGTCGCGCGTGATACCATCCACTGCCATTGCCGATATGCCACGAAAGATGCCGATACCGTAGTCGCGATGAACGACATAGGCGCCCGCGTGCAGGTCCTCCAGCCTGGAGATGGCCTGCGAAAAGCGCATGCCCCTGCGCTGACCCGTCGCAGT